>JAGAJB010000004.1 GCA_017626295.1 Clostridia bacterium | reverse complement strand
GTAGCTGATTATGAGGCTAAACTTCCTTATACACAGAAATCTGCTAACGGTCTTGTTGCAATTACAGACGAAAACCAAAACCTTCTTTACACAACAACTCCCACGAACTTTGCTGACTCCGGTTTCTGTCTTATCAAGCGTGATACAGGCAGATATGACTGGTTCTCAATTAAAGTTGTTCCTGCTTCAAACGTTCTTTTTGAAGAAAACTATGTCGTTGATAAAGTAGAGAATTCTGACAGTTGGGCAAAAGATGGTGATCCTGTTAATACCAGACAGTCCATCACAGACGATGAAACAGACGTTTACGGTTATGATGCTGTTTATGAAACAACAACTAATGACCATTCAAATGGTAGTGCAATTAAGACCTCTGTTAAGGCAGATTCAAAACGCAGTACTGTAAAATCATTTGAATTTATCGGTGAAGGTTTCGATCTTATTTCCGCTTGCGGTGCTAACACAGGCATTATGGCAGTATCTGTAAAGAATTCAAAAGGCGAAATCGTTAAGGGTTATCTTGTTGATACATATTACAGTGCAAAAGATGGTAATATCGACCTTGTAAACAGCAATGGTCTTGTTTGCCAGGTTCCTGTTATTAACTTCAGAAGTACTGTTCACGATACTTACACCGTTGAAACAACAGCTCTTTATCTCTCTACCGCAACTGCGCTTAAGAGCGCTATGGGAACAACCTCAAAGGGTAAACTTGATGCTACAACAGGCGTTCCCGTAAGCAAAGCAGATGCAGCAGCAATTCTTGCTTCCTATGGTTTAGAAGACCTTGCAAATGCAGACCTTGAACTTGTTTGGTTCGATGATAACTCCGTGCTCAACGGCGGTTCAGGCGCAGCAGGTAACATCAATACTCGCGGTACAAGAACAGACGGCAGTGCAACAAAATCACTCGACTGCTACATCGACGGTTTCCGTATTTATAAACCTATGTCTGAGGAAAAGGTTGATTATATTGAAAAAGAACAGAAAGCAGTTTACTACAATGTAATCAACAGCATCAAGAATAATCAGATGGGCACAGACACAACACAAGTTGATGGTATCGCATATGTTGAAACTGCAGTTACAGAAGGCACAACACTCAGTTTTGCAAACTACGAACAATTCGGCCCTCAGAACGAATTGTATCTCAAAGGCGGTAGCAACAGCGCACTTGTAATTAAAGTTCTTGTTCCTGCTCCCACATCAAGAGTTCACCTTGGACTTCGTGCAGTAACAGGTACAGCAACCGTTAAAATCGGTGTTGATGATCCTTTGACCACAGATAAAATTGAATCAAAAGAGTTCAATATTTACGGACCTACTGAAATGTACTATGATGTAACCGATTGTGTAACTGTTGACAACACAGGTGTTGCTACCATTACAATTCAAAATTCCGGCACCGATGTTCTTGCAGTTAACAACATCAAACTTACAGGCGATGCTACTATGACTATGGTAACAGCAGATGATATGGATGATGCATATGCGCTTATGACTGCTCCTGCTGAAAGGGCAGAGGTAATTAACGGTGTTGTTACTCCTGTTGTTGAAGATACTGATACTGATACAGATAATACAGGTTCTTCTAACCTTTCATTTATCGAACAGATAATCGCAAAGATTATTGAACTTCTTTCAAGCATTTTCAAATTTATACCTGTAGGGGAGGTTATGTAAATGAATTTATACATTAAGCCCAGCGCAATGTTTATTTCAGCATCCGGAAACGGTATAAGAGTACCCGGTTCTTGTACAACTACAAAAGATGACCTTGACCTTATAGGTAGTGTGTTCGGTATTACCGATTGGGATACCGCCTTTGCTACAGGTGAAGGTTGCCAGATTGAATATCCTATCGAAGAATATTGCAAATTCACTTCTGTTGAAAATGGCGCAACTTCAAAAATCTTAGGTAGTTAATTAACAAAAACACCCCTTTCCGAAAGGAAAGGGGTGTTTTTGTTAATCTTCAACATCTCTGAATTCTACTTCTTTATATCCGTCGTCGGGGATTTTTGGAATATCGGTTGTATCTATATATTTTTTAAAAATAAAGTCAGAAATTGCCAACAGTATGCCGATAATCACAAGTGCAAGTCCTGTTACAGCGGTTATGGTTTCTGCAAACTTAAAGGGAACAACAATAACCGCAATGCCCACAATGACCGAAACGGCAGGGATTATTTTCGGAACAATGCCTTTTGCCTTGTGAGATAAAAGCGAAATAATACCGTAGCCCAGAATACCGATACCGATAATAACAGGGAAAATCGAGAGTAAAAACTCTGGGTGCAGGAACAAAACGAAAGCCAGAACCAAAGTTGCAACACCCGAAACCATCGCACCTGTGTTATTGCTTTTTTTACTTTCGATTATTTTTACAATGCCTTTTATTGCTGCGGCAACACCTAAAATGTAACAAACTGTTACAAGGGAAGTGCCGGGTTTTAAAAGAAGTATAAGACCTACAATTGCGATAACCGCACCTGTAATTATCCGCGTTATATTAGCGGAAAGTTGTATTTTATCAAGTTTCATTTTGTACCACCGTTTCTTTGTTCTTGCTGTTTAACTGTGCAGTAATATCTTCCATATATTTTCCGTGAAGTTTGAATTTTGTTGAGAAAATAATAAGGGAAATAAATATAAGTACGGCAGGTATAACAAGCATCATAACGCTGATTGCAGATTTTGCTGATTCGGGGTTATCGTGGTGAAGATTTCCGTTGTAGTGGGAGATTTCAAGCCCTGCAAAAAGAATAACGGTCTGAATTGTGTAAGCCATTTTCTGCAAGAAACCTTTCATTGAGAAAATGATGGATTCGGAACGGAAACCCAGTTTTACTTCGCCGTAGTCAACAATATCTGCAAGGAAAACCGTTTGTGAAACGAACATTGAGGCAATGCCTATTGAAGCGGCAAGGTAGCAGAAATTCATAGCCATATAGGAGTTGAAACCCTTTGCCGAAATAAGCATCCCCACAAAGCCCAGTATAGCCATACTTAAAGAGAATTGGTATGTTCTGCGTCGAGTGGTATATTTAGTCATTATGGGTACAACAAGAAGACCTAAAACGGAGCCCACAGCACCTATTGTGCTGAATGAACTTTGCTTGGACGGGTCGCCTGCAACAACGTCAAAGAAATACACCGCAACGCCCGAAACCATATACCAACCTGCGTTTGAAAGCATAGCAAAAAGCATAAATATCAAAAGTTGGTCGTTGCTTTTTGCAATTTGAAACATCTTTTTAAAAGTGAATTTTTCCTTGGGTTTTATAACGTGCTTTTCTTTAGTTCTTGCAACGGAAATTGAAGAAAATCCAACAAGTGCAACGGCACATATAATAGCCCAAAGACTGTAACCGCGGGCATCTGCGATTTTTTCGCCGCCGTACATTGTGTCGCTGAGTATGGGAAGCATAATGGGAGTGAGAATGGAGATTATACCCTGACCTAGACCCGAAAATGCGCGGGCAATGGTTGCTATTATATTTCGCTCATTAGGGTCATTTGTGAACGAAGGCACCATTGACCAATAGGGAATGTCAGCCATAGTGTTTGTCATACCCCAGAATATATACAGTACCGCGGTGTAAATGTGTAAGGGAATACCGCCGATTTCAAAACCGGGGTTTGTAAACAGCAATGAAAGAACTACCGCATTACAACAGGAGCCGATAAGTATCCAGGGGCGGTATTTACCCATTTTGGTGTTCGTATTATCAACGATAGTACCCATCATAGGGTCGTTTATACCGTCCCAGATTCTTGCAAGGGGTGTAATCAACAACAGAAATGAGTTTTTTAACTGCAAAATATCGGTCATATATTTCGCAAGGTAGGAATAAAACATTCCGTAACTTAAATCAAGACCTATGGCACCTATTCCGTAAGAAAATTTGCCTTTTAAAAAACCTTTTTTCATAAAATTCACCTGAAAATTTATTTCATATCAATTACTTTAATACTGAAACCGAAGTCAATTTGTTTTTCGTCAAAGAGCCTGTTGTTTTCGTCGTTGTCAAGTTCACTGCTTTCGCTTATAGCATTGAATCTTCCGTCAATGTTGAAAATTGTGTACGGCTCTTTTTTCAGTTCAAAGTCGTGTTTTACTTCGGTAAGTTGCTCAGCAGAGTAGTGTGAGGCGTTAAATGAGAAATCTTTTGTATCACCGAGACCTTCAACAAATAATCCGCAACCGCCTTTTTTACCGACTGTAACACGGCGAGTTTTGTAATGTGAGGAGTTTTCCTGGGGTCTTATGTAATGTACGAAGTTATCGGTAACGGTAAGTGCGTATTCACCGAATCTTGCTGCTTTGTATCTGTCAGCGTAAGTTTCGGTTTCGCCAAGACCGAAATAAACAATATCTTCGTTTTCTTTGTTCATTATAAATTCAATTCCGAGGCGGGGAAGAATGGGTGCATTTTCACGAATATCTCCATTGAGAGTTATCTCTAAAGCACCGTTTTGACAGAAAGTATAAGTTGCCGTACCTTTTAATATGGGCGGATTTGCAGGACCACCGAGAGCAATCTCAGTTTCAATAATTACACAGCCGTCTTTTTCAGAAACTTTTGTTTCATAAGTTTTCTGTTCTACGTGGTGAAGATGGTTTGCTATCCACTCGTCCACAGAACCTCTGTTGTATGAGGGTGCACGCCACATTTTGAACTTTGAGGGCTCAGCCAATAACTCTTTGCCGTCTTTTTTTATCGAACATATTCTGCCGTAGGGTTTATCGAAAATGAATTCTGTTTCACCGCAGTTAATAGTTGCATAGCGGTCTGTTTCGGAGAGTTTCACTTCGTTTATATCTTCCGAAACTTCAATTTTTCCTGCTTCAATTTCAAACTGCAGGAAACCCACTTCGTAACCGCTTTCAGCCCATAGGGTAGCGTTTTTCTGACAAATTGAGGCTGTAACAAAACAATCACCTTTAAGGTCATAGTCTTTTTCGTCAAAAAGTTTATATGTAACTTCGCTTTGGGGGGCAATATCTAGTGACTCAATAACGCCCTCTGCAACTGTTTTGCCGTTTGAAGAAAGTACCCATTTAAGTTCCAAATCTGAAAGGCTTTCAAAGTAACGAACGCTTTTTATTGTAAGTTCGCCATTTCTGAAACTACCTCTGAAAGGCTCGTACACCTTTTTCATATCATAGTAACCGGGTCTGGGACTTCTGTCGGGGAATACAAGACCATCAATACAGCATATACCGTCATTGGGGAAGTCACCGAAATCGCCACCGTAGTAGTAACGGGCTTTGCCGTTTTCATCGGGGATATTTATAGCGTGGTCTGTAAGTTCCCAGATACAACCGCCGCAGAAATTATCGTATTTATCAACAAGTTCCCAATAATCGTACACATCGCCTGTGGACATTGAGCAAACGTATTCGCACATATAGAAAGGCTTGTTGTATTCATCTTTATTAAGATATTCGTCGATATAGTTAACACCTGCATACATTCTGCTTTCAACGTCAGAAATATCCGCAAAACATTCGCCTTCGGGAACTGCTTTGAATTCAAGGTGTGAGTTTTCGTAGTGAACTAAGGTATTCTCATCGCGATTTTTGATGTATTGGCGCATTGCACGGTGGTTTACACCGCAACCGCTTTCGTTACCTAAGGACCACATTATAACTGAGCCGTGGTTTTTATCTCTCTCAAAAAGTCTTGCGGCACGGTCAACATAAGCCTCTTTCCATTCGGGGATGGTTGAAAGAAGTGACCAGCGGGTCCAATCCCAGTCGGATGAAGTGTTGTAACCCATACCGTGAGTTTCAATATCCGCTTCATCAATGAAATAGAAGCCGAGTGCTTCCGCAAGGTCATAGAATCTGGGGTCATTGGGGTAGTGGGAGGTGCGTATAGCGTTTACGTTTGCTTTTTTAAGAACAAAAAGGTCGCGCTTCATTTCGTCAAGGGTTACAGCGTAACCGTTTTCTGCAGATGAATCGTGTCGGTTAATACCGCGAAGTTTAACCGCTTTTCCGTTAATAAGAAGTTTTTTATCTTTTATTTCAACTTTTCTCAGTGCAAGTTGGAAAGGTATAATTTCATCCTCAACAGTAAGGAAAAGGTGGTAAACATAGGGCTTTTCGTCATTCCACATAAGAGGATTTTTTATTTCAATGTTAAAATTACCGCTTTCGCTTTCGCCCTGTGTAAGTAAACTTCCGTCGGGTGAAGCCACACCGTAAAGAACAGGGGACTCACCTATTAATTTGCAGTCAATGTTAAGGGTGCAAAGTGAGAAATCACCATTGAAGTTCTGTTTTATAAATACGTCTTCAATTCGCACTTTGCTTCTTGAAAGAATATAAACCTCTCTGAAAATACCTGAAAGTCTGAAATAATCCTGGTCCTCAAGGTAAGAGCCGTCGCACCATTTAACCACAAGTACGGCAATTCTGTTTGAGCCTGCTTTTATGAATTTTGAAATATTAAATTCGCTTGTGCAATGGCTTACTTGGCTGTAACCTGCAAACTGACCGTTTACCCAAAGGTAGAAACAGGAAGAAACGCCCTCAAATGTGATAATGTTATCGCGCTCAAGCATTTCTTCACTAACCTCAAAATCACGCAGATAAAATGCGCAGGGGTTATCCTCGGGAACATGGGGCGGGTCTGTGGGGAAAGGATACATAAGATTAGAATAAAGGGGATTATCTATGCCCTCAATATCATAAAGTTGAAAATTCCCGGGAACTTTAACTTTGTGGAGTCCGTTACAGTCGTAGTTTTCAGCGTAAAGAGTTTCGTCAATATCCTCGAAACTCTTAAAATATTTAAAACTCCACTCACCGCAAAGGTTAGTCATATAGTATGATTTGTTGCGGTCACCCGAAAGTGCATCCTGTAAATTATCGTAAGGGATAAAATAACTGCGCGGTGTCTCGCAACCGATATGTAAAGATTCAAGGCTTTTGTGGTAAGGTTTAAAATTCATATTTATTACCTCTTTTCGTGAAATGCAAATATATACTGTTAGAATATCATAAAATACAATACTAGTAAAGACAAAAACCGCCGAAACACAAAATGTTTCAACGGTTTTTTCTGTTATTTAAATGTTATAAAGCCGTAATTTTCAAGTATTTTAAAATACTGTGAAAGTCGTTCGTAAAGAGGGTGAGCCTTTTCACCGAAGTGTTCTTCTACCGATTCACCCAACGCAATTATATCCTTTTCACCATCAATAAGAGGCCATATAAAACTGCCTGTTTCATCAAGGTGGATATAACTTATCTTCGGCTTTTTTAAAATTTTCTGAGCGATTCTGTTAAAGATACCTTTGTTTTCCATTTCGAGAGTAACGTTGCCGTCAGCATCCTGTGACCAGTTAAGCCCCTCTTTGCGTAAAGGTATACGCTCAAGATAATTTTCATTTTTCAAGTTATTCTTTTTCATGCTTTTTTATCACGCTTTTTCCAAACTGTGAATTTGAGTACTGTGAGAATAATCAAAGCGAAAAGAAGTAAACCGCCAAGGTCTGAAACTGCCTGGGGAATACCGAGTTTTTCAGAAAGGTTGAGGGCAGAGTTAACACCGAATACTGCAAGAAGAGCAAGTACAATGCCTACAAGACCTTCACCGGCAATCATACCCGAACTAAAGAGAATACCATCGTTGATGATTTCTTTTTTCTCTTCTTCTTTGCGGTTGAGTTTTTCCATAGCAAGACGGATAAGACCGCCAACCATAATACAAGCATTAAGTTGAACGGGAAGATAAACACCGATAGCAAAGGGAAGAACGGGGATACCGATGATTTCAACAACAATTGCAATAAATACACCTATAAATACAAGACCCCAGGGAAGATCGCCACCCATAACGCCTTCAACGATAAGTTTCATAAGTGTTGCCTGAGGAGCGCCCAGTTCGTCAGAGCCAAAGCCCCATGCGCTGTCGAGAAGGTAAAGAGTACCGCCGATAGCGAGTGCGGACGCCACAACACCTATAATTTCGCCTGTCTGCTGTTTTCTGGGTGTAGCGCCTAAGATGTAACCTGTTTTAAGGTCCTGTGAAGTGTCACCTGCAATGGCGGAAACAATGCAGATAATTGAGCCGATAGCAATAGCACTGCACATACCAGCAACACCGTCTGCACCTGTAACTTTAAGGATAAGTGTTGCAATAAGGAGCGTTGCGATAGCCATACCCGAAACAGGGTTGTTACTGCTGCCTACAAGACCAACCATTCTTGAAGAAACGGTTGCGAAGAAGAAACCGAATATAACAATAATAAATGCACCGAGAAGTGAAACAGGGATAGCAGGAATTAACCAGATAAGAAGTGTAAGCACAAGAATTGCGATAATAACTATTTTAAGGTTAATATCTTTTGCTGTGCGTTCCTGTGAAGAGGCGCCTGCACCTTTCATACTTTTCAATGCGCCTGTAAATGTTTTTACAATAAGGGGCAATGATTTAATAAGGCTTATAATACCGCCTGCTGCAAGTGCACCTGCACCGATGTATCTTATATACGTACTCCAGATGGCACTTGCACCGCCCTCTGCGAAAATTTCGCTGATAGGTGCAGTACCGGGGTAAAGAATAATGTCTGCGCCGAAAAGTACAACAATGGGGATAAGTACAAGCCAACTTAACACGCCGCCTGCGAACATATAGGAAGAAATTCTTGCACCGCAGATGTAACCAACGCTCATAACAGCGGGATAAATCTGTGTGCCGATTTCACCTGCAAAGCCTTTAACTCTGAAAGAAATTTCACCCGAAACAAGTTTAAGACCGTCAATAATGAATTTGAAAAGTGCCGCAAAGCCCATACCTGCAAAAACAGTTGAAGCACTAGAACCGCCCTTTTCACCTGCAAGAAGAACTTCTGCACAAGCAGTTCCTTCGGGATAGGGGAGTGTGCCGTGTTCTTTAACTATAAGAGCGTTACGCAAGGGAATCATAAAGAATACACCTAAAAGACCGCCGATAAGAGCGATAAGGGTGATTTCTACAAGGTCGGGTTTTTCCATTTTGCCCTCTGCTGCCCAAAGGAAAAGAGCAGGGAGTGTGAAGATTGCACCCGCCGCAAGTGATTCACCTGCAGAACCGATTGTCTGAACTACGTTGCTTTCAAGAATTGAGTTTCTGCGCATAATAATGCGAATAACACCCATTGCGATAACGGCAGCGGGGATAGATGCCGAAACCGTCATACCTACCCTAAGACCTAAGTAGGCGTTTGCTGCGCCGAATACGACCGCCAGAATAATACCCATAACAATAGAAGTAACAGTAATTTCGGGAGTTACTTTTTCTGCCGGAACGTATGGCTTGAAGTTGTTTTTGTTATCCATACTTTCTCCAATCTTTATGTCATTTTTACTGACATTTTAAAATAATCCGATTCATTATACCATAAATATAAGAAATATCAACATTTATTTCATTCTCTTTAAAATTTCGAGGAGTAAATTGAAAGTGTTTTTAAGGGAAAAAATGCTGAGTCTTTCTTTTACCGTGTGTACGTCAAAAAGTTGCGGACCCATAGCAATACAGTCAAGACCTTCAATGCCCGATGCAAATACTCCGCATTCTAAACCTGCGTGTATTGCTTCAATTTTCGGTTCACTGCCGTATTGCTCAATGTAACACTCTTTAAAAAGTTTTTGTAACTCTGAATTTTCTTTGAATTCCCAAGGGGGATAGTGACCCGAACACTCTGTTTCACAGGATATACAGGAAGAAAAAGCAGATAATCTGCCCTCAAGGAATTGAAGTGCGGATTTTTTGTTGCTTCTTAAAGTGAAATGAAGAATTATTTTATCTTCTTCCGTTTTAAGAATACCGAGATTAGATGAAGATTCGACCAAACCTTTTATTTCCGCGCTCATCTGAGCAATGCCGTCGGGTACACAAAGAAGTGTGAAAATAAGTTTATCCTTTATTTCGGACTCTATTACGTCGTATTCGGATTCCTCGCATACGCAAATATTATCAATAAAATCGGGCTCGCGGTCGCCTATTTCACCGTGTATTATGTCCAGGTAGTCTATGGCTGAACTCATAAAAATGTCAGGAGTAGCGGTGCACAAAATCATTGTGCAGTTGTTTGGTATAGCGTTGCCTTTGTCACCGCCGTCAATACTTATAATTTCAAAATCGCAGACAGATTTCATATAATTTAAAAATCTTCCTGCAAGAATATCCGCGTTAACTCGGTTTTTATCAATTTCAACGCCCGAATGACCGCCTAAAAGTCCTTTTAACGTAATGATAACTTTACTGCCGCGTACAGTTTTTCTCTTAAGGGGAACTATCATTCTGAAATCACTGCCACCTGCACAGGAAACGGTTAATGTGTCGTCCTCTTCGGCATCAAGGTTAATCATTCTTTTACCTTTCAGAAGGCTCATATCAAGTGCCAATGCGCCTACCATACCGATTTCTTCATCGGTGGTGAAAACCGCTTCTATGGGTGGGTGAGGGATATTATCGCTTTCGAGTATTGCTAAAATCATAGCAACAGCAATGCCGTTATCAGCGCCGAGGGTTGTGCCCTTTGCCTTAACGAAATCACCGTCAACAAACAGTTCAAGACCGTCTTTCATAAAGTCGATTTCGGTGCTTTCGTCTTTTTGGCACACCATATCAAGATGACCTTGCAATATAACAGGCTCTGTGTTTTCGTAACCTGCCGTAGCAGATTTATAAATAACCACATTGTTTGCTTCGTCTTTTATAACTTTTAAAGAATGCTTTTCGGCAAAATCCACACAGTAATTTGCAATAGCCGTCATATTCTCGGAGCCGTGGGGAATACGGGCAATTTCTTCAAAATATTTAAAGACCCTTTCGGGTTTAAGTGAACTTAATTCGGACATAAACTTTCCTCCGCTTGTATCAGTTTCGTATAGTATAGCATATTTTAATGAATAATTCTACGGAATTTACGATGAAAAATATTCCTGTAAATTAAATGCAAAATGCAGAATTTCGGGATGTATCTTGCAGAAGTCGATGTTACGGCGTATAAGACTTTGAGTACGTTTTTTGAAAGTTGATTTTTAAGTAATAGAATAAATAGTGCGGTAGTAAAAGAACTACTGCACTATTTTTGTTAAATCAACTTATTTGCTTTTTCAAACAATTCAGAACGATTGTTGATGTTAAGTTTTTTGAATATGCTTGATGTATGTTTTTTAATCGTGCTTTCTGTTACAAAAAGTTCATTGGCAATATCTTTTCGCTTTTTGTTCTGCATAATCAGACTTAAAACCTCTTTTTCGCGTTGAGAAAGAGAATGGATAACATCCCAGTTTTCAAAAATAACATCAATCTGATTTTGCTCAAAATACCTGATATTTGCTATTTGTTCATTAGAAACAGTTTGTGCTGTTTCGGTTTGAATTACAACAGTTTCGGAAGAAATACCTTGAATATCTGCAAGACCGTAATCCTGTAAAATTCCGTATAGGAATAATATTAAGCCCTCTGTGGTTATATAGGATATTGACATAAACTCAAATCCTGCTTTTATACTGTTTTCAATTAGCCAGATTGCAATATTGCCGATAACAACAAATGCGAGAAAAATAGAGTGATTGACAGAAACGACCATCTTTTTGACGGCTGTGTATATGATAATTGCAATCATTGCAGAGAAATATGCAAACAGAAAGACTTTATAAAAATTATGCAACGGTCCGTAGTCTTTAATAAGAGTACCAACGCCATTTGTAATTTCAAAAGAAACATCTTTGTAGTAAATCGGCAACCATCCGCCACTTGAAGCAATGAAAAGCATAACAGTATTTATTGCAATTAAAATGCCGGGTAAGTATTTAGGATATTTAAATCTTGACAGATTCATAATCATCATAAGTACTGAAAAGGGCAGGAATATATTTCCAAGGTAGGCAATTCTGTTAGCCCATAAAGCAAAGTTTAAATCTTTTGCAACGGAAAGAAGGAAATAACCTAAATCGCATACTGCTACACAAACAAAAAGGAGTAGCAACCAAATATCACGTTTTCTGTCAACTAAAAAATAAGCAATAATCATCAAAAGAGAAATGGCAAAAATAATACCGTAAAGTGTAGTCATATTATTCCTCCTTTGTTTTGATTTCAAGTCCCGTCGGCTATTCCGTTACGCATACAGAATGAATAGGATTTACCAACCATTGCAAGATGTGGTGTTCTGCTTTCTCTTTCCCAACGGTTGACAGTTGCATAAGAAATCCCTATTTGTTTGGCAAGTTCGGTCTGTGTAAGTTGCAAAAGCATGCGGACAGTTTTAACCTGTTCGGGAAAACTTAAGTTTTTTATATCAAGTTCCATAGTTTAACTCCATATATTTATATATCATAATATAGCATAATTTGAATTTATTGTCAATTTTTACAAAAAAATAGCAAATGTGATTTTGTTTTTTGTTTATATAAATTATACAAACAATCATTATATTTTTTGACATGGTAGCCCTAAAGGTAACCCTTTTTTTATGAAAGTAACCTATAGGGCTACTTATTTTAATAAGTTTTAACAAGTAAAATTATATTGTAAATACTTATATAAGGAGGTCGTAAAAAATGCTGAAAGCTGTAACAAAAAGATTTACTGACAAGTCAACAATAAAGCAGTTCGAGTTTGAGTTCTATTGTGACTGTTGCGGTAAACCGATAAAGACAGATATACACGAATTTGTTTCAGGTTTCAAAGATAAAAAGTTTTTAAGCAATGATGAACGAGAAGCGAGAGCAATCATTTACGCAAACGACCACGAAAAAGCTTATGAACGTGCAAACAATGAAGTACGACTTGAACTTAACAAATGCGAAATTTGCGGAAATATGGTTTGTGAAGAATGCACAGTATATGGGGTGGACCTTCAAGGAGGCCTATGTTGTAAAAACTGTGCTGAAAAATAAATATAGTTAATTGAAGGGAGAAATATAATATGGGACTTATTAAAGCAGGCGCAGGAGCACTCGGCGGTGTTCTTGCTGATCAATGGAAAGAGTTTTTCTATTGTGATTCAATAGACAAGGATGTAATGGTGGTAAAAGGAACAAAGCGTGTAGGCGGACGTTCTTCAAACACAAAAGGAAGCGACAATATCATTTCAAACGGCTCGGGCATCGCAGTTGCTGACGGACAATGTATGATTATTGTTGAACAAGGCAAGATTGTTGAAATCTGTGCAGAACCGGGTGAGTTTACTTATGATGCATCAACTGAGCCAAGTATTTTTTCAGGAAAACTCGGTGACAGCATAAAAGAATCTTTCAGGACAATAGGTAAACGATTTGCTTATGGTGGCGACACGGGAAAAGACCAGAGAGTTTATTATTTTAATACAAAAGAACTTGTGGGCAATATGTTCGGCACACCAAATCCCGTTCCGTTCAGAGTTGTTGACAGAAATATCGGATTGGACATTGATATTTCAGTTCGTTGTAACGGTACATATTCATATAAAATCAGCGACCCGATTTTGTTCTACACAAATGTATGCGGTAATGTTGAAAGAGAATACACAAGAGAAGAGATTGATGCTCAATTAAAGTCAGAATTTTTAAATGCTTTACAACCTGCATTTGCAAAAATTTCTGATATGGGAATTCGTTACAGTGCATTACCCGGTCATACAATGGAATTGTCCGATGCAATGAACGATGTTCTTACTGAAAAATGGGTAAATCTTCGCGGACTTTCAGTAGTGTCTGTTGCAATCAATTCAATTACAGCACCTAAAGAAGACGAAGATATGATTAAACAACTTCAGAGGAATGCTGTTATGCGTGACCCGACAATGGCTGCTGCAACACTCGTTGGTGCTCAGGCTCAGGCTATGCAGGATGCTGCAAAGAATGAAGCAGGTGCTATGACAGGCTTTATGGGTATGGGTATGGCGATGAATGCAGGTGGCGGCATGAATGCACAGAACCTTTTTGCAATGGGACAGCAACAAACTCCGCAGCAAGCACCTGTACAGAATGGTTGGAGTTGTTCTTGCGGTAATACAGTTTCAGGCAATTTCTGTCCTAACTGCGGTGCCAAGAAACCTGAACCTAAACCTGCGGGAGATAGCTGGAAATGCTCTTGCGGTGCAACAGCAACCGGAAAATTCTGTCCTGAATGCGGTTCACCAAAACCTGCTGATGAAGGTTGGACTTGTTCCTGTGGTGCAGTAAATAAAGGTAAATTCTGTCAGAATTGCGGAGCACAGAAGCCGGCAGGTGCACCTCTTTATCAATGTGATAAATGTGGTTGGAAACCTGATGACCCACACAATCCGCCAAAATTCTGCCCTGAATGTGGTGACATTTTTGATGTAAACGATGCTAAATAATTATTAGGAGGAAAATATAATGGGACTTTTTGATAAAAAATATTGCGATATCTGCGGAGAGAAAATAGGACTTTTAGGCAACAGAAAACTTGAAGACGGCAATATGTGTAAGGATTGTGCAAAGAAACTTTCACCTTTCTTCAGTGAAAGAAGAAGCTCAACCGTTGACGAAATTAAACAGCAGCTTGCATACAGAGAGCAGAATAAGCAGATTCTTGCAGGCTTTTCACCGATGTTCACCTTTGGTGAAGATGATAAAATCTATATCGACCCGATGAAGCAGAGTTTTGTTGTTTCACGTCGTAATCCCGGAAGCTGGAGTGATGAAAATCCTGATGTTATTCCGCTTTCAAGTGTTACGGGCTGTAATCTCAGAGTTGATGAAGACCGTGAAGAAATTTACACACAGGGCAAAGACGGAGAAAGAGTAAGTTACAATCCGCCGAGATACAAGTTTACTTATGATTTCTACATTGATATCAAGGTAAACAATCCTTATTTCGACGAAATTACTGCAAGACTCAATGACAGCGACGTTGAGGGTATGGGCACAATGGAATATAACCGCTATCAGCAGACTGCACAGCAGGTTATAAACAACCTCACACAAAACGGTACTGCAGGAATGAATAATGGCTTTAATCAACCAATGAATAACGGTTACAATCAACCTATGAATAATGGTTATAATCAGCCAATGAATAACGGTTACAACCAACCTATGAATAATGGTTATAATCAGCCTATGAACAATGGCTATAATCAGCCTATGAACAACGGTTACAATCAGCCTATGAACAATGGCTACAATCAACCGATGAACAACGGTTATAATCAGCAACCGGCTTATGGTCAGCCTGTTCAACCGCAAGCACCTGTATCTCAGGCTTGGGTTTGTCCGGCTTGTAACGCTACAAATGAAGGTGGCAGATTCTGTATGGCTTGTGGTACACCACGAGGATAAACAATGAAAAATAAAATTATACTCGCAATAATTATTATTCTTGTAATCATTTTAATCGGAGTAATATATTACGTGAAAAATGTAATGATTGTCCGTGATAAAGACGGAATGGTCTATAAACCCCAAAATCAGATTACTATGAATGATGAAACTTATGATAAAGGAGATGATTGACAGTGCCAACAATTGCTGAACAAAAATGTCCTTGTTGTGGCGGTGGAGTACAGTTTGACGCAGGTGTACAAAAACTGAAATGTCCCTATTGTGAAACTGAATTTGAAATTAATCAGTTAAATCAGGAAACTGTCGAAGAAGTTGATTCAATAAACTGGTCTGCACAGGATAATCAATGGTCATCAGGTGAAACAGACGGAATGAATGTTTATTCCTGTCAGTCATGTGGTGGCGAAATAATTGCCGACAGTACAACAGGTGCTTCAAAATGTCCGTATTGTGACAATCCTGTTGTAATGAAAGGTCAGTTTTCAGGTGCTTTGCGTCCCGATTTGGTTATTCCTTTCAAACTTGACAAAAAAGCCGCCAAGGAAGCATTGAAAAAACACCTTGCTGACAAGAAGTTCGTTCCAAAAGCATTTCTTGACAATAACAGAATAGAAGAAATCAAAGGTGTTTATGTTCCTCATTGGCTTTTCACCTGTGATGCAACAGGAAATGCCAATTTTAAGGCAACAAAGGAAAGACGATGGTCTGACAATAATTACAATTACAAGGAAACATCATATTACGATGTTTACAGAAGCGGAAACATTAGTTTTGACAACATTCCTGTTGACGGTTCAACAAAAATGCCCGATGATCTTATGGAATCCGTAGAGCCCTTTGACTTGTCACAGGCAGTTGATTTCAACACAGCATATCTGGCAGGTTATCTTGCAGATAAATATGATGTTACAGCAGAAGAAAGTATGAACAGAGCAAACGAAAGAATCCGTACAAGTGTAGGGGATGCACTTGCAGAAACTGTTAAAGGTTATAACTCAATCGAATCACGCATTGTGAATATGAATATTGCAAACGGATTTTACAAATATGCTCTTTATCCTGTCTGGATTCTCAACACATCATGGAACGGCGAGAAATTCACCTTTGCAATGAACGGACAGACAGGTAAGTTTGTCGGTAATCTTCCAACAGATAAAAAAGCTGTTGTGATAGCATCCTTATTACTTGGAGCAGGGTTAAGTGCAGTTTTATGTGGCTTGTCCTTCCTGCTTGGATGGCTTTAAGGAGGTGTCGGATATGATTAAAAAATTACTGACTATTTTCCTTATTACTTCAATTTGTACCTGTTCGTCAATTTCAGTTTCGGCATATACTCAACAGTATGTTTTTGATTATGAAAATGCACTTTCCTATGACGAAGTTCAAGAATTGGAAAGCACAGCACAACAGATTGAGAATGAATACGGCTACTGTGTAATGTTCTGCATCACAGACGAAGAAACAGATGAAAACTATGCACAGAACATTTATGATACATACACAGACAATGAAAACGGTATTATTTTTGTTCACGATACAGAAAGCGAAATGTATCACTATTATGTAACCGAATCTGCAAAATCAACATTTGATTTTATAAAAATGCAGGATGCATATGATTCAAACAACAGTTATTTTGGTGGAATAGAGGATTATTATGCTGTTGCTGAAAACTTGTTGAGTTATGATAACACTGTGATTGAAGATGTCAATACAGATGTATATACAACAGGCGACGAAACAGACAGCAGTAAAAATCCTGTAAAAACAATCATTCTGTGTATTGCAGTGGGTATGGCTATGGGGTTTATTATCATTTTTGCCATAGCATCAAAAAACAAGTCTGTAAGAATGCAGACAAATGCAACGGTTTATACAAGACCGGGAAGTTTTGTTGTAACAGGCAGTTATGATAATTTCCTGTATAAAAATCTTGATAAAACACCAAAACCAAAACAGGAAAACAAAAATTGATTTATATTAAAGAGAAGGAGAATTTATTATGAGAAAATATTTAGCAATAATATTAGCTATTGTTATGTTACTTTCTTTAGCAGCGTGTGGCGATAAGGGTAAAGACAACACCGATAACACAAACCCACCAACGGGTAACACCGATGCAGCCATTGTAACAAAATTATTTACACTTGATTATGATGAAAATGTCTGGACATATTATGACGAAGAAACCGAAAATGAAGATGATAACTGTTATGTTTGTCTTCAGATTCCCGACCCCGAAGACTCCGAATATTATCTTATCAATGCAGATATCAGAGTTTCTGTCGAAGAACCTTATGATTTTCGTGAAGATTTGGTTTATTACGGTTTTGATCAGTACGAATACGCTGTAAACAACAAGTACGAAACCGTAAAAATCGGCGGAGTTGATCTTCTGAAATATGAAAAAGACGGAACATTGTTGTACTTTAACCGTATTGAAAACGCAGGCGCAACAGTAAGCATAGAGTTCGATGCAGACGATACTTCTGATGAACGTATTGCTGATCTTTTAAAAGGTCTTACAATTTCACTTGAAGACACCGGCAACGAAGACGGACCTTGGGAATGGGAAGGAACACCTTTCTTTGCAGAAAACAAAGGCGTTGTAGTGGGTTCATTAAAGATACAGTCACAGTGGATAAAACTCGATGAATATATTTCTACATTTGAAACATTTAACCATTCTGTTGCAGCAGTAGGTAACAATGTTTACCTTCTTGTTGACGGAGAATTGAGAAAATGCGCATTAACAGATGGCTCATTGGCATTTGTTGAAAAAATAGATTTGCCCGAGGATGACTATGATAGCATTGAGGCAACAAGTGATGGAACTCTCTGGTTAAGCGGTTCAATGAATGATATCATCTGCCTCAAAAATGACAAAGTTGCAACAACTTATGAAGATATTGACAATCTTGCAATGCACCCGTCAGGAAAATGGGGCGTTGACTTCTTCACATCAAATGAATGCAACAAGGTTACTTTCAAAGGTGATACATATACTTCTACTCCTATGAAATTCCCGGAAGTTGATACAATTATGCATATAAATGTTGATGAAGATAACATTTATGTATGCGCAAGCGCCGCAGATGAAAGCGGACACAAAGTCTTCGTTTATGATACAGACGGCAAATTGCAGAAGGTGTTGTGCGATGAAGATGGCGAAGGTCTTGGTAGCGTTACATTTATGGCAAAGAGCAAGAATGGATATATCGGCTTTGACGGTAATATGAGAGATGTTATTCTTTGGGATAACGATGGTAAATTTGTTACACTGTTTTCTGACGATAGTTTATTCAGCACAAGCTACCCATGGTTCTGTAATTCAGCACTACTTTCTGACGGAAGTATTATTACAATAATGACCGAAGAACGTGCTGATAAATCTGCAACGGAACTTGTTGTATTCACAGTTAAAGGTTTCTGATATGGTAAAAATCCGATGTCGCTTACTTAGGTGGGAATTCATCACAGGCTGCTTATTCGGTCGGTAAGAAGGTTTGCCCGGATTATAGGATAATAAGAATGCATCTTTATAAATAATTGCAGGTGTATTTTTACCGTGTCATATATAACTTAAACAATAAAGATACCCAAAACGGAGACAGCTTCTTTATCAAGCGTCTCCGTTTGCCTTTCGTTTGCTACGCAAACACCGATTGTGTTCGGCTTCGCCGAGGTGGGTTCGAATCCCGACAGATAACTTTAACTAAAAAAAGAAAAAGACACCCCAAAGGGTATCTTTTCTTTTTTGGCGGAGAGCATGGGATTCGAAAGGCTCTGCCTTTCGTTTGCTACGCAAACACCGATTGTGTTCGGCTTCGCCGAGGTGGGTTCGAATCCCGATAGATAACTTCAACTAAAAAAAGAAAAAGACACCCCAAAGGGTATCTTTTCTTTTTTGGCGGAGAGCATGGGATTCGAACCCACGAAACGGTTTTGGCCGTTTACACGATTTCCAATCGTGCTCCTTCGACCAGCTCGGACAACTCTCCATACTGTTCAAATAAACTCAGTTATTGATACACGATTTCCAATCGTGCTCCGCTATTATAACTAATTGCTTTGAAAAAATCAAGTGCTAATTTGTATTTTTAGGATTAAATTTGTTAATTCTGCGTTTGCAAGCAACACTTGACACAATCAAGTAGTTTTTGCTTGCTTTTATTTTGCATTTAAGGCATAATATTTTCGTCGACAGAAAGGGGCATAGTTTTATGACCATAGGAGAAAAAATACAGTTTCACAGAAAAAAGAATGGTATGTCACAAGAAGAACTGGGACAAAAACTTCTTGTAAGCAGGCAGACCATCAGCCTTTGGGAAACCGGTCAGACACTTCCGACCATTGACAATCTTATAAGATTGAGAGAAATTTTTGATGTTTCAATTGATGAAATTTTATGCGAAGAGCAGGAAAGTGAAAGCGAAATTCAACTACCTTTAGAAGCGTATAAATTTACATATTCTGCTGAAGAAATTGAAATATTTGATAAATATTCGTTAGCATCTCTTAAGGAATCATGGAAAATAATTGCCGTTTTGTTATTTGCGTCGGTTTTTTTCGTTACTTCAGATGCGTTGGAAGTTTTGGTTGGGTTATCAATCGGTTTTTTGATAGCAATTGTTTTAGGTGTTGTTAAAAGTTATTTTTTACAAAAAAATTTATTGAAAAAAAGCAAACTGCAAATGTTGAAATCTGAATACTGTTATGATTTTTTCAGTGATTATTTTATAGTTCGTATAAGCAGAGAGAACACTATAATAAAATTATTTAATGTTCAGTATACAGAAATCGAAAATCTTTGTGATATAGGTAATTTTTTCGCGTTTGAGTTTAACGGTCAATTGTTTTTTATCAAGAAAACTGATTTGAAAGAAAATTCTGTTTTGTTGGATTTGTTTAATAAAAGGGCTAAAAAACAATTTTTGGACTCGAAAACCAAGAAGTTGGATATCGTTTCGTGGATTTTGGTCTGGGGTTCGGCGCTTTCTGTGTATATTGCACCGCAGATTGCAACTGCGTTATCTGAATTTAACGGAAAAACTGTTGAAAATATGTGGGTATTTTTTCTGTTCTTACCTATTACAATCGGCTCTGTGATTTTTGGTTATAAAGCCAGATTACAGAAAACTAAGACTACCAAAAATATAGTTGTAGGTATAATTATGACAATAATTGTGTTTTTGTTTGGTATGTTTTGTGTGTTCTTTAACGGTCAGTTCGATTATGATAATACGGTTATCGAAAAGGTTGAAAGTTGCGTTGGAGTTGATATACCGGAGCCAAGCCATGTGATGACACAGGAGTGGACGGAAAATACCAATGGAGAAACTTTGGGCGGAATGTATTATTCAAGTGATGTAACCTTTTCGGGAATTGTAGCCGAAGATTTTGAAAAACAACTTGCTTTGAGTGAAAAATGGGCTTCTGATTTGCCTACTGAATTCAGAGGGCTGTTTCCCGTAATGTACAGTTCTGCAGACCCCGATTATTATTTGTTATATAACATTGACCTGAAGGAATTGAATACAGTACCCGCTGAAACAGGTGTGTATAGATTTTTGGCTGTGATTTATTCAACCGAATCAAACAGTATGCGGATTATTGAATATGATGTGAATTATGTAAAATGATAAAAAGTATTCCCAACGAAAATTTCGCCGGGAATACTTTCTTTATTATATTTACATAAGTTTTTCGTCGTAGTGTGCGCGTTCGCCGCCTATGAATTTCGGTCTTACTCTTGCACCGAGGACGGTTGCTTCGCCTATTTTGTTGTTTTCGAGTCTTACGGGAACCGCAACTTTTTTCAGGTGCATACCTATCATTGTGAAGCCTATATCTATACCTGCGTCAGCCTTTATTTCTTCAACTGCCACAGGATTTTTAAAGCCGTTATATGCGGCAGTTGCAAAGGAACCGCCTGCTTTCGGTTGCGGTACTACGTTTACAATTTCACCGTTTATGGCATTTCTTTCCGTAATAATTGCACGGTTAAGGTGCTCACAACATTGCGCGGCGATATACACGCCTTTTTCATCAGCGGCTTTCTTGATTCCGTCAAAAACTTCCTTTGCCGCATCGGGACAGGAATTAGTGCCGATTTTTTCGCCGAGGATTTCACTTGTTGAGCAACCTACCACTAAAATTTGTTTTTCGCAAAGCCCCGATTTTTCAATGATCTCACGGGCTGAATTATATGCTTGTTGAAAGAGTGTATTCATACCTAATCTCCTAAATCAAATTATAAATATTTTACACCCTTTTGTAAAAAAGTAAAGGGTTAAAGTAATAAACTGTTGCAAAATTATAAAAATTAATATATTCTTAATAAAAAATGATAAAATATTATAAAAAGAGGTGTTATAATGGCAGTAAGATTTAATGAAGATAAAGCAGTTGTTGAAAGAATCAAAGAGGGGCTTAAGGCAAAAGGCGGCTACTGTCCTTGCAGATTAGAACGTACCGAAGAAAATAAATGCATCTGCAAAGAATTCCGCGAGCAGATTAAAGACCCGGATTTTGAGGGTTACTGTCACTGTATGCTTTATTATAAATCAAAAGATTGAAAGGACGGTTAATTATGTCTGTTTTAACTATTACAAAAGATAATTTCGAAGAACTCGTTTTAAAAAGTGAAGTGCCTGTACTTCTTGATTTCTGGGCAACCTGGTGCGGTCCCTGTATGATGGTTTCGCCCGTTGTTGATGAAATTGCGGAAGAAAATACCGATTTCAAAGTAGGCAAAATCAACGTTGACGATGAAATTTCGCTCGCTCAGGCTTTCGGTATACAAAGTATTCCCACACTTGTTGTTATGAAAGACGGCAAAGCTGTTGACCAGGCAGTAGGCGTGCGCTCAAAAGAGCAGATACTTAATATGCTTAAATAATTGTTACAAAAGTCTGTGTTTCTTACGCAGACTTTTCTGATTTTATTACAATTTTGTAGCATATTTGACAGTTTTAAATATTTATAGTATTATTTATGGGTATAATTGGAATTACTATGATTATAGCCGACGGGAGTCGAACCCCGTACGCCTAAAATTCAAATCTTTCGGCACATCACGGCGTTTTTCGCCTTGATATACGCCAGTATGTCTGCGCCGAAGAAACACCCTGCTGCACCAAAATCTTTACAATTTTAGGTGCTTGCAGTTTTGTAAGGCAAAAATTTTTGCAATAACAAGG
>JAGAJB010000003.1 GCA_017626295.1 Clostridia bacterium | reverse complement strand
TCTTCTCTTAATTTGAGTATTTCTTTTTCATAATCCTTTATATGTAGATAATTTCTAGGCATAAAAACTCCTCCTATGGTAGTTTTATTCTACCATAGGAGGTCGTTTTTTTCTATTGTCCGTTTTTACTGGACTTGTTCACATTTGAAGAATGTCGATTTTTTATTTTTATGCTACCATTACTTCGTAAGGGAACTGTTCTTCGGTAAAACCGAGAGTATACGCAATTCTTATGGGAATTTCGTAGTTATTGAGTATTTCACCGTCGTTTATAATTTTATCTGAGCCGTAAACGAGCACGGGAACATTTGCTGCAGAGTGCGAACCCTGTGTGAAAGAATACGTGCCGTCATCATTTGCAATAATAGCGCCTGTTTCGTGGTCAGCAGTAATAACAACCAGTGTTTCACCGTCTGCTTTTGCATATTCAAGAACAAGTTCAACAGTTCTGTCAAACTCCTGTAGCGCTTCGGTCATCATTTCATCTTCATTACTGTGTGAATGTTTGTCGATGTGAGCGCCTTCAATCATAAGGAAGAAACCTTCATCTGTATCATCAAGCAGGTCAATTGCCTTTTCTGCCATCTGCTCCAGGTTAGGTGTTCTCTCGTCGGACTGTTCAAGAGTCCAAAGTGCGTTGGTAAACTGAGCAAAACTGCGGCTACCCTCAGGAAGAGCCATCATCTGAATGTATGATGTAATATACGTAAAGCCGTTTTCTTCAGCATCGCCCCGTGTTGCCACACCGTTAGATGCACCCCAGATAATATCAATGCCTGAACTTAACTGGTCCTCTGTAATATCTTCGGTATTTCCTCTATCGGAAGAATGGGCAGAGAATGATGCGGGCGTTGCGCCTGATGTTTCATCAGTTGTAATGACACCTGTCATCATACCGCTTTCCATACAAAGTTCGGTGATGTTTTTAGGATGTGAAAATGCGCCTAAGGGATCATTCATATATACGCCGATTGCACCGTTATATGTTCTTTCGCCCGTTGCAAGAGCAGTTCCGCCTGCGGCACTGTCAGTAACAGCATTACTTAAAGAACGCGTCATAGAACTTCCTTTAAAATCGAAAGTATCCATTGTAAGAGTAATATCTCGCTCGTTCTTTGTTTTCTTCAAATGGTTAAATCCCATACCGTCACCTATAAGGTAGATAACGTTTTTGATGTTGCCGTCAAAGTA
This sequence comes from Clostridia bacterium, assembly GCA_017626295.1. GTDB lineage: Bacteria > Bacillota > Clostridia > Oscillospirales > Acutalibacteraceae > DTU089. Next base: position 105,391 of record JAGAJB010000003.1, on the reverse strand, counting down.
ACTTTCCGCCCCGTTGGTTGACTCGGGAGAAAATATACCCACAGTAGTACCGAACAAAAGAATAAAACTCATAAATAATGATGTAATTTCCGTCCAGATTGTTGCTAATGAAGATAACATATCAACACTCCTTATTCAGATTTATTTTTTATCATTATATCATTATAGAAATGCTCTTTCAACCATATATTTCCAACTTATTTATTTAAATATTTTACCCCTTTATCTTTGTTTCTCTCTTGACTTTATTTTTTATAATACTATAATATTACATTGAATGTTTTATAAAAAACAAAGGAACGGTAATATGATAAATCAGGAAAAAATCGACAGAATAAATTTCCTTGCACGCAAGGCAAAAACAGAAGGTCTTACTGAAGCAGAGGCACTTGAACAAAAATCTCTCCGAGCAGAGTATGTGGCTGCCTTCAGAAAATCTCTTGAAACACAACTTGACAGTACAGTTATCGTACGTCCCGACGGCAGTCGCGAGAGAATCACACGCAAAAGACCCAATAAATCCGACGGAGTGAAAAACTGATGGCACATATCAGACCTATGAGCCCTGACGACCTTAAAGGAGTTGAATACGTTTGCCGTATGACTGCGGGTCCGGGTTGCCAAAGAGACCCTGTTTTAGGCTACCGCATTGCAAGAATGTTTTCTACATATTACGTCCGCGAATGTTACGATACTTGCTTCGTGCTTGTTGACGACAGCGACAAGGTTGTAGGCTATATACTTTGCGAGCCCGATTACAAAAGATATAATAAAATTTTCCGTAAAATTGACGTTCCTGAAATAAAAAAACTTGATAAAGCCAGCGGAAGAAAGGCTTGGCTTTTCCCTATTCCGTATACATTTTTCGGCAGAAAGTATCCTGCGCACCTCCATATTGATATTCTTGACGAATACCAGAATCAAGGCTTCGGCGCAAAACTGATGGATGCACTTTTCACCGAACTTAAACGCCGTAATGTTAAGGGTGTTATGCTTCAAGCGGATATACACAACGAAGGTGCTGTTCGTTTTTATAAACGTTTGGGCTTCAAGATGCTTTCAACAAAACTTAAAACGGCAACAATGGCAAAAAATTTATTTTAAGCAGTGATAGATATGACTAAAAAACCCGTTACAGCAATAATACTCGGCGCAGGTCACCGCGCTATGGCGTATGCAGATTACTCCGCGGCTCATCCCGATGAACTTAAAATTGTGGGTGTGGCTGACCCGGACGAGTACAGGCGAAAATTTGTGCGTGAGCGCTTCGGTTTTCCCGAAAGCCAATGTTTCGTTTCCGCTGAAGAACTTGCAAGAGAACCTAAATTTGCCGATGTGGTTATCAACGGCACGATGGACGAAATACACGTTGAAACTTCCATACCCGTTCTCGAAAAAGGTTACGATATGCTTCTCGAAAAGCCTTTCGCGGTAAACGAGGAAGAATTAGACAGACTTGTTGAAGTAGTAAACCGCAACGGCAATAAAGTTATGATTTGCCACGTTCTCAGGTACAATCCCGTTTACTTAAATATCAAAAACAGTATATTAAGCGGTGAAATAGGTGATGTTATTAACATTCAGACCGTGGAAGACGTAAGTTACCATCATCTTTCAACCTCTTATGTGCGCGGTAAATGGGCAAACAGTAAAAAATGTCATACTTCAATGCTTCTTGCTAAATGTTGCCACGACCTTGACCTTATGATGTGGCTTATGGGCGATGATAAACCCGTTTCGGTTTCTTCGGTAGGCTCAAGATTCCATTTCAGACCCGAAAACGCACCTGAAAATTCAGGTACACGTTGCCTTGTTGACTGTCCACGCGTTGATTACTGCGATTACAGTGCTAAAAGGCTTTACCTTGACCACCCTGACAGTTGGGAAGTTTATGTATGGCGTGAACTAGAGGATATTGAAAACCCCACCGATGAACAGCGTCGTGAAATTCTTATGAAAAGTGACTACGGCAGATGTATGTTTAAATGCGACAATGACGTTGTTGACCATCAAAGCGTGCTTGTTAATTTCGCAAGCGGTGCTACAGGTACTCACAACCTAACAGGCGGTGCAGCAGAATCTTTACGGACTATACGCGTTATCGGTACTAAAGGTGAAATTTACGCAGAACTCGAAAAGAAGTTTGTAAAAATTAAAACCATTAACCCCGACCCCAAAAAATACTTTGACGAGCGTATTATTGACTTGAGTAAAACGCCTGACGAAGGTCACGGCGGCGCAGATACTGCACTTACTGCCGACTTTATTAAATTTATTCGTGACGATAATCCGTCCGTTTCCTGTACTTCTATACATAACTCCATTGCAGGACACCGAATTATTTTCCTTGCCGATAAATCAAGAGAAAATAACGGACAAGTTATGTACTTATAAAAAATCAACCGTATCCGAGGAAAATCGGATACGGTTTTGTTTTTTACATCTCAACTGCTGCTCTTTCAACAGAGAGGCCTTTTTTATAGTTTTCCATAAACTTATTGAAACTATCAACAATTTTCTCGTCGGGTTCAAGAGTTGTCATCTTCTGTGTTGCGAAAATCTTGTTGTCAAGGTAGTCGGGAAGTGTTTCGCCATCCTCTTTGTTAGCAGAGAATGCCGCGAGAACTGCAACACCCCAAGCACCGCCTTCGCCTGCAGTTTCCATAACGGAAACAGGTGCATTCATAACAGCTGCAAGAACGCTCTGACCGATAACGGGTGTTTTAAAGAAACCGCCGTGGCCAAGAATTTTATCAATTGCAACATCTTCTTTTTCAAGAATATTCATACCGATTTTGATACCGCCGAATGCGGTGAAAAGTTGAACTCTCATAAAGTTTGCAAGCGAGAATTTGCTGTCGGGTTCTCTTATGAAAAGAGGTTTACCTGTTTCAAAACCTGTTATAAACTCCCCTGAGAAATAGTTGTAGGAGATAAGGTCACCGCAATCAGCATCTGCTTCGGCAGATTTCTTGAAAAGTGCTGTGAAAAGGTCGCCCATTGAACAATCTGCACCCATAAGGTCAAGAACTTCTTTGAAAAGATATGTCCAGGCGTTAATATCGGACGTACAGTTGTTGCAGTGTACCATTGCAACAGGTGCGCCGTCGGGAGTTGTTACCATATCTATTTCTCTGTGAAGTTTTGAAAGAAGTTTTTCGAGAACGATCATAGCAAAAACAGATGTACCTGCGGAAACATTACCTGTTCTTACTCTTACACTATTTGTTGCAACCATGCCTGTGCCTGCATCACCTTCGGGGGGACACATAGGAATACCTGCCTGAAGGTCGCCGTCCTCGTCAAGAAGTTTTGCACCTGCTTCGGTAAGAACTCCTGCATTTTCACCCGCTACAAGAACTTTGGGGAGAATCTCGCGGATTTTCCAGGGATAGCCTTTTTCTTCTACAAGTGCATCGAATTTGTCGAGCATTGTTTCGCTGTAATTGTTGCCTTCCATGGAGAACATACCCGATGCTTCGCCTATACCGAGAACTTTTTCACCTGTAAGAAGTGTATGGATATAACCTGCAAGAGTTGTAAAATAACGAACATCCTTTACGTGTTCTTCACCGTCTAAAATTACCTGATAGAGATGTGCAATACTCCAACGGTCAGGAATATTGAATTGAAAAACTTCTGTAAGTTTGTTTGCGGCTTCGCCTGCACAGGTGTTACGCCAGGTGCGGAAAGGTGTAAGAAGTTTACCCTCTTCGTTAAATGCAAGGTAGCCGTGCATCATACCGCTGATACCAATTGCTTTAAGATTTTTAATTGTAATGCCGTAACGGTCTTTTACGTCCTTTTTAAGAGAAGAATAGCAACCTTTAAGTCCTGCAAAAAATTCTTCTTCGCCGTAAGTCCAGATGCCGTTAACAAGGCTGTTTTCCCATTCGTAACCGCCTACTGCAAGAACTTCGCCTGCATCGTCAATGAGAACACCTTTGATTCTTGTTGAGCCGAACTCAATACCGAATATTGCTTTTCCCTCTTCAATATAATTTTTAATATCCATATTTTTATCTCCTTTTATAGAGTTTTAAATTTCAATATTTAATTCTTTTATCTTATCCCTGAGATTCTGAAAATCAGAAAGTGCATCGGGTTTATTGTTGGGGTTTCTTAAAAGTGCCGCCGGGTGAAACGTACCCATAAAAAGAATGTTACCTTTATGTATAAATTCACCGTGTTGGCGTGTCACCTTGAAATCTTCCGAAATAAGTTTTTGCGCGGCAATTCTGCCGAGGCACACAATAATCTTCGGTTTTATGAGCCTTGTCTGGCAACGCAACCACTCAATGCAAGCATCTTGTTCCGTTTGCTCAGGGTCGCGATTCCCGGGCGGTCTGCATTTTACAATGTTTGCAATATAAATATTCTTTTTCCGAGAAAGACCTATAACTTCAAGATATTTATCTAAAAGTTGGCCTGTTTTTCCTACAAAGGGCTCACCCTGTAAATCCTCGTTTTCACCGGGGCCCTCCCCTACGAACATTATATCTGCATTTTCGTTACCTACACCTACAACCACATTGGTTCGTGTGGCGGCAAGGGCACAGTTTTTGCAGTTAAGACAGTCCCTTTTTAAATCTTCAAAATTTTCATATTTCAAAGAATTATCAACTCCTTAGGTGAAGAAGTTAAGTTTTCGTAACCGTTTTCGGTAATAAGCGCCATATCTTCTATTCTTACACCGAATTTGCCGGGTAAATATATGCCCGGTTCCACAGTTACAACATCACCGATTTCAAGAATATCCGTTGATTTTGGCGCGAGCGTGGGATTTTCGTGAATTTCCACGCCAACACCGTGACCCGTAGAATGTCCGAAATAATCACCGTAACCTGCGTTATCAATAATATCCCTTGCGGCTTTATCCGCTTCAGAACAAGGTAAACCTTTTTTGAGAACTGAAAGTGCATTTTTCTGCGCCTTTAAAACAGTTTCATAAACTGTTTTTTGTTCTTCCGTAACCTCGCCTACGGCAACTGTACGGGTCATATCGCTATGGTAACCTTTGTAAACCGCACCAAAATCCATTGTTATGAAATCGCCGTTTTTTACCACTGTTTCATCGGGTACGCCGTGGGGCATAGATGACTTCGCACCCGTAACCGCAATTGTTTCAAAAGAAACTGCCTCAGCACCGTGGGAAAGCATATAAAAATCAAGTTCCAAAGCAATTTGTTTTTCCGTAACCCCGGGTTTAATAAAAGCCAAAATGTGTTCAAATGCATTTTCTGCAATTTTTTGAGCAGTTAATATACACTCTTTTTCTTCATCACTTTTTGCCCTGCGGATATTATCTGTTTCTTTTTCGAGTTTTTTAGATGCGGTAACTTTGCAAGGTGAAAAAACCGTTTTAAAAAAATCATAATCAGAAACAGTTACACGGTTTCTTTCCGTATAAATTTTTATAATATTTTTTTCTCTTATATAATCCTTAATCTCGTTGGAGACCCTGGTTAATTTCTGCGCTCTGCAATTTTTTACGGATTTTTGTGCCGCTTCAATATAACGACTGTCCGTAAAAAATACTGCATCATTTTTAGTTACAACAAGGTACCCGTCGCTTGAGGGAAAGCCTGTAAAATATCGCCTGTTTTCAGGTGAGGAAATTATAATCGCCTCAAAATTATTTTTCAAAAATTTTTGGAGTTTATTTATCCCCATAGTAACCGTGCTCCTTTAAAAATTCATCACGCAAGGGCTTTTCTTTAATTCTGTTTTTCTTATAGTGGTTTTTCCAAAACCATTTATTTTCAACAGGATCTACAAGAAGAGGAGTTGCGCCACATCGGTTTGCTGCCGCTACATCTGTAAATACCTGGTCGCCCACCATACCTATTTTTTCTATTGGAACTTTAAGTTTCCTCGACATTCTCAGCAGACCCAAAGGTAATGGCTTTTTGGCAAATGCGTGAAAGCGCACACCGAAAGTCCGCGAAAACCAAAGCGCTCTTATATGAGGAGTGTTTGTAACAATAGCAACCTTTATCCCCGCCTCTTTAAGAGACTTTATCCAAGAAATTGCGCCGGGAATTGTAGAAAAAGTTGCATCTTTAACGGTAGTGTTATCCAAATCAAAAAGTATGGCTTCAAGCCCTAATTCGCGAACTACTTCGGGGGTTATATCGTGAATTTCGCGAAACATATATTTAATTGTAGTATCTTTCTCAACTCGCATACATTCACCTACAATCATATGTGGTCATTTTAATAATATCACAAATAAAACAAAAAGAAAAGAGATGAAACCTCTTTTTGAGGATCCATCTCTCTTTTTTAATAGAATTTTCTCTTACGAGCAGCCTCTGATTTCTTTTTTCTCTTTACAGAAGGTTTCTCATAATGTTCTCTCTTACGAACTTCTTGGATAACACCGTCTCTTGAAGTCTGTCTCTTAAAACGACGAAGTGCGCTATCTAAAGATTCGTTTTCTTTAACTTTTACCTGACTCATTTATAGTTCCCTCCCTCCGTTGTTACCAACAAAGGTATAATTATCAATATACATTTAGAATTATACTATGTCAACCTCAATGTGTCAAGTAAATTTTGTGAAATATTTGTGAATTGTTGAAATCATTATTACATTTTCATAAAACAAAAAGGAGAAGTCCAAAAAACTTCTCCTTAAAATCTGTTGCGGTCAAGGTAATAATGGTACAAGATATGGATGCAGAAGGCGCTTTTGCAGAGTGAAGGCGTATCAAGATACGTCGAACGAGGCAAAACGACTTCTGCGCCATAGATTGTATCATTATTTTGCCATTGCGCCGATTTCCATCATATAACCGCCGATCTGAGCACCGAATTCAGGTGCGCCGTCCATAATAAGTTTACCTTGCTGAACGGATTCTATCATATCGTCGATGGACATAAGGATACCGAGAGCGCTGTCAAGATTATTAAAGCGCATTGTAAAGAAGGGAAGAGCGCGTTTGTATTCGCCTCTGCCGGCTTTACTTTTACCTGCTTTAATTCTGATGTAAGCGGAAACGGAATCTTCACCGTCAACCTTCCATGCGTAAACACGGTCGGGACTCTTTGAAGTCCAGTCGTGGATTTCGGGGTGGCCCATTTTATTAAGTGTGCTGATACCTGCAGAAAGAAGGTAGAAATAGCACTTAACAAGAAGTCGTTTATCTTCTTCTTTTTCGGGTGGCGCTTCAAGACCTAAAAGGTTAGCCATTTTAAGAAGTGCCGCCATAAATACGCCAAACTCTTTAATATAGTTTACACCGCGCATTTTTGGGAGTGTTGCGGGACCGATTTTACCTTTAAAGAAAGCGTTCATTGCTTCAACGCTTTTAAATTCAAGTTCAACAAATTTTTGCTTCTTAACTCTGTAAGCAACTTTGTTGGCATGAACAAGCCATTCGTCACCGTTTACCATAAAGTGAGTAGCCCATTTTCCTTCGGGAGCATCCGGGTCAAGACAACTAACCTGGTAAATACAATGCACTTTTTCAAAACTTTTTTTGAGAGAAGGAACATCGGCAACGATAGTCTTTAAAAGAGGTAATGCACCGCAAAGGAATATTTTATTAGTATATAATGCTTCTTGTGTGTTTGACAAGAAAACCCCTCCTTAAAATTCGTCGTCCCAATCGTTATCCTCTTCAAAGTCAGCCTTCATAACTTCACGAACTGCTTCGATAATACCGTTAGAGTCAATACCGATAGTACTCATAATATCTTCGTGGAGACCGATAGGTGCAAAAGTATCCTGAATACCGAGTTTCTTGAAAGCGCAACCCTTACCGGATTCAACAACAACTTCTGCAACAGCAGAGCCGAGACCGCCGATAACTGTATGGTCTTCAACGGTGATAATACGGCGAGTATCCATAACCGCTTTAAGAACTGCTTCTTTATCAAGAGGTTTAATGGTGTGCATATCAAGAACTCTTACTTTAAGACCGTCTGCTTTTTCAAGGAATTCAGCAGCCTGGAAAGCCTGGAATACACAAGAACCGCAAGCGATAATTGTAAGATCTGTACCCTCGTGAACTTCTACTGCTTTACCGAGTTCAAAACCGTAATCGGCATCTTTATAAAGAACGCGGTCAAAACCACGGTTAATTCTGATATAGAAAGGACCGGGTGTATTGTAAGCTGCCATAACTGCGTTATATGTTTCGTAACCGTCAGCGGGACAGATAACTGTAAGATTGGGAATAGAACGTGTAACTGCAAGGTCACAGATAGCGTGGTGAGTTGAACCCGCCTGACCGAAAGATGTACCTGAGTGAGTTGCAATAACTTTTGCGTTTACATTCTGGTAGCAAAGGTCTGTGTGGAGTTGGTCTGCAGAACGTAAAGACGCGAACTGTGAGAAAGTTGAAAGGAAAGGTACAAGACCAGCTTTCGCCATACCTGCAGCAACACCGAACATATTCTGTTCAGCAATACCTACGTTAAAGAAACGGTCGGGGAATTTCTTCTGGAAATCACCGATTTTAGTTGATTTTGCAAGGTCAGCAGTAAGTGCAACGACCTCGGGATGAGCCTCTGCCAATTCAACAAGAGCCTGACCGTAAATTTCAGCAGTTGAGAGAGAGGTTGACTGTTCAGCTGTATAACTTAATCCGCCTGCCATAATTATTCTGCCTCCTTTTCAACGCGTTCAATTCTTGCGGCATAGGATTTTTCAAGAGCCTTTTTGCCGTTTTCGTATTTTTCATCGTCAAATGCACCGTAGTGCCATCTGAAATCGCCTTCGATGAAGTCAATACCGCAACCCTTAACAGTATCGCAAAGGATAAGAACGGGTTTGTCGGTTTCATTTTCATAAGCAAAGTCAATTGCTTCGCAGAGTTCTTTAATGTTATTACCGTCAATTTTCTTAACGATAAAGCCGAATGCTTCCCACTTGTCAGCAAGGGGTTCAAGAGCCATAACGTCCTCTGTGTTACCGTCAATCATATTATGGTTACGGTCAACAAAAGTGATAAGGTTTGTAAGTTTATAGTGAGCAGCGCTCATTGCTGCTTCCCAGTTTGAACCTTCGTCAAGTTCGCCGTCACCAAGAACAACGAATGTTTTGAAATCTTTTTTAAGAAGACGTGCAGCGAGGGCTGTACCTACGCCGATAGAAAGACCGTGACCGAGAGAACCTGTTGAAGCGTCAACGCCGACAACCTTATTTGAGTCAAGGTGCATACCCATTTTTGAACCTGAAAGGTTGAAAGTTTTGAGCATTTCCTTATCGTTAAAGCCGAGGTCGCAAAGAACAGGTGCATAAGCGATACCTGCATGACCTTTACTGAGAATAAATCTGTCGCGATCTTCCCAGTTAGGATCCTCAACTTTAATGTGCATATACTTATGATAGCACACTGTCATAATATCCATAACGCTCATACCGCCGCCGATATGGCCGCTGCCTGCCCAATAGGTAGTATCAAGGCAGAGATTACGGAGTTCATTTGCTTTCTTTTCAAGAGCAAGCCACTCCTGTTTTGAAAGTGCCATTGTAAATATTCCTCCTATTTTGTATTTTTACCGAAAAACATCGGTTAACTTACTTAGAGTTCGGGGTGAAGTTTTTTAACCGCTTTAAATGCATCCTCAGCGATTTCGATAGTTCTGTTAATATCCTCGTGAGTGAGTGCAGCGTTTATAAAGTGGTTGTGGTGAGATGCAAAGAATACACCTCTGTTTACGCATTCTGCAATCCAGTCCTGATGGAGAAGAAGTGAATCATCGTTAGCAATTCTTAAATAGAAAAGTGAGGGTGCGCCCGAAACTACTAAATCAAAGCCGTGCTCTGCACCTGCTTTTTTAAGACCGTCAGTAAGTTCTGTACCTAACTGATGGAAAAGTTTGGGAGCATCAATTGCTTTAAGTTTATTGATACAAGCAATACAAGCAGCAAAAGGAACTGCGCTCATCCAATAAGAACCTGTATATGAAAGGCTGGAAGCCGCATTTTTAAGGAATTCTTTACCGCAGAATGCAGACATATTATAACCGTTTGCAAGTGCTTTACAGAAACAAATAATATCTGCTTCAAAGCCGAAGAAATGGTCACTGCCTGCGAGGTCAAGACGGAAACCGCATCGAACGTCGTCCACAATAAGAACTATGCCGTGTTTTGTGCAAAGTTCACGAACTTCCTTCCAGAAACCTTCATCGGGGAAGTAGTTATCAAGGAAGTTGCCGTGGTTGTAAGGCTGAGCAATAAGGGCTGCGATTTCGCCCTCGTTTTCAGCAATAATCTGTTTAAGACCTTCAATGTCGTTCCAACGTGCATAAAGGTTGTTGGCAACATCTTCGGGAGTAACACCGGGATAGTCAATCTTCTGCACCATGGGAGAAACGCCGTGGTAGAAGTTATTGAAGAAAATAAGTTTCTTTCTGTGAGTGTGAGCACGTGCTGTAAGGATAGCGCCCTGTGTAGCATCGTTACCGTTCTTTGCAAAGAATGCCCAGTCGGCTGAATGAACAGTATCTACAAGAAGTTCTGCACATTCAACCATAATTTTTGAGGGAGAAGTTGTACAGTTACCTTTCTTAATCTGTTCTATTGCGGCTGCGTCAACATCCTCATCACAGTAACCGAGGATATTGGGACCGTATGCACACATATAGTCGATGTATTTATTTCCGTCAACATCCCAGAAATATGTGCCCTGTGCCTTTTCAGAGAAACGGGGCCATCTGTTAACGGGGATAAACTGACCCTCAGCAGGGCCGAGATGACCGTAAACACCTGCGGGGATTACCTTAGTGGCTCTGTCATACCATTCGTCCGACTTGGTGTTGTTATATAAAGGGAATTTATTACTCATTATGGTACCTCCTTTGCCCTGTTATGCAAGATACAACGCAACTCTGTCAAGAATGCGGTTGATATTATCAAGCATACTTACAAGTCCGTGCATTTCGATTTTACCCGTACCGATGCAAGCAAGTGAATTAACCTTGCCGTCGAAAAGAGCGCGTGCTGTTTCGATAGATTCAAAAATCATTGATGCACGGTATTTCTCGGGGACTTTCTTAACGGTAATTAAACGGTGGTCCTTACAAACAACTTCGAGGCCGGGGCCGTTTTTGATACCCATATAAACACTGCCGTCTTCAATGGCTTTTGCGCTGAACTTACCTACTTCGTCATTGTTACCTATCTGAGCAATGGCAACACCGATGGTGTAAAGCATAAGTTTAGTGCTTCTTTCAAAGAAAACAGGGTCTTTAAGGTCCTCTTCCGATGCTCTCATATATTTTGAAAGCAAATCGGTGAGGGGTGTAAATGTTTTAAGAAGAAAACCAATGTGTGTGAAGCCCTTTGAGGGTATGGGAGTTACCGTACCGTCAATAAGACCGTTGAATTTTTCGCAACTTGAAAACGGAAGTTTTACGTCACAATTGCTGCAACCCTGTTCCATACGGCATTTGCCGTTTTTGAAGTAAAGTGTTGCAGAAGGTCCGCCTTTAACCTCAAAACCGATGGAAATCGGCTTTTTGCCTTCAAGAAGTTCTGACGCTTCGGGAACAAGCTCGCAAAGGTTCTCCAATGTTCCGAGTACTGCGAACATATTTATGTATGCAAGTGTTCTGGAATCCATTAAATTTTGCAAATCAAACATCCTCCTTTGTTTTACTATTGATAGTCTATTTTATTTTAGCAGAATAATGGTGCAATGTCAACAAAGACCTTTAAATAAAATACAAGGATTTTGTTATTTTCGCCCCAACCACTACATATTTTCAAAAAATTTTAAAAAAGCAAAAAAATAACCTTAAACCTGCATAAATTACTCGTTAAATTTTTGTTAAAAGTTCACACTATTTCTCGATACACCTTGTTTTCACTTGACTTTTTAATATAACATTGTATAATAAAAGTGAACGCAAATTCACTCTCAAGGAGGTCAATTTTATGGATACAAGATTCGCAATCAGTGAGTATCATGACGCTGCTGCCGTTACAAAGCAACTTGATGAACTCATTAAGCAACCCATCTACACAATCAAACCAGACGTACTTAAAAAATATGAAGAAGAATATTACGACAAAAAGTGCGCAAAGAGTAAGGAAATGATCGAAGAAGCAAAACAGGTTATTCCCGGCGGTGTTCAGCATAACCTTGCTTTCAACTATCCCTTCCCCCTCGTTTTCACAAAGGCTGACGGCATGATGCTTTACGACATCGACGGTAACGAGTACTTCGACTTCCTTCAGGCAGGCGGTCCCACTGTTCTCGGTTCCAACCCCAAAGTTGTAAGAGATCATGTTATTGACCTTCTTAACACTTGCGGTCCTTCAACAGGTCTTTTCCACGAGTTTGAATACAAACTTGCAAAGAAAATCTGCGACAGTATGGAATCTGTTGAAATGTTCCGTATGCTCGGTTCAGGTACAGAAGCATGTATGGCGGCAATTCGTGTTGCAAGACTTGCTACAAAGAAAAAGAATATCGTAAAAATGGGTGGCGCATATCACGGCTGGAGTGACCAGCTCGGTTACAGTATCCGTGTTCCCGGCTCAAAATTCACACAGGCACACGGTGTTCCCCTTTATCTCTTTAATCATACACAGGAATTCTTCCCCAATGACCTTGATTCTCTTGAAAGAGTTCTCAGACGCAACATTCTTACAGGCGGCACTGCTGCTGTATTTATCGAGCCCATCGGTCCCGAAAGCGGCACAAGACCTCTTGACAAAGACTTCAACAAGGGCGTTGAAAGACTTTGCCGTAAATACGGTGCTCTTCTCATATTCGACGAGGTTGTTACAGGTTTCCGTATCGGTATGGCAGGTGCTCAGGGTTACTACGGCGTATCTCCTGACCTTACCATCTTCGGTAAAGTTATTGCCGGCGGCTATCCCGGTGCAGGCGGTATCGGCGGTAAGAGAGAATATATGAAATATCTCGGTGCAGGCCTTGATGCAAGCGGCGAAAAAGTTAAAAAGGCTTTCATGGGCGGTACAATGGCTGCTACTCCCATCTCTTGCGTTGCAGGTTACTACACTCTTGAAGAAATTGATAAACAGAATGCTTGCCAGAAGGCAGGTCAGATGGGTGACAGACTTACAAAGGGTCTTCAGGAACTCATTAAGAAATACAACCTTCCCTTCGTAGCATTCAACCAGGGCTCAGTTTGTCACATTGATACAGTTGGTACAATGCACTACTCCATCAACTGGGCAAAACCCTGGCAGATTCCCGGTGTTCTTTCCGCTACAAGCGAAAGAAAGAAAGAAATGCAACACATGGGTGCGGCTTACATGGCAGAAGGCCTTGTTACTCTTGCAGGTAGCCGTCTTTACACTAACGCTCAGTACACACCCGAACTCATTGACGAAGCACTCAGAAGATTCGACAGAGTTTTCGCAAACGTTGCAATTAAAGAATAAGTCAATTATGTTTAGAAAAGCCACGGCACACCCGTGGCTTTTCCAAACAGATTCTCTGAAAGGGGCTGTCTAAATGGATATTTTAGAAGCAAAAAATATAGTTATAAAAGCCGGTCACGAACTTTTAAAGGCAGGTCTTATAGTAAGAACCTGGGGTAACATCAGTTGCCGTATCAGCGACACACAGTTCGTTATCACTCCCAGCGGTAAGGCTTACGATACACTTACACCCGACGATATTGTTCTTGTAAACATTGCTGACCTTTCTTATGACGGTGACGTTAAACCCTCTTCCGAAAAGGGTATTCACGCTTCTTGCTACGAACTTCGTCCCGACATAAACTTTGTAATTCACACACATCAGAAAAACGCTTCCGTTGTAAGCACTCTCGGTCTTGATATTAACAATATTACAGGCGAAGAGGCTGAAATCATCGGTACTGATGTTCCTTGTGCTACTTACGGTCTTCCCGGTCAGCCCAAACTCCGCGAGGGTGTTATCAATGCTCTTAAACGCTCAACATCTAAGGCTGCTATTATGAAACACCACGGTGCAGTTTGCCTTGGTACTGACTACGAAGATGCTTTTGCAGTAGCAAACGCTCTTGAAAATGTATGCGAAAAGTTCATTGTTGAACGTTGCTGTGAAGTTTCCGGAAAAGCCGTTGAAACATTCTCAGGCGTTGTGGATTACGTTACCGAAGTTTTCAAATCCGACAGTAAATACAAAGCCGCTAAAGAATTTGTTCCTTGCGACAGTACAAGAAAGGGCGACTGCTTCTTTATAGGCGAAAAAGATAAACAATGTGCCATCATCGATACTAAAAGCGGTGCTTTAATCGGTGGCGGTGAAATTCCCGACAGCGCGGATATGCACTGGGCAATTTACAAAAAAAGAAAAGATGTTAACTACATCCGTCATACAAAAGACGAAAACGTAGTTGCAATGTCAAGAAAAGGCAAAACAATGAAACCTTTCCTTGATGACCTTGCTCAACTTTGCGGTCCCGTTGTTAAATGTGCGGTTTTCAACCCCTCTGACACATTGAAAACAAGCAAAAAAGTTGTTAAGGCTCTCGGCAAGCGCAACGCAGTTCTTATTAAAGACAACGGTGCTGTTTGCGTAGCAGGTAACCAGTACGATGCAGAAGCAGTTGAAATCGTTATGGAAAAAGGCTGCAAAACTGCTGTGGGTGCTGAACTTTATGCTGAAACAAAACCCATCGGCGCATTCGATGCTCACCTTATGAACTTTATTTATAAGGTAAAATATTCAAAAAAAGCAGGTAAATAATACTTTACAAATATAAATTTGTATGTTATAATACCAAAGCCTTATGACTCGGAGTATGGAGTAAGCGTACTTTGCGCATTCACCTACCCTACTTTCTGGGTTATTTGGGAAATATTTAATGAGGTGAAAAAAATGACACAGGCAGAAAAACAGGCAATTATTAAAGAATATGCCACACACGAGGGCGACACAGGTTCTCCCGAAGTACAGATCGCTGTTCTCACAAAGAGAATTAACGACCTTAACGCACATCTTAAAAACAATATGAAAGACCATCACTCACGCCGCGGTCTTCTTAAAATGGTAGGTCACAGAAGAAACCTTCTTGCATACCTTCAGAAGACAGACATCGAGCGTTACCGTGCTATCGTTGCACGCCTCGGTCTTCGTAAATAATTGCTCTTTTCGGGACAAACGGATTACCGTTTGTCCCGTTAGCCGTTTTTTAAAATACTTTTTTAGGGTATATTATTAGTACACAATCCGTTGATTAGGGTTCTAGCGATAAAGAAAAGTGTAAAATATTTTTGCGTTTTTCTTTGTTGCTAAACCATTTGAAACGGAAATAAAATAAATGAGGTAAAAAATATGTTTTTCAAAGATTTCAGAACTTTTGAAACAGAAGTTGCCGGCAGAAAATTAGTTATTGAAACCGGTAAAATGGCTCAGCTTGCAAACGGTTCTTGTATCGTTCGTTACGGTGATACAGAAGTTCTTTGTACAGCTACAATGGCTCCCAAGCCCCGTGAAGGTGTTGATTTCTTCCCCCTTTCCGTTGACTTTGAGGAGAAACTTTATTCAGTAGGCAGAATCCCCGGTTCTTTCCAGAGACGTGAAGGTAAGGCTTCCGAAAAGGCTGTTCTTACTTCCCGTGTTATCGACAGACCCATCCGCCCTCTCTTCCCCAAGGATATGAGAAACGATGTTTCTGTTGTTGCAACAGTTATGTCTGTTGACCCCGACTGCTCACCTGAAATTGCAGCACTCTGGGGTGTTTCAACCGCTATCGCTATTTCCGACATTCCGTGGGACGGTCCTGTTTCCAGCGTATCTCTCGGTCTTGTTGAGGGTAAATATGTTATCAACCCCACTCTTGAAGAAAGAGCAAAAACTGAGATGACAGTTACAGTTGCTTCTACTGACAGCCTTGTTGCTATGATTGAAGCAGGTGCTAACGAAATTTCAAACGAAGTAATGTTTGACGGTATTATGTTCGCTCACGAAGAGAACAAGAAAATCGTTGAATTCATTAAATCTATTGTTGCCGAAATCGGTAAAGAGAAAATCACTTTTGAATCAAACGACCCCTCTGAAGAACTTTACGAGGCTATCAAGGCTTTCGCTATTGAAGATGTTAAGGTTGCTCTTGATACAGACGACAAGAGAATCCGTGACGAAAGACTTGCTCCCATCTACGATGCAGTTCACGCAGAATTTGACGAAAAGTTCCCCGAAGAAGCATCAAAAATTGACGACTGCCTCTACAAACTTCAGAAATTCATTGTTCGCCGTTGGCTTCTTGACGAAGGCAAACGTGTTGACGGCAGAGGTATTGACGAAATCCGTCCCCTTAATGCTGAAATCGACCTTCTTTCAAGAGTACACGGTTCAGGTATGTTCACAAGAGGTCAGACACAGGTTCTTTCAATAACAACACTCGGTACTGCACGCGATGCACAGATGCTTGACGGTATTGACGAAGATGTTGAAAAGAGATATATCCACCACTACAACTTCCCCTCATACTCTGTTGGTGAAACAAAGCCCTCAAGAGGCCCCGGCAGACGTGAAATCGGTCACGGCGCACTTGCTGAGAGAGCCCTTCTTCCTGTTATTCCTTCAATGGAGGAATTCCCCTACACAATCCGTGTTGTTTCCGAAGTTCTTTCTTCCAACGGTTCAACTTCACAGGGTTCTGTTTGCGGTTCAACACTTGCACTTATGGCTGCCGGTGTTCCCATTAAAGCACCTGTTGCAGGTATCTCCTGCGGTCTTATTTCCGAAGGCGACCGTTTTATGACAATGGTTGACATTCAGGGTCTTGAAGACTTCTTCGGCGATATGGACTTCAAGGTTGCAGGTACTAAGAAAGGTATAACAGCAATTCAGATGGACCTTAAAGTTCACGGTCTTACCCCCGAAATCATTAAAGAAGCGTTCGAGAAAACATACAAAGCACGTATGTATATCCTTGATGAAATTATGCTTCCCGTTATTTCTGAACCCAGAGCAGAACTTTCCGCATATGCTCCCAAACTTCTCACAACTAAAATTGATGTTGAGAAAATCGGTGATGTTATCGGTAAGCAAGGCAAGGTTATTCAGAAAATCTGCGCAGAATGCAACTGTAAAGTTGATGTTGAAGAAGACGGTACAATTTTTGTTACTGCTGTTGACATCAACGATGCTAACCGCGCACTTGATATTATCAACACTATCGCTAATGATCCCGAAATCGGTGCTATCTACAACGGTGTTGTTACACGCCTTATGGCTTTCGGTGCATTCGTTGAAATCGCTCCTGGTAAAGAAGGTCTTGTTCACATCTCAAAACTTGACGTTAAGAGAACTGAAAAAGTTGAGGACTGCGTAAGCGTTGGCGATCAGATTATGGTTAAGGTTACTGAAATCGACGACCAGGGCAGAATCAATCTTTCAAGACGCGATGCTCTTATTGAAGTTGAAGGACTTGTTCCCGAAAATGACGACGAACCCGAAAGAGAAAGACGTCCCCGCCGTAACTTCAACCGTGACAGAAGAAACTAATTCATAATAAACAAAAAGCAAGCCGAAGAGAAATCTTCGACTTGCTTTTTTGTTTATAATACTTTCTTGGCAATATCAGCACTCATTTTTGCATCTTTAGCGTAAAAATCCGCACCGATTTTTTCGGCATATTCAGGTGTGAGAACTGCTCCGCCTACCATAATCTCACATTCAGCCTTTGCCTCGCGCAAGGCTTTTATTGTTTCCTCCATAGCGGGAAGTGTTGTTGTCATAAGGGCAGAAAGACCAACAAGTTTAACATTGTTTTCTCTTTGCGCCTGTACAACAGTTTCGGGCGAAACGTCTTTTCCTAAATCAATTATTTCATAGCCGTAATTTTCAAGAACGGTTTTAACAATATTTTTACCTATATCGTGAACATCGCCCTTAACCGTAGCAAGTATGATTTTTCCTTTACTCTCCCCTGTGGCGTTGTTCTCTTTCATCTTTGCTTTAATAACATCAAAGCAAGCACCTGCCGCGTCTGCTGCGCGTATAAGTTGAGGAAGAAAAAGTTTTCCGCTTTCAAATTTTTCGCCCACAACATCAAGTGCAGGTATAAGTGTTCCGTTTATAAGAGTCTGGGCATCGCTTTCTTCTAGGGCAACCTTTGTAATCTGGGCTGCCTGTGTTTTAAGCCCTTTTTCTATTGCTTCACTTAAGGAAACCTGTTTTGTTGTCTGAACGGTGCTTTTTGTTTCACCCGAAAAAGCATTTATATAATCCACCGCACCCGAATCGAATCCTTTTAAAACTTTATATGCTCTGACAGCACCTGTCATAGATAGAGTGTTTGGATTCATTATCGGTAAATCAAGACCGTTTTCTAATGCGAGTGTTACAAACGCTGTATTCACGGTTTCTCTTGAGGGTAAACCGAAAGATATGTTTGAAACACCGAGAGTTGTTTTAACACCGAATTTTTCTTTTACTTTCTTCATCGCCTCAAGTGTAACCCTTGGTGCTTCCTGGTTAGCGCTGACGGTCATTGTTAGGCAGTCTATTATAATATCTTCTTTCGGTATACCTATTTCCGTCGCTCTTTTTATAATGTTTTCGGCAATTTCTACTCGTTTTTCAACAGTTTCGGGTATTCCGCTTTCGTCAAGGGTAAGACCTACTACTGCTGCGCCGTATTTTTTTGCGAGAGGTAAAACCGCAGAAAGCGATTTTTCTTCACCGTTTACTGAGTTTATAATGGCTTTACCTGTATAAAGTCTTAAAGCATTTTCAAGAACTTCGGGAGAAGTTGAGTCAACTTGCAAGGGAAGTCCGATAGAACCTTGCAAAGAGCAGACAACTTTGCCCATCATTTCCTTTTCATCAATAGCACTATGCCCTACATTAACATCAAGGATTTCTGCCCCTGCTTCGACCTGGGAAATACCTTCGTTAAGGATATAATCCAAATCATTTTCTTCAAGAGCCTGTTTAAAACGTTTTTTACCCGTAGGGTTAATGCGTTCACCGATAATTCTGGGTTCATTAAGAACTACCGTTTCATTAACACCGCTGATAACGTCGGTAATTACATTTTCGGGTTTCCCCTTTTTAGTGTTACTGAGTGTTTCTTTTAATAATTTTATGTATTCGGGTGATGTACCGCAACAACCACCCATCACACCAACACCCATTTCACAGAAAACTTTCATATACTGCGAAAAATCCTCGGCATTCATAGTATATCCGCCTGTTTTGGGGTCGGGCAGTCCTGCATTGGGTTTCACTATTACGGGAACTGTTGAAAATTTCAAAAATTCTTCTACAATTTCTTTTAATTTGTCAGGACCGAGTGAACAGTTAAGACCTACTGCATCTGCACCTGCCGAACAGAGTGTTACCGCTACGGCTGAAGGCGTGCTTCCGTTCATTGTAAGTCCGTTTTCACCGAAAGATAATGTAACGAAAACAGGAAGTTTTGTGTTCTCTTTAACTGCAAGCAAAGCTATTCTCGCTTCTCTTAAATCCGTGAAAGTTTCAAGGCAAACTAAATCTACCCCTGCTTTTTCACCGCAGACTGCAGTTTCCTTAAATGCTTCGTAAGCATCGTCAAAAGTTAAATCGCCTGCAGGATAAAGAAGTTCGCCCGTGGTACTCATATCGAGAGCAACAAGAACATCTGTGTCGGCTGCGGCCTCTTTTGCAAGACACACCGCTTTACTTACGGTTTCTTCCACAGAATAGGGAGTGCCTTTTAATTTAAATGAATTTGCTCCGAAAGTATCTGCTAAAATTATGTCACTTCCGGCTTCTGCATAGGAACGGTGTATATCTTTTACCCAATCAGAATGAGTAAAAACAGCAGAAGCCGAGTCCTCGCCCGGCTTCAATCCTTTTTTTATAAGTTCCGTACCGAAACCGCCGTCAAGTAAAACTACATCTTTTTTAAGTAGTTCCTTTATTGTCATACTATCACTTCTTTTTAAAAGCATCTTTCATATGGGAAGATGCAAAATTTTGGAGGGGTAACGAAACTTTCTCCCCTGTTAATTGGCTTTTATAAATTGCAAGAACAAGTTCCATTGCTCTTTTTCCTGCATACAAATCTACATAGGGTTTGCGGTTATTATTTACGGCATCTATTACATCTAAGTATAAACTTGTGTGACCGTTGCCGTAAACATTGGCGGCTTTTTCTTCAATAATTCTTCGGTCCTCATCGGCTGCCTCTTCATCCTTAAACTGCCAGACATCAACCGTACTTGCATTCATTCCGCCAAGTCGCACCATACCGTCCTCACCGAAGACACAAAGAGTTTCTTCAAGGTTTTCCACAGTATTTACGCTTCCCTCAACGGTTGCAACTGCGCCGTTTTTAAAGTTGATTACAGCCACACCCACATCTTCTGCTTCAATATAGGGGTGCTGGTGGTTTCGTGTAGAACCGTAAACAGAGTCTATTTCATCACCAAACATCCAACGCAAAAGGTCTATGCCGTGAATACACTGATTCATCAATGCACCGCCGTCGGTAGCCCATTTACCGCGCCAATCGTCTTGATTATAGTAATTTTCATCTCTGTTCCAACGGATATGTACACTGCCGTGGGAAAGTTTTCCGAATCTGTCATTATCAATGGCTCTGCGAAGTTCCTGAACGGCTATATTAAACCTGTTCTGATGGCTGACCCCTGCAATTACTCCGCTTTTTTCGGCGGCGGCAATTACTCTGTCCGCCTCTTCGATACTCATTGCCATTGGTTTTTCTACTATGAAATTAAAACCGTTTTCCGCGCAATATTCCGCAATTTCAGCGTGATTACCGCTAATGGTAGCAATAGCAACAAGTTCGGGTTTTACTTCTTGCAACATCAATTTATAGTCACTGTAAATTTCAGTTTGTACTTGGCATTTTTCCGCAAGTGCCTGTGCTTTTTCGGGGACAATATCGCACAAAGCAACTATCTCCAAATTATTGTTTTTTGCCGCTTTTATGTGGTTTCCGGCAACTCTGCCGCAACCTATAAGCGCATATCTCATAAAAACCCTCTCCGTAGGTGGATAAAATTAAAACTTTCTCCAAACCATTTTATTTACAACACCGGTGTAACTCTGAATAATTTTAACCACCTTTGTTGAAACGTTTTCTTCAATATAATAAGGAACAGGAATACCGTAATCCCCGTTTTCATTCATATCCACTGCAGTTTCAACCGCCTGTGTAAGTGAATTTTCATCAATACCTGCAAGAATGAAGCAGGCTTTATCAAGTGCTTCGGGGCGTTCGGTACTTGTTCTTATGCATACTGCAGGGAAAGGTTTGCCCACAGAAGTAAAGAAACTTGATTCTTCGGGAAGTGTGCCGCTGTCGGAAACTACCGCGAAAGCGTTCATCTGCAAATTATTGTAGTCGTGGAATCCCAAAGGCTCGTGGCGGATAACTCGTTTATCAAGTTGGAAACCGCTTTCTTCAAGACGCTTTTTGCTTCTGGGATGGCAAGAGTAAAGAATGGGCATATCATATTTCTCTGCAATTCTGTTGATTGCGTTGAAAAGTGATAAGAAATTCTTTTCTGTGTCAATATTCTCTTCCCTGTGAGCAGAGAGAAGAATATATTTTTTCTTTTCAAGTCCTAATTTATTGAGAATATCGGATTTTTCAATTTCCGCAAGATTTTGGTGTAAAACTTCTGCCATAGGAGAACCTGTAACGTAAGTTCTCTCTTTAGGTAAACCGCATTCGTGAAGGTATCTTCTTGCGTGCTCGCTGTATGCAAGGTTAACATCGGAAATAATATCTACAATACGGCGGTTTGTTTCTTCGGGAAGGCACTCGTCTTTACAACGGTTACCTGCTTCCATATGGAAAATGGGAATATGAAGTCTTTTTGCAGGAATTGCAGAAAGACAGGAGTTTGTATCACCCAAAATAAGAAGTGCATCCGGCTTTATCTGTGCCATAAGTTTATATGAACAGTTGATAATATTACCCACAGTAGCACCTAAATCGTCGCCTACTGCATCCATATACACTTCGGGAGCGTCAAGTTTTAAATCCTTGAAGAAAACACCGTTAAGATTATAGTCGTAGTTCTGACCTGTATGTGCCAGAACACAGTCAAAATATTTACGGCATTTATTTATAACCGCTGCAAGACGGATAATTTCGGGGCGTGTACCCACAATTATAAGGAGTTTGAGTTTACCGTTATTCTTAAAAGAAACATCTGAATAATCAAGTTTAATATCCATTACTGTACCACCTCAAAGAAAGTATCGGGTTTATTGGGGTCAAACTGCTCATTCGCCCACATTACCGTAACCAAATCTTCACTGTCAGAAAGATTTATAATATTATGAGTATAACCGGGAAGCATATGAACCGCCTCAATTTTTTCACCGCTGACATAGAACTGAAGAACTTCATCGGAGCCGATTTTACGCTGTTCTATAAGACCTTTACCGGAAACAACAATGAAAAACTCCCATTTTGTGTTATGCCAATGCTGACCTTTTGTGATGCCGGGTTTTGAAATATTTATGCTGACCTGACCGCATTTTTCGGTTTTAAGAAGTTCAGTAAAACTGCCTCTGGGGTCAACGTTCATTTTAAGAGGGAACGAAACTTTTTCCTTAGGAAGATATGAAAGATATGTGGAATAAAGTTTCTTGGCGAAAGAGTTATAGGGAATTTCGGGAATTGTAAGTGTTGAGGGCTGATTTTTAAATGTATCAAGTAAATCAACTATTTCACCCAACGTAACTTTATGTACTATGGGGCAATAACAGAAATTTCCGTCCTCTTTATCAACAGTTTCAAGTCCGTCGTATTCGCAACGGTGAGCCTGTCCCTTTAAAATGTTAAACATTTCATCAACAAGGTCATCAATATAAAGAAGTTGAAGTTCTATGGCTCTGTCATTCACCTGAATAGGCAAATCGTTTGCAATGTTGTTACAGAAAGTTGCAACCGCACTGTTGTAATTAGGTCTGCACCACTTACCGAAAAGGTTGGGAAAACGGTATACGAAAACAGGTGCGCCTGTTTCATTTGAATAACTAAAGAACAAGTCCTCCCCTGCTTTTTTACTTTTACCGTAATCACCCTCGGCATATCTGCCAACAAGGGTAGCCTGTAAGGAACTTGAAAGCATAACAGGGCAAGTGTTCCCTGCCGCTTTTAAACAGTTAAGAAGTTCACTTGCGAAACCGAAGTTACCGTTCATAAAATCTTCCGGGTTTTCGGGTCTGTTTACACCTGCAAGGTTAAAAACGAAATCTGCATCTTTGCAATATTCGGGAAGAAGATTTTTGTCGGTATCAATATCGAACTCGTAAATTGTAATATCGCTGTCGATTCCTCTTGTTTTATCCTTGCCGTCTGCAACATTTTTAAGTGCGGCACAAAGGTTTTTACCCACAAAACCTTTTGCACCTGTAACAAGTATTTTCATAATTATTTATTCTCCCACGCTGCAAGTTCATCTCTTATATACTGAAGTGAAAGAAGTTTTTCCTTAACCTGTTCTACATTGAGAAGTTCTGTGTTGTTTGAATTGAATTCTGTAAGAGGATTTCTTTCAATATCCCCGTCTTTAAAATATTTATCATAGTTAAGTCCGCGATTGTCACAAGGTACGCGATAGAAATCGCCCATATCAATAGCATTTGCGCACTCTTCATTTGTAAGAAGCGTTTCATACATCTTTTCACCGTGACGGATACCGATAACTTTAATATCCTGTTCAGCGTGAAAAAGTTCATTTACTGCCTGTGCCAATACTTCAATTGTGCAAGCAGGTGCTTTCTGAACAAGAATATCACCCGAAACACCGTTCTCGAAAGCGAAAAGAACAAGGTCAACCGCTTCGTCAAGTGACATAATGAAACGTGTCATTGAGGGTTCTGTAATAGTAAGAGGTTTGCCCGCTTTAATCTGGTCTATCCAAAGCGGGATAACACTACCGCGGCTGCACATAACGTTACCATAACGTGTGCAACATATTTTTGTCTTTTCGGGAGATACTGTACGGCTCTTTGCAACAATAACTTTTTCCATCATTGCTTTTGAAGTACCCATTGCGTTAACAGGGTATGCCGCTTTATCGGTTGAAAGGCAGATAACTGATTTTACACCTGCATCAATTGCGGCAGTAAGCACGTTATCAGTACCGATTACGTTGGTTTTCACTGCTTCAAGAGGGAAAAATTCGCAAGAAGGAACTTGCTTAAGTGCTGCTGCGTGGAAAATGTAATCAACGTCGTGCATAGCATTTTTTACACTTGCAAGGTCACGGACATCGCCGATGAAGAATTTGATTTTTTCGGCAACTTCGGGCATTTTAGCCTGGAATTCGTGACGCATATCATCCTGTTTTTTCTCATCGCGGGAGAAAACACGAATCTCTCCGATGTCTGTTTCAAGGAAGCGGTTAAGAACTGCGTTACCGAACGAACCTGTACCGCCTGTTATCATAAGTGTTTTACCTGTAAATAAAGACATATTTATTCCTCCAAACAAAAAATCTTTTTTGTTTCTTTAACTACTTAAATTATTTTTAAAATACTTTATTAAACTTATGGGTTGGATGATGCAATAAATACCCATACATATTATATTGGCAAGTACTACACCGTTCCACGACCCTAATATACTAACTAAAAGGTATGAAAGCGGAACTTTCAATACTGCACCAACGCCGAAACAAATTGCCTGAACTTTAAGTTCTCCCGTTCCGTTTGCAATATTTGAAAAAACGCCGTTCATAATCATCGCGCAACCTAAAAGCGCACACATAATTCCGCTTAAATAACTTATCTCGGGAAGAGAATCCGCACCCAGCCATATTTTCATCAGCGGTTCCATAAGCACAACAAGACCACATTCGCCTATACAGAAAACTCCGCCTAAAAGCATAAACTTTTTATAAGTTGATTTAATCCAACCTATATTATTTTCTGCCTTTGCCTTTGTAATCACCGACCATAGCGGTGTAAGTGCCAAAGCAAAGACCGTACTTGCTAATGAAAATAATTTATAGTATGCCTGATAATCCACCACATCTGCATTGCCCGATGTTTTTGTTATTAAAAATTCGTTGGTGCTCATTATTATCATATAGGCTATTTGTATAAAGAAGAAAATACCGCCTAATGATAAAACTTTTTTACCGTGTTCTTTTGAAAAATATTTAATCCGAGGTATTGCATATCTTAGTTTCTTTGCAAAAACCGAAACTGTTGCAACAATTAGCGGAAGTGCTACCGCAACAGCATGTACAATAGCCATTACGATAATATTCCTGTCGTTTGTTCCGCTTGGAAATACTACTGCTACTACAAGAATCATAACATTAGTACACAGAACTAAAAAATTATTGACTGACGATTTTTGCAAAGCATAAAGAACAGAGTTTATCAGTTTCAACCAGAACTGAACCATTACACCCACAAAAACAATTACCGCCGTTATGTACAAGGCTTTCGGTGATATTTCTATTTTTTCTATACTCAGAAGATTGTTCAAATCAACCTTATAAATCACAAACGGGAAAATCACCGATAAAACAGTAACAATAGCACCGATTGAAATATACGCCGATGAAATATATCGTTTTACATCTTCCTTATTACCTAAAGAAATTGCAGTTGAAAGATGGTTTCTTAAACCGTTACCGATTCCTAAATCGAAATTAAGTATCCAGTTGAGAAGCGACAATATTGTAAACCAAAGCCCAAGCACTTCATCATTATTAAAAAACTTAATGTACGACGGAAGTGTATACAACGTAACAAACAGTGCGCAGCCTTTTACAAGAAATGCACCAAGCACATTTTTATAAACGATCTTATCGTTTTCCCCGGCGTTGCGAAATTTTTCTAACACTTTTTTAATCATCCGTCAACGCCCTCTGTAAATATTCTTGTGATTTTTTTATATGCTCCGAATAGTTATTTGTTTTACTGTAATCTATAACACTGTCAAGTGTTTTTTCCGAAAGCGTTTTATCCGTAATTATACGGTTACTTAAACCTCTCATTTCCAATAAATCCGTAATTCTTTCGTTTGTATGTTCTCCCGGAAGAATTGTAAAAAATTGCTTTTGAAAAATCAAAGAAAATGCCGTTGCATGAAATGAAGACGACAACACAATTTTTGCATTCTTTATGTAACTCAACATTTCATCGGGGCCTAAGTCTTTTATAAATTTGTCGCAAGTGCATTTTTTAGAAAAGCCCGAACAAAGAATGACCTTTAGGTTATATTTTTGAGATAAATATTTAATACAATCTTCAAGCAGTTTCGACGGTGTAACTAAATAAACCATCATATAGTCAGGCTCATTTATCGGTTTTATAAACTTATCGTAATCTGAAACATCCGGTAAAAAAACAGGGTCCACACACCAGGTTGCTTTTATATTCACGCTTTCAAGAAGTGAAACCGTACTCGGCTCCCTTACGGAAACCGCAGAAAAAACTTTGAGTTTTTCGCCCAATTCTTCAAGTTGTTCCCTTTGGAATGCTTTTTGCCCCATACTTGTTGCATAAGATATTTTTTTGCCGTTTACAAAAGTAAGTTTATACGCATCGTCGTTACCGCAAGCATAAAACACATTCCAGAGTTGGTCACCACCGGCAATATAAACATCTGCATCAAAGTTGTGGTTTTTTAATTCTTCAAATGTTTTAAATCTTTCGGCAGTCATGGGAAGATTATCTTCCAGAAATGTTCTGAATTTTTTTGTTCGGATTATGTAACTTTTATAATTCAAAATCCGCCCGACAGTTGACATTAAACTTTTGTTTTTATGATAACCGGGGTTATAGTCTATAACTTTTGTATCCGTATATCCATTATCTATAAGATATTTGCACAACCCATAACTTTGAAAAACGGAGCCGAAATTCGGGATACCGTGAATGGTAATTATTCTTATTTTCATATTCTCCGCCTTTCTTGATAAATTATCCTAATAGTTTTTTCAAATATTTTTTTAATCCTTTAGGAATATGCCTTTTTATAAACGGAATTACATAACTGAACTGACATTCTTCCTTGACTGTGGCTCCATAGCCTTTTTCCTTTATTTTTTTATATATATTTTTTCTTGATTCGGGCATTTCAGATGGTCTTGAAAGATTTCCGTTTCCTTTAACTGCAGATGATAAATCTGTTTCATACAAAGAAACCTTATCTTTAATTTCATCTAAAATCTTTTCCGACTTTTTAGTATTGGCAAATACTACCGATACGCCCTTTTCGTACTCTGTCTGAGGAACAACATCAGGGATATTCCAATAGTCACCTATGGTAAAATCGCCCACTCTTTTATGGGTAGCGTATTTACAGGAGTAACAACTCATTCGGCTGACACTGTTTCTCATATAATAAAGATTATAATAACTGTCTTTAAACGGTGAAATTGTTAATACTTTTTTCTTTTCACCAATTTTATAAACAACGGTTCCCTCAGAGCGCCAGCCGTTACGCAACTTATCTCTGAATTTCAAATCAGTTATTTTGCCTTTGTTATTTTCTGTGTATTTAATGTACTCACTCAACAATAAAGGCGACGGAACTCCGTGACAAATCAAATCAACAGTTAAAAGATTTTCGTAATCCTTTTTCAAAAACTGTTTTAATCCGTCTACTTGGCAAGGTGTACCTGTAAAAAGTACTGTTTGTCCCTTTTCAAGCCGTACTTTTACTTCTGTAAAAGAATCTGCAGTATCACTTTGAACATATTTGGAACCTTTCATTTTTTCAATTACCGCCGTCTTTTCGGTAACTGTATGAAAAGCCTTGAAATTATCATCAAAAATGCAACCGCAA
The DNA here is from genome assembly GCA_017626295.1 of Clostridia bacterium. Classification (GTDB taxonomy): domain Bacteria; phylum Bacillota; class Clostridia; order Oscillospirales; family Acutalibacteraceae; genus DTU089. The sequence goes on along the minus strand of JAGAJB010000003.1, from coordinate 77,687 downwards.
ACTGCTCCGCTGTTTTCAGTTACATAGTCAGCAAGAGCCGAAAACGCGCCGCCGGACGAACTGCCTGAAAGCACGTCTTTGTTACTATGTTGCAAAGCATAAACCGAAACAGGTTCGAATACGCTAAAATCGTTATCGTGCGGACAGACATTTTTACAAAGACCGCAATTTACACATAAAGACTCGTTTAAGACAGGGTACAGAAAGCCCTCATCATCAGGCTCCATTGTGATTGCGTTGTGGGAACAAACCTTTTCACAGGCTCTGCATCCGTAACATTTACTTTTATCTTTATGCAAAATATACTCTGTCATAATTCTGTCCTTAACAAATCGACAAATGCTTTGGGAGTATTTTCATAGAAAATGTCATTGAGAGTTTTACTGTCAAATTCTTTTTCTCCTATTTCCGAAAGGAATTTTTTCACTTCATTTGCTGATTCTTCAACATCTTTTTTCTCGTCAATAAGTAATGCAAACCCATACTTTTCCAGATATTCTTTTGACGGTTCGTTTTCAATATAATACGTAGAAATAATGGGCTTACCGAAAGACATATACTCAAAAATCTTACCGGAAATGGTGAAAGGATTTCTGCTGCCTATATTTATAAAGCAATCCGCTTTTTCACCCATTTCAAGCACAGTGCTATGGGGTTGTTGACCCAAATATTTTATCTTACCGCCTGATTTTTCACAGTAGGGTTCAAAAATTGAGGGTTTATTACATTCTCCCAAGAAAATTGCTTCTGTATCACTTTCAACGCAAACTTCTGAAAGAACTTCCAATATAGGTCTTGGGTCACGCCTTGGGTAAGACAATCCACCGGCAAAAAGTAATGTTTTTGTTGCGACCCTTTTGTTTTTATTCTCTGTTTTGTTAATATCCCTCATAAGAGGAACATCAAGAAATTTTCGTTTATAGGGTTCTATCATTTCAAGCGGATTATCTTCATGATATTTTCGCGAAGATGCCATTGAAATAACTAAATCTGCATTTTTGTCAATGAAATTCTCCCATTTTCTTGTTCGTCTTTCTCGCTTTTCGTCGCTCCATACATTCGGACCCCATCCTCCTGCAAATGCATCAAGATAATAGGGAATAAATCTTATTTCAGGATATTTTTTCTTTAACATACACCCTGCCATAACTGCATCGAAAGGTGTATACACACAGACAACTGTATCAAAATGCTCCTTACAGTGAAGGGCTTTTGCTTTTTTATAAAACCTGTAACTGTACAACGGTGCAACAAAAGGCCACATGGGTGACATTATTAAAAACTTCAGTTTATTTACTATGTAGGCAATTTTTTTAATAACAGGCACATATGATTTACCTTTATTTCTGTCGCACCACTGAATTACTCTGTCAAACAAACGATGTTTAATGCGGTAAATCTTTGCACCGTCAATTACATCTTCCTTTTTTTCGCCGTAGTAATCGTTTATAACACAACTGACATCGTAACCGCACTTTACACATTCATCAATTACATTTTTACAACTTATACCGTTGGCAGAATACTGAGGGTGATACATACCCAACATAAATAAAATTTTACTGTCTGTACGTTCATCAACGTTCTGGCAAAAAACTTCGTTCTGTCTGTATCTTTCCCTATTCTGCTGAATTACAAAATCATCAATTTCGAACGAAGGAATTTCTTCTCCCGGTGAATGTTTTAATAAACTTATTTCATCTATTTCATTTGTTTTAATCCACTTGTTTGCTATGTTAATGGACTGTCTCGTTCTTTTCTTATAAAATAAATCTTTTTGACAACTTAAGAAAATAATTGTATAAATGAAGGAAATTCTCAAAAGACTTTCAGTGGAAACCATTAACACAAATGCTATAGCGAGCAATACAAATCTGAATACGCCTCCACGAGAATATTGGGCACATTTTGATGCAAAACGTAAATAAAAATACGTGCAGGGACCGCCCAATAATATTCCCATTGATGCAAACCAATTTAAAATTGTATTTGTAGCAACGCTGTTGCATTGTTCTTTATTGATAATAGCAAACCTATCATATCCAACACCCACAAAAGGTGAGCGCAAAAACGCCTTAAAAGGATATTCAATAGCATCCAGACGTGATTGTGTTGTCTCCGACGCACTGTTGCTGAACATACCCGAAAGTTTTGAAAAAACCAATTCTATAACAGATTCCGGCAAAGATGCAAACAAAGCAACCAACAAAATTGAACAAATCAATAAAATAATGGTGCTCTTTGTACTTTTATGACTTCGTTTTAAAGACACCAAATAAATAATAACCAGAACGAAATATCCCATTGTGGAAAATGTAGTTATTATTGTTATTGTCAGAATGACCGTTCTTACAATATTGAGTTTTTTGTAAAAAGTAAAATTACAATAAAGAGCTGAACATAAAAGAATCGAGAAAGCGCCCGGCTCCCAAGCAATACCAAAATTTCTCAAAGTATTTGTTCTTACAAGAACAACAGAAAAGCCTATATCGCGTACTTGGGCAGAAGTTGTATCAAATGGGTCCCACAAAACAGGAAAACCGGACAATAAACCCGGTACCAATATTCTTATTGCAAAAGTTATCAAAGAAAATGCTGCTAAGAATGTTACAATATTTACAAAAATATGCACCAAATACTTAAAATCAATGGCTAATGCCGTTACCAGACCTACAAAAACAGCAACCAGCAACAATATATAGTTTCCCTTATTTGTATCCCGAAGACTATTTAATAATATTACGGCAGTAAGAAATAAAAAAAGTATCACCGGCCGCATAGAAAAGTTTAATTTTCGAAGTGAAAAAAGTAACGGAACACATATCGTAAGAAGTAAAACAGTTCGAATCGTTCCTGACACCGTATTTGCAATAACCATACGATAGCCGAACTCAATATATATAGTTGCAAAAATAAAAAAATAATAATACAGAAGTCTAAATTTAGATAAATTCTTAGTGGCATTATCGCAAAACAACTTATTGTTTTCATCGATTTTTCTTCCGGATATGTTTCCTGTCAACTTTTATTCACCTCCTTAAGATTTTTTCTCTATATTAACCGACAAACATTTCCTTACCTTTATAATATTCTTCTAAAACTTTTTTCAGTTCTTCATCACAATTTTTTGTAAAATCGTTTTTATCTAAAGATACATAATATTTGTAAACATCTTCTGTGAATGAGTCTTTATATGGGTCGCATTGGAAACCGATACCGCTATCTGTTGCCGTCTTACCCATAAACGAGCCTTCCATACAAATTTGCGGTATCTTAAAAATCGCACCGTCATAATATTTATTTCCCATAGCCAACATCATATTGGACTCTTTGTAAATATTATGAATTATATCTGTACTTCTTACAAATTCATAGCGGTCTTCCGGCTTATATTCCCCGTGGAAAAATACATTTTCAATATTATTATCAGCCACATAGTTTTTTAAATTTTTTGCAACTTGTTGCTCTCTGCCGTAATAATGAAGTTCGAAACGATTATCCGCACTGAACTTTTTTATTATTTCTATATTTAATTCTTCAAGCCTTATAAAACCCCAAAAGGCAACTCGGATTTTTTCAGACGGAATACCATATTTTTCCTTTTCTCCACGATGATTAAGGGAATCCTCAAGTATGTTGTGAGAAGTATAAATCTTGTGTTTTTCACTTTCGGGTAGAAAAACGCGAAAAGCATCGCTGCTTACAAAAGTTGCATATGAACTTTTGACTAAACGGGCCACTTCTTTCTTAAAGGGAGAAAAACCCTCGTATGTTGAATCCCTGTAATCAAAAATATATTTATTTTTATAGCATTTTTTTAATTTATCTGCTATCAGAACTCCGGTAAGAGAATGTAACACATAAATAAAATCATATTCTGTTTTACTAAGTTCTTTTAATGCATACTTTCTGTATCTTACAAAACTTGTTATTTTTGATAATTTAGAAACATCGTCTTCTTGATAACATTTAAACTCGTGCAAGGTAACATCTTTAAATTTAGAAACGTCTTCTTCTTTTAAATCTCTGTTCCAATAAAGAATGTGCACATCGTTTTTATTTGTGTCAATATTGTCAAGATAGAAGTTCATATATGGCATATACTTTAATTTTGTAAAACCGATAATAAGAATCTTCATTTCTTTTTACTTCCCAATTCATCAAAAATATTCATATATTTTCGCGTACCTTGTGTACTTGAAAAATGTTTTTTACCGAATTCGTTAGCATTCTTTGCCATTGTTGCAATGGTTTGAGGCGATTTATAAAGGTCCAGTATAACCTGTGCCAAACCGTCATAGTCACCAATATCAACAGCAACACCTATATTGTTTTCTTTAAACATTTTTGCATAGTGTGAGTTCAATTCAACTGAATTCACAATAACTCTGTTACAAGCCATAAGAATAGGCGCTTTACTCGGAACTCCGCTACCTATTACACCTTTTTGTAAAGGTATAATACATAAATCACAGGCACTGTAAACATCTGAAACAAGTTCGACAGGCTGCAACGGATAAAACTCTATATTTTTAAGTTTTAATTCTTCTGCTTCCGATACGAGCTTTTCTTTTAAATTTCCGTCGCCTACAATTTGTATAACTATGTTTGTTTCCCCTTGCAAACGCTTGGCAAGTTCGATAACAGTGTGGCGGTTGAAGACATACCCCACCGTACCTGCAAACTGAACATAAAATTTGTCTTTCGGAATATTAAATTTTTCGATAAATCTGTTTTCCTCCGAAGGAACCTCCCTTGCCGTCATCACATCAAACCAAGGGGAAATTACAGAAACTTTTTCGGGTTTTGCGCCTTCTTTTATAACAGTTGCTTTCATATCTTCCGAAAGAACCGTAACTACTGAGGACATTTTATAGCAAGGTTTATTAAGGAATCTGAAAATATTATAAAGGCTTTTGTTTTTTATAACACCAATATCATAAGCGTGACCGGGCCATACATCATACACACTGTATACAATGGGTGTTCTCTTGAAAAGTTTAAGCAACAACATTGTAAAAATAATTGTCGGATTAGATTGCAAATAAATAACATCTGCATCCTTTTCCTTTATCCAAACTTTCATTATGGAAAAAGCATACAACAAATCATTAAAATATCTTTTTATAAAGTTGTTCTTTTTATCAAATTTCCTGTTTATTGTATCAACGACAAGGTTTTTCTTCCCTGCCAATGACTTTGGAATTTCCGGGAAAAGTTGTTTTCTTCTGCTTTGAATAAGGTGAACATCATAACCGTTATCAAGAAAATCATTCAACATCCTCTCCGCCATTTGATTGTTGGGGTTAGGTGTATCAAAGCCTTCTGCTGTAATGTACAGGATTTTCATATAATGTTCACCCCTCTTTCTTTTCTGTGTATAATGGTTACTACCTGTGTCTTATACGTGAATTTCTTCTTTTTCTTCCGCTGCTTCTTTTACTTCTTCAACTTCATCTTTAAACGCAGCGTTCTGAGGATTAAATGTGGGAACAAGTTCCTTAACTATATCAACAATTTCGCGACCTGTTGCGCCTTCCATAATTTCGCGCATATAGTCAATTCTCTTGAAAAGTCTTTCGGAGTCAAATTCCATCGGTCTTGCTATGTAAATAAGGTTGTTCTGTGTTTTCTGAATACCTTCTTCACTGATAAGAAGTTCTTCATAAAGTTTCTCACCGTCACGAAGACCTGTGTACTTAATTTCAATATCTTCACCGGGAACATGTCCGGAAAGTCTTATAAGATTTTCTGCAAGTTCACGAATCTTAACAGGTGAACCCATATCAAGGATAAATATCTCACCGCCGTTAGCATATGCGCCTGCCTGAAGAACAAGTGAAACTGCTTCGGGGATAAGCATAAAGTAACGGATAATGTCGGGATGTGTAACGGTAACTGGACCGCCTTTTTCAATCTGTTCTTTGAAAAGAGGAATAACGCTTCCGTTTGAACCAAGAACGTTACCGAAACGAACCGCAACATATTCTGTATCTGATTTTTTATTGAAAGACTGAACAATCATTTCACAGATACGCTTCGTAGCACCCATAACGTTAGTAGGATTAACCGCCTTATCCGTTGAAATCATTACGAAACGTTTAACCCCGTATTTGTCAGCGGTTTTTGCAAGATTAAATGTACCGAATACATTATTCTTAACTGCTTCCTTGGGGCTGTCCTCCATAAGAGGAACGTGTTTATGTGCTGCCGCGTGATATACAAAATCAGGTTTGTATGTTTCAAAAATTTCGCAAAGTCTTTTTTCGTCTCTTATTGAACCGATAAGAACTTTAAGGTCAACTTCGGGGTGATTTCTGCGAATTTCCTGCTGAATTTCATAAGCACCGTTTTCTGCAATATCAAATATGATAATTGTTTTTGCAACACCGCTTGCGGCAACCTGACGGACGAGTTCACTACCGATTGAACCACCGCCACCGGAAACAAATACGGTCTGGTCTTTAAGTAATTCAAAAACTTTTGTAAGGTCGGGTTTTATCTGCTCTCTGCCTAAAAGGTCGGTATAATCAACTTTACGAAGTTTAGCGCTGAGACTTTCTTCTTTTTGAACAGATGTAACACTGGGGAGTGTTTTAAGTACACAACCGGTTTCGCTGCAGATTTCAAGAATTTCTTTTTTACTCTTTTCGTCGGCGGAACTTACAGCAAAGAAAATTTCATCAACATCTCGTTCCTTGGCAACCTTAACAATTACATCTCTGCCACCGTAAATTTTAACGCCGTTAAGATACTCGCCGTGTTTTCTCTTATTATCATCAATAAGTGCCACAACGTTATATCTATTCTGATATTTGAGGCTATTGCGGAATTCTTCAATAATGCGCATACCGGTACCGCCTGCACCGATTATCATAACGTTCTTTTTCTTGCCTTTATAGTTTACAATTTTACTGTTAAGGTATTTTCGCCAAGAACGATATCCTAAAAGAGTTAAAAGTCTTGAGAAAAGAACCATTGAAATTAAAAGACAGGAATACAGGAACATCCATGTAAAGAATGAACGTGTTTGACGGGGTCCTTCTGAAGGAATCAACCAAATATAGAAAAACGGAACTACCGTTACTATCTTAGAGAGAACAAATGCTCTGGCAAGTTGTATGTAATCGTTAACAACCATGTACTGCCACATTCTTCTGTACACTTTAAAGATTATAAAGAAGAACATTGTAGAAACGAAGTCAACAAGCATTATAAAAATGATGTTGTCATCAAACCAATCTTTAAACATATTTGGAGCATCGAACTTTAACATTGCTGCTAAAAAACAAGCAACGCCCATAGCGATAACATCGCAAATGAAAAGTATTACTTTGTTGTGTTTTTTCGTGAACGAAACCAAATTTTCAAGTACTTTCAAAATAAAAACCTCTATCCTTTTTATTTTTGCAGACACATCTGCGACCCATTGCCGAAACGCTCCCAAAAACAAGGCGCAAATCAACAATTATACATAGTACATATTACCATAAAAGTGTTTATTTTGCAACATACTAATAATGTAAAAACAAACAATTTTTTCTACATGTGTATGTAATATATAACTATAATAGGCGCGAAATGGTGTGGTTGTAATAAGACTGTGACTATGGTATAATAAAGAAAAATTTAGACGGGAGTGATTTTATGAATGATTGGATGAAAAACATACCCGATGATTTTTTATTATCTGAAATAAACCTTCCCGGAAGTCACGACAGTTGCTCTGAAAAAGTACAGTTCAGTTATTTTTCAAAATGTCACGATTTGAGCGTTTTTGAACAACTTAACATAGGCATCAGATTTTTAGATATACGCCTTGAAAAGATGGGCAACAAACTGAAAACTGTTCACGGCATATCAGACTGTTATAAACCTATGAAAGCAAAAGAAAATCTGTTGCTTGATGATGTTCTCAATGACTGCAAAACCTTTCTTAAAGCAAATCCGTCTGAAACGATTATTGTAAGCATAAAGCGTGACCACGGTGCACCTTCGGAAGAAACTTTTGATGTTTTTTATGAAAACTATCTTCAGTGTGATCCTTTTTGGTATAAAGAAAACCGCATACCCACCCTTTGCGAAGTACGCGGAAAACTGGTTCTTTTAAACAGATGCTGTGTTAATAACGATGACGGCAAATTTACTGATAGTGATACAGGCCTTAATTTTTCCGGTTGGCCTCACCAGGCAAAGCCTGTTTCTGACGGATATTCAGTAGTTCCCATTCCCCGTCGCGACGGCAAAACGACTGATAAATATTTCGTACAGGATATGTACAAACTATCCCCAAAGAAGAAATGGTATAGTGCAATTCTTCCTCTTCTTCAAGACCCACCGCAACACAACGGTATAATTTTCAATTTTTTCTCCGGAAGCAATTTCACTTACGCTCCCCGCAGATATTCAAAGTATATTTGCAAACGATTTTTGAAGTATGATTTAGTTTCATTTAAAAAATACGGTTGGATAATCCTCGACTTCCCTACAGAAAAAATCTGCAGAAAAATAATAATTACTAATTTTTGAACATTAAAAGACAGGATAGCAGAATTTTGCTATCCTGTCTTTTCTTATAAACCGATTTTCTCCAACATATCCGCCACATTTTGCTTTTGCGCTTCGGGTATATACTTTATAGAATTTAACCTTTTGATTTTACTTTGTTTATTTCCTTTTAAGATAAATAAAATCCACCTGTAAACCTCAAAAACAGGTGTTAAAAATCTGTATTTTTGAAGTATTGCAAATTCATATTTCAGGTTAACATACGGCACAAAAATTCTTGATAATATGTATCTGATTCTTCCACCGGATTTTTGGGTTCTCATTAAAATATGATTTTCTTCCGTTCCGTAAACGCCGCCTTGCAGAATATATTGCTGCAATTTAAGTGTTATTTCATCATGCTCTTTTCCCGAAAACCAGACGTCACTTAAATTGCGAATTGCGTAAGAGAATTTTAACAAACCGCCTTGTTTGAGCAAATTTTCGCTCCTGGTATCCCAATAATTCCCTTTGTTATCCATTAACCACAAATCCAACAACGGACGTATTCCGCAACCCCCTACCTCAAAATGCTTCGCTATATGGGCAATATGATAAAAATAAAACATATCTTTATCCATAATATGAAAATATTTATAATTCTCTTTCAAGTGTGAACTTTCCCATATATTTTTTAACACTTCGGGAGAATCTTTTGCTCGGTTATCTTCAACTAAATCGTAGTGAAGTTCCGTAGATACACCGTTAACCGACCGTAACGTTATATCGTGGGTGCCCACATATTCCTTTGTATATTGCAACTCTCTTTCCAATACGCTTTCGGCTTTTTTCAAATCATCTCTGCGTACTAAAATATCAATATCGCAACTTGTGCGCATCCAGGGTTCAGGATACAATTCGCGCAAAACCGCACCTTTCAGCGGAATAAAATTTATTTCGGCATTTTCAAGCGTTTCACAAATTTTCCTGTATTCAAAATTCAACCTTTCATAGCGGTAAATCGCAGTTAATTCCTGTTCGCGAAACTTTTCTGCAATTTCGCCTTCGGGAAGAAGTTCGTATTTATCCAGTGTTGTACTTATAATATGTGCCATATCGTGTAAGAAGGAAACTTTATAGATTTCATTTAAAAAATCTTCGGTTAAAACAGTCTTGATTTCTTTATCAAGCGGCGTTTCCTGTATTACACATTTTATTATATGCATCATCACTTTTACAACTTGTTCCATAACTTGCCTCTTTTAAAAAAGCCGATGCGTATTTTATCCATACGACAATCGGCATTATCTGCATATATTTTTTATTTTTTCCAATATTTTAAAAAGAAATGGTCTTAAAGGTTTTGTGGGAAACCATAGAAATGCCCATAATTTAAATATAAAAGAGTCTGACCTATATCTTTTTCCGTTTCTCTCAACTTCATAAACACGAGCAATAACTTGACTGAAATCTATTTTTTCACACCAAACCTGACTGTCGCCGTTCATAAGCAATTTACAATCGGAGTATACCCTCCTGACACGGTGTAAAATTATCCTTCCGTCTTTTCTTTTAAAAAGTAATATTTGCCCACACTTAATATCCTCAAAACTGCAATTGCAGATAAATACTGTATCTCGCAGATGTTTCAAGAACGGCATCATACTGCCGCCTGTTACACCTAAAGCCAATTTCCCACCGCTGTTTATTACATCTTGTAAATCATCGTTAATTTCGGCAGTCGTAAATGTTAATTTTTCCATAACTTTGTTATAAAACAGTATCCCTTGCAAGTTTTACTGCATCTTCGTCCGGGCGACACTGGAGCAACCACACGGGAACCTTTTCTAAAATTCGGTCAAATGTATCAAGTGCCCAATACATACATTTCTCATCCCAATGAGGAAGAAAAATATGAGGCATAAAATACTCCATACATTCCATCTCTGTTAATTTTCTTATTTTATTTTCTTTTGATTGACGTAAAACAATTACTGCTTTAACAGGCGCTTTTTTATTAAGACAATAAGGTGAGGACCCTTTCCAAGGCAAACCGTAGGCATAAATACCCTCGTCAAAATCTCTTATAAACACCTTGTCACCGTTTATAATATCAGCACCCATATATTTTCCCCAAAGTTGCGCCTGGGTCGTCTTGCCGATGCCCGAATAACCTGTGAAAACAATTCCGTTTCCGTTATATTCCACTAGTGAGCCGTGCAAAAGCACCGTTTCAAAAGATGCAAAACGAGAGCAAACCGCTGCTAAAGGAAGTGTAAAATGGGGGTCGCTGTAATCATCACAATAGATGTTTACCTGTGTCCAATCTTTGTCTGCGCAAAGGGTTTCCACCAAAGTCGATGACCTCTTGAGAACGTGGTCAGACGCAGTTTGTACAAATTGCAACCCATGGCACTCACCAAACGGTACATTATCGGATATTGATATTATAGGGTCAGACTTAGTTTCATCTTCCAAAGAAAAAAGGGAAACGAAATCTGTATTCTTAAAATCCCAACGAATATCTAAATCTGCTAAACGTATTATCATAATTACATATAGAAACAGTTTAAGTATGTGATAGGATTCTTCTTACCGTAAGCATACAATTCATGATAATAATCCATAAAAGTTCCGCCCTCAACAGTAACTTTTGCTGTTGTATCATTTGTGTAATATTCACGGCAGGGAGAACTACCGTAGGTAAATCTGATAGTAATTTGCCCGGACATCATATCGTCACCCATCAAAACATCAGAACCTGCGATATTCTCGTTTATATTTATTGCATAAAGTTTGCTTTCGGGAACAACATATTTCTTTTTCATGTTTTTCCTCCCTCATTCGCTTTCTCCAAGTATAAATTATATAATTTCTTTGCTGCATTGCAAAGGTCTTGACTGATTTTTTCAGGGTCACCGCTTTCTGCGCACAATGCCCCGGGACATCGTTGGCAAAAGACTTGCCACTCACAAGACCCGCACTCTTGCGGGCTTTGTAATTTTGCCGCTTTTTCGTTCAATTCTTTCCAATCTTCAGAAAGATTTCCCGAAAATGCCACGAAAGGTTTATTCATAAACGAGCACACCTGCATATGTCCGTTCCATGTCATCCAAAATGTTTTTTTGTATCCTGCACACCAAGCAAAAGGTGACTCTAAAGCGGGGAACTTATTTTTTTCTAAATCTTCCAATGTAAGTTCTTCGGGAAAATCCGCAAAATCGAAACGCGAGGATTTAATATCTTTTGTAACTCCCCGTGATGATTTTACCACTGAAATCGTGTGTTGAAAAGGGATTTTTTTCTCTCCCGCAAATTTATACATTTCCTGTAAATCACAAGCATTTTCACGAACAACGGTAGCCGTAAGTTTGCAGGGAACTTTCGCTTTTTTTAGTAAATCAACAGCATTACATATCTTAGTAAAACCGTCAGCAGAGCCACAAGTTCTCATATATGTTTCGTTACTTGCACCGTAAAGTGTTAATTTCATCATATACGGCATACCGTAACGCTCAAATTTTTTCATTAAACTTTCATCGATAAGCGAGCCGTTTGATAAAATCGTAATCAGAAAGCCCAGTTTGTTAAGTTCCGAATATATTTCCCAAAATTGCGGGTGAAGAAAAGGTTCTCCGCCTGTAAGACAAACATTAAGTGCGCCTAAATCCTTTGCCTGTCGGGCAATTTCCAACCATTGTTCTGCACTGAGTAACTCGCCCTGTTCCTTAGCCTGTTCCTTTGTTAAACGGACGTAACACATAACACAGTCGAAATTACAAAAAGGCGTCAATTCAAACGTAACATTCAGAGGAACTGTATTCTCTTTTGCCCAACTTTGCAAAAACAGCAAAGCATCCGACATATGCTGTTCGCAATCAGTCATAACAACGCTCCTTGCTCTTTAAGTCCTGAAAGGAACTTTTTAACGTCCTCTGAGGCTTGAACTCTGTCAATTTCATAAATTTCCGTAAGAATATCAACAAGACTTTCTTCATCTGCGCCTTTTTCAAGGGCTTTCCACAGAATCTCTGCGCTTTCGCTTAAAGCAATCATACCGTGTATCTGAGATGTTTGCTGTCCTACGGGAACAGCCATAATTTGTTTTCCTATTTTACGGACAATAAATCCGTCTTTAAGTTTATAGAACATATAAACATCTCCCATTTACGATACTTAGCCGTCAATTTCCAAAGAGCCGTTTTCACCGATTCTGTATACTCTGTTGCAATACTGAAGCATACTGGGTCTGTGGGTTGTAATTATACAGGTACGTTTCGGGTCTGATAACATTAAGTTTTTCAGCACCCTGTTTTCTGTTTTAGCATCAAGTGCAGACGTTGCTTCATCCATAACAAGAACCTGTGCTTTACGCAAAACAGCGCGGGCAATGGATATTCGCTGAATTTGTCCCTCGGAGAAATTCACACCGCGCTCACCGATAAACGTATTGATACCCATAGGAAGTTCTTCCACAAAACCCCATGCATCCGCAATTTTCAAAGCATCAATTATTTCTTCCTCGGTGGCTTCCGGGTTTACAATGCGAAGATTATCCGCAACCGTACCCGAGAATACAGCACTACCTTGAGGAACATAAGAACAGAATCTTCTTGTACTGTCGGAAATTTCAATAATTTCTCCGTCTGTTTCCATTTCCATTTTACCTGAATCAGGCTCTACAAGGCCGAGAATCAAACGCAAAAGGGTTGTCTTACCCTCACCCGACGGACCTACAAAAGCAATTGTTTCGCCGGGGGCAGCAGAGAAATTCACATCATTAAGAACTGCCCTGTCTCCGCCGTCATAAGTATAAGTTACATTTTTCGCTGAAACCGTAACACCCTTTTCGGAAGCAGTTTTTAACATGTCTTCGGCTTTTTCTTTATCTATATCATTTTCACAGGGAAGTTTAGTTACCGCCATAACCCGACCTGCCGCCGTTGCTATGGAAATTGCACCGGGAACTAAAGAAACCAATGCCGAAAAAGATGTTGTTAACTGACCTGAAAGTTGCAAGAACAACGTCATCGTTCCGTAGGATATTGCACCCTGCCAAAGACGGTAAACACCCCATCCGTAACAGGAGTATGAAACAACAAGTCCTATAAGCGACATACAAATTGACATAATGATAGAAAACTTGTCATAATCAAGTCTCATTTTTCTGTAACTTTCAAGAAGAACTCTAAAGTTATTTGTATATCTGCGTGTTAAATCGAATGCTTTTATAGTTTGAAGATTCTGCATCGATTCTTCGCCGAAAGATATAATTTTACCGTTCATATCTCTGCTTTGTAAATTAAATTTTCGCATCATTTTAGCCGAAAATCTTGATGAAAAGAATAAAAACGGCGCACTCATAAGTGCAAAAAATACCATTGTGGGATCATAATATAAAACTATTATCAAACAACCGAAAAACTGAGCAAATCTTGTAAATACATTGGGGATAAAGGAAATTATGCTGTTTGAAACAGTATTAGCATCTCCTTCAAGTCTGTTTATAAGGTCTCCGGAATGATATTTGTTTATATCTTCCCATCGGGATAAAACTATATGTTCATAAATATTACTTCTTATTTCATTATTGATACGTGTACCCACAACCGAAGAAATACGCGATGTTCCCGCGCTTATGAGAATTTGTGAAACGGCAAGACCTATAACCATTGCAGCGGTAACAGCAATGGTATCGTTACTGTGTGAAACAACTGCATCTATAAGATATTTTGAGGCAACCGTTGACCCTAAGCCCATACCTATACCTAAAAGACCAATTACAACGTACAGAAATATTTCTTTACGATAGCGTGACACATATCGTAAAAGCCATTTCCATTCACCACTCATACTACGAAAAAGCGATGTATATTCCTTGGGTTTTCTCATTTTTGCACTTCTTTCCTCTTATGTCTTCTGCGGTTATTTCCGTAACCGTAGCCATAGCCGTACTTGCCGTAATATTTACCGTATTTATAATATTTTTTATATCTGCCATAACCGTAGCCATAGCCGTAGTTACTACCGTAACCGCCGATACCTCCCACAGTACCGTTCAGGACACAGCCGAGTAATTTAATATCAGTTGAAACTAAAGAGTCGAGACCCTCACGGATACTTACATCCATAACCGTATCCTGCTTTATAACATATATTGCGGCATCAGCAGCGCCCGCAATAATACCTGCGTCCGAAAGCATACCACAGGGGGGTGTATCTATAAAAATCATATCGTAATCTTTACGAAGCACGTCAATTATTTTCTTGAATGTTGATGTACGCATCAACTTATGCAAACGGTTTGCTGAAGTGTTAAAACTAAGTAAATCAAGTTTCAGAGATTCAACCCTGCTGATACTGTAAATGTTTTCACCGTTTTCATTTTGAATTTCCTTTTTAACCTCTGTGGTTTTTTCTTTTAAAAGTCTTGATATGCCTGAATTTCTAAGGTCAGCATCGATTATGAGTATTCTATCATTATTCTTTGCAAACATTGCCGAAAGGTTCAGTGCAGTAACAGATTTGCCTTCCCCGGGAGCCGTACTTGTAACCATAACAACTTTATCTTCGGGTTCCAATCTGTTATGCACCGAATCTCTTAACAGACGTAAAGCCTCTAAAAACGCATTTCCTATAAGGGGATTCGTTAAAAGTATACTTAAATCTACTTTGCTTCTATATTTTTTGAAAAATACGTGGGGCAACACACCTATACATTTTTGGTTAAGTTCACGCCTTATATCATCCTTTGTACGAACAGTACGACGCAACATACCATATGAAATTATCCATACAACACCTATAAGTAACCCGAAAAATACACCTGTAAGTGTATCCGAACGCCAATCAAGGAGGTTAGTAGGCTCCGTCGGTACAACCGGCGGAGAAATCATAACAAGTTTTGTCTGTCCTACAATATATTCTGAAACTGAAGAATAATTTTCAGTTACACAAACTAGCGTATCATATGTCAACTGAGGGTCACTTCCGGTAGTTGTGAGAGTAATCATATTAGTTTCCGGCACAGAACTTGCCGAAACAGATGCGGGCATTTTGTCAACACCCAACTCCTCACATACCTGTTTCTGAAGAATTTCGCTCTGAAGTATATAAGGAAAAACCGATGCCAACTGATCTGCTGTTCCACGATCATAGTAAAAAGAATATGCCGAGACACCGCCATCTCCTGAAAGAGTGGCGTTCTGGGTATGTACCGTAAACGTAGCAGATGCAGTGTACTTGGGAGTATAGTTTGAATAATTTATATAAAACATCGTTCCGCCGAAAAGTATGGCAAACACAACGCCTACCCACCAAAACTTAACAAAGCCTCTCCAGAAATCGCTGATATAAAAATCAAGATATCTTTCGTCAACCACTTCGTTATTCTCGGTAACTTCAGTTTTCCTGTTTTCGTTAACAGCCATAGTTAATCCTCTACTTTTGGGTTTCCTTTTACGGAAGTAAGAACTTCCATATCCAACAAATGCTCTGAAAGATTCTTTTTTCCATTTCCTTTATAACGTTTATAAGAACTATATCTGTAGGTATGATATCCTCTTGCATCAGTCCCTAATTGTCCGAACAATGTAAATGGCTTATATACATCATTCAGAACACATCCTGCAAAACTTCCGCCTATATTGCTGATAGTCATTATGGTATCGTTAATATCGGGAGCATCTACCACATCTGTTCTCACAACAAGAATAGCCTTATCAGAAATCTTTATAATACTCATAGCGTCAGCAGAAACAGATGTTGGAGGTGTATCTATTATTATAAAATCTGCTTTTTCTTTTATAGCATCAATACATTCTTTAACCGCACCTGAACCAAGCCACTCGGATGCATCCGAACAAGGTTTCCTGTTAAACGCTAAATACAGACTTGATTTTTTATACCTGAAAAACTCATAATCTTTTGGCGGTATTTTTCCTGATAAAACATCACTTAACTCGTTAACCAATGATTCGCGATGTTTGAAAATCTTATACATAGATGGTTTATGTAAATCAAGGTCCATTAAAACAACATTGTACCCTCGGTTTGCCAAAGAAATAGCGATATTTGCAGAAGTTGTAGACTTTCCTTCATTTTCTGCAATACTTGTAACGGTAAAAACCCTACTGTTATTGTTTTTGCGCATATATTCCATTTTGGTTGCGATCTGATTATAGTTCTCGGTAAATTCAAGACTTGCAAAGGCAGTATCTATAAGTATCGCTCTTTTCTTTCCTCTGAGTTTCTGAATAAATGATAACGGCCTTTTTTCATGAGCAACAGTACCCAACAGTTTGCCGTCTATCTTTCTTTCAAAAATTCTTTCGTTCTTAACCGTTCCTCTTAAAAAAGAAAGCACAAGAATAAGTGCAAACTGTGCCGCTGCAACCAACAAAGATAGCTGAATACGTCGGGAATTTGAAATTGTGTTTGACGGGGATACCGGCATTTCCGGAGACACTATAACATCAATAACACTGTTTGAGAAAACTGCTTCGGAAACATTGGGATAGACTACCAACACTGATTTCAGTAATTTATATGCTGTCTCGGGATCAGATGATGTTACGGATATATTCATTAAGTTTGTGGAATTATACACAGAGGTTTTTATCGTTCCGTTAAAACTGTCAAGGCCGATATTTTCTGCAGCAAGTTTTTTCATAGACGGCTGAGTAAATACCTTTGTATATATATTTGCCATTTCTGTTGACGCTGCAAGGTTTGTATACGCGCCCGTAGTAGCAGATTTTGCACGGACAACTACAGTTGCTTTGCTTTCGTATGTAGGTGAATATACGCTATGTTCTGCAATATATATACCTAAAAACGCAATTATGCCTGCAAGGATAATTGCCCAGAAGTTTCGTATTACGTCACGCAACAGACTGTGCCATTCTATTATTTCAAGGATATTTATTCTTTCTTGTTTCAATGTCTTTACTCCTCTACCACAACTGTTAAAACACTGTGACTTTGATAGCCCTCCGTAGTGGTAGCATAAAAATTAACGCTATATACACCGGGGATATTACTATCGAAATTCGTTGAAACTATCATATCGTATTCAATAGGTTGTCCGTTAATGGTAGTTACACTTTCAATATATTTATTAAAATCAGGTTCCTGACCTTTTTTAACATATATCAGGTACTCGCTCAATTCGATAACAGGAGCTAAAACGCTTGTATCTTCAATATGCAAGGGCATATCAATATAAATTATATCACCGTTGCTGTTCGTTGCCTGAACGGAAACGGAAAACACACCCACAGTATCGGCGGTATAATCAGTAGCTGTAATTACCACTTTATCGCTGATGTCACCGTCTATTGAATCAACCGCACCTATGGCGCTGCTGATATCAACCGTTTCATTTACATTAAATACCAAAGCACGATTCATTATAAATCTAGGCGGTGTGTAATCGTTATATTTGATTGTCCGCGAATTTTTGACAACGTGATTGTCACTGTCCGCCACTGCGTAAGTAACTTTGCAAACACCCGGCTCTATAAACTTAGATATTGTCTCAACCACAATATTGGAGGTAATATCTCCGTCTTTTCCGTCATATGCGGTAACACCTTTGAGAAAATCTTCTTCAGTTGCATCAATGCTGACTTCAATAACATCTCCAACGATTTTGATTTCCGGGTAAGTTGTATCGGTATTCTTTTTTTCATGGACAAAAAACAGAGCAAAAATACCTACTGTTGCAACGAACAAAAAAAGTGTTGCTATGCGAAGCACTTTTAACATGAAAAATGTTCTCCTTTATAATTGTCAGAAACTGTAAATGGTTTCGTTATTAAGAACTTTTTGTGGATTTACTTTTAAAAGTAAATCACCGTAATCCGATGAATATGTTTCTGAAATAAACTCATGAACATCTGCAAGATAAGGCGTTCTGCTATACTGACTGTGAGCGTCACTCGCAATAAAATCCGCTTGAAAAGTTTCTACGATTTCAATAGCAACATCCATTTCATTTTTTCCGAAACGGCCTTTAAGACTGCCTTTATTTACCTGAAGCAATGCGCCCAGGTCTTTCATTCTGTAAACCGATTCTTTTTGTTCCCAAACAAATCCATAGCGTTCGGGATGTGCAACAATAGGAACATAGCCTTCTGATATAAGTTGTTCCAATTTTCTGTATGCCACATTTGCCTGTTCGAGCATATCAAACTCAACAAGTATGTATCTGGAACGGTTTAGTGTTATAAAGTTTCCTTTATGTAAAAGTTCCATAAAACCTGATGCAAGAAAAACTTCCTGCCCACAGTAAATTGTCAGTGGGTTATTTCGATTGTTAATTTCCGACTGCAAAATTTTTATATCATCTTCCAACGATAAACTCCAATAATTACGGTAACCACCCGGAATATTGCTGTGAGGTGTCGCTATTATACTTTTTATTCCCGAGGAAGCGGCAAGATCCGCCATCTCAATTGCATCGCTCATATTACCCGCACCGTCATCCAATCCCGGTAATATATGACAATGTATATCAATCATTTTTTACCCCTCCGAAGAAGAAAAACGCAAAAAAATGTTTTCAAAAAACACTTTCCGACAATAATCTACATTAAATCACTTTATTATACAACTGTATAGTAAACAAAGTCAATAGATGTTTTAAACGAAAATTAAAAAAGCCGATGCATTTGCATCGACTTTTTAGTTCATACTCACTCTTACAAACAGTTTATTTACTTCTTTTTCCAATGCGGATTTTTCCTCTTCACTCAGAACCATATCGCCATCAACTATTTCCTTAGCAGTTTTCTGTGCTTCGTAAAGTATTCGTGTGTCTGTCATGAGATTTGCTACTCGCATATCAGGTAAACCGTGCTGACGGGAACCAAAAAAATCTCCGGGACCGCGAAGTTCAAGGTCTTTCTTTGCAATCTCAAAACCATCGGTAGTTTTGCACATTATATCAAAACGCTCTTTTGCCTCGTCATTTTGAGCATCGGACAAAAGCACACAGGTGCTCTCCTCTGTACCTCTGCCGATTCGACCTCTTAACTGATGAAGTTGCGAAAGTCCGAATCTTTCGGCATTTTCAATAACCATAACAGTAGCATTAGGTACATCCACACCCACTTCAATAACGACAGTTGAAACTAGTAAATCTATCTCGCCTGCGTAGAAACGGCGCATTACCTCGTCCTTTTGTTTGGGTTTCATCTGACCGTGAAGAAGCCCTAAGGTGCAGTCGGTAAAATATGTGCTTTTTAAGTAATCATAATACTCCGTAGCGGGTACAAGGTCACTGTCACTTTCTTCAACAAGCGGGCAAACTATATAGCATTGCCTGCCTGATGCGATATTTTTTCTTAAAAATTTATATATTCTCTCGTGATAACTTGTAGGCACACAGTATGTTTTTACAGGCTGTCTGCCCTTGGGAAGTTCATCAAGAACAGAAATATCAAGGTCGCCGTAAATCATCATTGCAAGCGTTCGCGGAATAGGTGTTGCAGACATAACAAGCGTATGGGGGTTTTCGCCTTTCGCGGATAAATTCGCCCTTTGACCTACACCGAATCGGTGTTGTTCATCGGTAATTACAAGACCCAGATTCTTAAAAGCCACATCATTCTGAATTATTGCGTGAGTTCCCACAACAATAAAACTTTCGCCACTTTCAAGTCTTTCGCGTATAAGTCGCTTGTTTTTAGCAGTAACCGAACCTGTAAGAAGTTCAACTTTTATATCTTCACCGAAGAAATTCACAAGGGTTTTATAGTGCTGATTTGCGAGAACTTCCGTAGGCGCCATAAGAGCGCTTTGGAAACCGTTTCTCATTGCGCTGTACATAAGTGCTGCAGCAACTGCAGTTTTACCCGAGCCCACATCCCCTTGCAAGAGTCTGTTCATCGGCTTTCTTTTCTGCATATCGTCTATTGCTTCCGAAACGGCTCTTTTTTGGGCGTTGGTCGGCTCAAAAGGTAAAGTTCTGTAAAACTCCTCGGAAAAATCTTTTTCTACAGGTTTTGATACTCTGCTGCCTCCCGTAGATTTTTCGCTTAAAAGCCCCATTTGCAAAAGAAGAAGTTCTTCGAAAATAAGCCTTCTTTTTGCAAGGGAAAGGTCCTTTTCGGTTTCGGGAAAATGGACAGTTCTTAAAGCATCTTCAAATCCCATAAGTTTATATTTTTTAATAACATAATCAGGAATAATTTCAGGGATATTTCCTTTTATCTCACGAAGTGCGTTTTCTGTAAGTCGCTCAACTGTCTTAGAAGATAAGGCAGAGGTTGCCTTATAAACAGGGCGTATTCTCTGCTTTTCGGGTGACTTTTCAAACCGTGGTGAAAGCATAGTTTTTGCGCCGTATTTATCCTGTGATATTTTTCCGAAAAATAAATATTCTTCATTTTCTATAAGTTGGTCTTTTACATATTTGTTGTTAAAAAACACTATGTGCATATAGTCTGTGCCGTCTGCAATTGCGGTTTTTACAAGCATTTTCCCACCGTTTATTCGCACGACTGCAGGGCGTTCGGCAATTACGGCCTTTAAACAGACACTTTCATTTATCCCGGCATCGCGAATAGAGGTTACATTATTCCAATCCTCATAGGCTCTGGGGTAATTTCTCAATAAATCTCCTACGCTGAATATTCCTTGTTTTGCAAGGGTTTTGGCTCTTGCTTCACCTACGCCTTTCAGAAACTGTACTCTTGTATCAAGATCTACCACGGTTATCACCACCTTTTTTGAATTAGGAATGAGGAATTAAGAATTAGGAATTAAGGGGCGCAAAGCGCCGATTGTAATCACAATCATCTGCAAAACTATGATTACAGGCAGTCCTATCATAAACTTTTTGTGTTTTGTTTTATGTCGGATTTTGAGCATTGTTAAAAGTTCTGCTACACTACCACCTGATATTGCTAACATCAAAAGCACATTTTCAGGAACACGGTGTTTTGGATATTTCTTTGCAGCCCTTTTATCGTATGCGGTTATAATTGCAGTAACTATGGATATACATAGTATGTAAATAAGAATATATTCTGTCATTTTCTCACCGAAATCATTTTATGAACAAATGTTCTAGTATATAGTAGCATATTATTACAAAAATTGCAAGTCATTAAAAAACCGCCTGCAGTCGCAGACGGTTTTTTCTCATTCTGTCACAACACCTTTTTTAAGAATTATGTTTGCATACAATGCCATTTCGCTTGTTGCGATAATAGCATAAGCAGTTTTTGCTCTGTCATAAAAAGCAAAACGCTCAATTTCAGACATTTTTGTTTCGCCGTTGTGTTTATTTACAATTTCCTGATATTCTGCCCAGATAGTAGGTGTGGGGTCTCCCTTTGTTGTCTGCATTAACATAACAGGACTGTCTACATAAGAATCAAGGGGCATAAGTTTCAAAATAGCATCAAGGAGTTCGGGAACATTGTGTCCGTCGCAACGAATAAGGCGCTGTGCGTTAGATGCTGCGGGGAAATTTCCGTCACCGATAATAATTTCGTCACCGTGACCCATTTCATCAAGAATCTTGAGAAGTTCGGGTGAAATAATATTGGGAATACCTTTTAACATATAAAAACCTCCGTGGTTAAATTATTTTTTCAACTGTCTTATATCTTCACCTATGAATTCAATAACTTCAAAGGAATTAAGCCGCGAAACTACACGCTGACCGTATCGTTCTTCAAGTTCGTCTACGGAAAGATTTGAAATCATAATCATAGGTTTACCTGAAAGTATCGCATTATTAACAAGTTCATTTACCGTTGCCTCTGCAAAAGGTGTTGCGAATTCTGCACCTAAATCATCAACAATAACCAGGTCACTTTTTTCGATTTCTTCCTCCACGCTGTCAACACTTCTGCCGAAACGCTCTTTTTCAAGTTGTTTTATAATGCCTGATGCAGAATTATAGTAAACGCTGAAACCGCGTTGAGTAAGTCGGTTAAGAATAGCGAGTGCAAGGTGTGTTTTTCCAAGTCCCGTACCGCCGCTGAAGAAGAAACTGTTGCTCTGCACAGTGAAGTTTTCGGCATATGCTTTAAGCATTTCAAAACAACCGCGCATATATTCGCGGGGTGAAAAACCTAAATCGGTATCTTTTATATCGCTGTAATATTTAATATCAAAAGTTGCAAAAGTGGAGCGCGCAAGCATAGGACTGCAAGCGAGTTCGCCTACTGATAACTGTTGCAAAAGTGCCAGATGGCACTCGCAAAGTTTACCGTTGAAAATACCCGAGTCTTTACACTTTTTGCAAGTATAGGGAATATCAAGGTAATCTTCGGGATAGCCCGCTGCCTTTATTAAAGAGCGTTTTGCTTCCTGCGCCTCAAGATTTCTTTTTGCAATCTGTGAAATATCAACCTTTTTACCGTCTGCACCAACACTGCGTATAACTTCAAGTGCCGCATTTTTCATTTCGTTTTCAATATCGAGAAGTTCGGGATTTTTCACAATAAACTCTTTACGGCGCACAGATGCAAGTTTTTCAGCCTGCTCGCGCCTGTTTCTGAGTTCATTTTCTGCTCTCTGATAAATTATTTCGGAAAATTTCATTCATTCTCCTCCTCTGCGGCATATCTCTTAGCCCAATCAAGAACACTGTTTCTGCCGACTTTTTCTGTGTCGTATGATTTCTTTACTTCTTTAGGTAAAGATTTTTTCTGTTGAATTTTAACTTCCTCGGGTGTAGTGATGCCCGAATTTGCCCACTTTTTAAGCAGTTTATTTGCATCGGTAAGAACTTTGTTTGCCTCTTCGAGAGCAAAATTTATAAGTTCAGACGAACAGTTCCATTCACCTGCCCATTGGCGCAGATATTTAGCAACACGGGGTGACGGCGACTCGCTTGTAAAACCTGCCGTATCTTTTACGATATTATAAACTTCATTTATTTTTTCAAGCACAAGAAGTTCTTTTTCTACTGCTTCAAGTGTATCGATACCTCGTTTAGCCCAATCCTCTGCTCTGCTTTTTATTGCAGCAGAAGATGTTTTCTTTTCAAATTTCTGATGTTGGAGAAGTGTAATAATTACTTCGGGCGGAAAACCGAAAAAATCATAAATCATTACGATAAGTGCCTGGGTATCATAACCGAATGTACCGAGAATAGTCTGCGCTTCATTACAGATTAAAGTAAGTTCCGGTTCTTCGGAAAGTCGCATAGCAATTTCTCGCTGCGTTGGTTTTTTAACAGGCAAAGATCTTACATTTACATTTTTATTTTCGGACTTGTCCGTTTTTTCTTCAGGAGTTTTAACGCATTTTGCGTTACCTATTGCCGTTTTTACCGCTTCTTCGTTAATTTCATCGTCAATGGATATAACACCGTTACTTTCCCAGTAGTTAAGACAGTCTGTAACATCAAGTTTTGCAAGACCCGTACACATTGCAATTTGCTCAGCATCGGCAGTGCCCTCGGGATTTCTTAAAATAAAAAGCAAAACCTTAAAGCTTGCAACAGGTGCAAGCTTTAAGTGCTTATCAATAACATCAGTAGGTACGGCGACTGCGCCGCCCAAATAGTCACATTTAATTTTAATCATATCTTATTCGGGGAACTTTGCAATAACACCAACAGATTTTCCGTTAACATACTGCGAGATACCTTTCATATCAATATCCTTTGAAAGTGTGCGACCTGCAATAACATAACCGTCTTTTTCTGCCAAGCAAATTGCGGTTGCGCTTTCATTCTGGGTTCCGCCGAAAGAACGTGCCCAAGTGAGATTTCCGTATTTATCAAAGGAAGCAATAACCATATCATCGCCACCGCGTGTAGTAATACCTTTAAGGTCACGTGAGGATGAATTTGATTTACCTGTGGCAACAAACGTACCGTCTGATTTTTCAACAACATCCACAAGGTCATCGTCATACTGACCTCTGAAAGGCTTCGCAAAACCGAAAGTCAAATCATTGTTGAATTTCATAATATATGCGTCAAAACCTCCGCGTGAAGCAAGGTCTGAAACGAATGTACTTTCTGTGTTACCCGAATCAGAAGAATTGGATTTACCTACAATAACAACGCCACCGTCCTTACAAGCAGTAATGCCTGTAAATGACTCAATACCTCTACCCGCAACAGGAGCAACACCGACATATTTACCGTTATTGTCAATTTTTACAACAGCGGAATCAGAAGAACCTAAGCCTTTGAAAAGGACACCTGAATAGAAGTTACCTACACAGTAAAAACCACCGTCCGTACCTTCAACAACATTGTTGAAGTAATCCTGGTTACCGCCAAGAATGTTTTTCCATACAAGGTTACCGTTTGCATCATACTTAACAATACATGCAGCAGACTGGAGTTCTTCTTTACCGAAACCTTCTGCATCACCGTCATTGTTACCTACTGAACCTACTGCAACTATTCCGCCGTCGGAAGTAAGAGTTGCACCGTTAAACATATCAACAGTAGATGTACCGAAAATCTTACACCAAACTTCATTACAATTTTTATCAAATTTGTAAACTACACAGTCATAGTAACCAATACCGGTTTTACCGCCCACATTTTTACCATAACCTACTGCATAGAATCCGCCGTCATCAGTAGGAATAACATCTGTAAGTGCGAGCATACCCCTTGTGCTTCCGATAGGTTTCTGCCATTTGATGTTGCCTGATTTATCGTATTTTACAAGAACGGTGTACGGAGCAGCGTACTTAAGTTCAGCATACTCTTTAAAATTACCGTCTTTTGAGTTTGTAACATTAGCGGCAATGTAGTTACCGTCTGTATCTGTTGCAATGCTTGAGAAATAGTCAGCGGCTGTACCACCCATTGATGCTTTCCAGTCAAGTGCTGCAGGTTCAACTGCGATGGGGTTACTTGTAAGTTCAACAATAGTTGTGAAAAGATTACCCTCGTTGTCAACTGCAGTATTACCCTGGCCGTCGGTAATAGCTACGGCAGTTGTTCCTAAAACAACACTACCGTTACCCGCTTGATTAGGATCCTGAGGCACTACTACCTGCTGTGTAACAACCTCACCCTTGCTGTTAGTCACTTCTTCACCGTTTTCATTAGTAACTGCCACATTAACCGTAACATCAACCTCTTTATATACGACGGTTGTTACATTGTTACCTTTATTATCTGTTACGGGAACACCATTTGCATCGGTAACATTAACAACCTCTGTTTCGGGAACAATCGTAACAGGAACACCGTTTGCATCAGTAATTGCAACACCGTTTTCATCTGTGGCAACGATTACTTTTGTTGTTGTGGGATCAGTTTTTTCTGTCTTATCTTTTTTGAGAACGACCGCAATAATAATTGCTGCCACAAGAATAATCGCAATAACGGGAATAAGTATGTAAAGAAATTTTTTGTCTTTTCCCTTTTCTTTCTTATCGGTAACAACAGGCGCAACTGTTTTCTTTACTTCCGGTTTCTTAGCCTCGCCCTTGGGTACTAAAGGTGGTGCTACGGGCTTTTTGGGTACAGAATTGTTATTTAAATTACCGTTCATATTATTTTCGTTCATTATAAAAAACCTCCATATTTGAGATGTTTTCATTCAAATCGCTTATATCAGAGTATAACAACTCATACTACACTCTATATTAGCACACCCTTTTTAATTTTTCAATTGTAAAAACATAACATTCCAAAAATCGTAACATATTACATAAAAAACGGCGTTAGTTATTATATATTATCAATAATCTTTGCATTTTACTCAAAAAAATCATTGAAACGGCGAAAAATATGTGCTAAAATACCAAAGTATAGTCACCCTTTATAATATTTTTTGTTTCAGGCGTACTAAATTTTATAAAAACCATAGCGGTAATACGCTATTAGGGAGGAATTCTTTTGAAAGCATACACTAAGGAAAATATCCGCAATGTTGTCATTGCTGGTCACGGCAGCAGAGGTAAAACTACTCTTGCAGAGGCTATGCTTTATCTTTCCGGTGCTTCCGACAGACTCGGTAAAGTTACAGACGGTAACACCGTTCTTGACTTCGATGCGGAAGAAAAAAAGAGAAAGGTTTCTGTTTCTTCAGCAGTTGCCAACTTTGAATGGCGCAACAGAAAAATTAACATTATTGACACTCCCGGTCTTTTTGATTTTGAAGGTGGCAGAAGCGAAGGTATTCGCGCAGCCGAAACTGTTATAGTTGTTCTTTCATCGGGCCACGGCGTTGATGTCGGCGCTGAAAAAGCATTGCGTACCGCTGACAGAAACGGTCTTTCAAAATTCGTAGCCGTTTCAAAATGTGACGGCGAAGACCGCGACTTCTACAAAACTCTTAATGCTCTTAAAGAAAAATACGGCACCGCTGTTTGCCCTGTTGTAATCCCCTACATAGTTGGCGGTAAGGTTGAGTGTTACGTAAACTTCCTTCAGAATAAAGCATTTAAATATGATAACGGCAAAGCAACAGAAGTTGCTATTCCCGAAGACAGTATCATTGAAGATATTCACGCTTCATTTACCGAGGCTGTTGCTTCCGGTGACGATGAACTTATGATGAAGTTCTTTGAAGGCGAAGAATTTACACACGATGAAATAGTTTTCGGTCTTTCACAGGGTGTTGCAGACGGTACTGTTGTTCCTGTTTATGCTTGCTCCGGTCTTACAACTGACGCTGTTGACCTTCTTATGAACGGTATTACAAAACTTGCACCCTCACCCAAGGGCGAAGGCGATATTGAATGTGACGAAAACGGACCTCTTGCTGCTATATGCTTCAAAACCGTTTCTGACCCATTCGTTGGTAAGATGTCTTTCTTCAAAGTAGTTTCCGGTAGAATTACTGCCGCTACAAAGGCTTATAACGCCCGCACCGAAGAAGAAGATAAAATGGGCAAAATCGTTATGGTTAAAGGCGGTAAACAAGAAGATGCTGCCGAAATCGTTGCAGGTGACATCGGTGTTGTTACAAAACTTTCCGGCTTCAAAACAGGCGATACAATGTGTGATGCCAAAAATCCCGTTACTCTTGACGGCGTTAACTTCCCCATTGCTTGCTATTCAATGGCAGTTAACGTAGTTAAAAAAGGTGAAGAAGATAAAGTTGCTTCCGGTCTTAATAAACTTGCTGAAGAAGACGGCGCAATGAAATTCTATACCAACAAAGAAACAAAAGAACAGATCATCTCCGGTCTTGGTGAACAGCACCTTGAATCTATTGTTTCTAAACTTAAAAATAAATACGGTGTTGAAGTTGAACTCACTGCTCCCCGTGTTGCTTACAGAGAAACTATCCGCAAAACTGTTGATAAACAGGGCCGTCATAAAAAGCAGTCCGGTGGCCACGGTCAGTTTGGTGACGTTTTCATCCGTTTTGAACCCTATGCAGGCGAAGAGGATTTCGTATTTACTTCCGATGAAGTTGTAGGCGGTGCAGTTCCCAAGAACTTCTTCCCCGCAGTTGAAAAGGGCTTGCGCGAATGCGTAGCCGGCGGTCTTATTGCAGGCTATCCTATGGTTGGTATTAAGGCTTGTCTCCACGACGGTTCTTACCATCCTGTTGACTCTTCCGAAATGGCTTTCAAAATGGCTGCACGTATAGCATTTAAAGCCGCTATCCCCGAAGCATCTCCCACAATACTTGAACCTATCGGAACTCTCAGAGCATATATTCCCGATGATAACCTTGGAGATATTCTCGGCGATGTTAACAAACGTAGAGGCAGGGTTTTAGGTATGGGCCCTGCAGAAGACGCAAAGACACAGGAACTCGTTGCAGAAGTTCCCATGGCTGAAATGAGCGACTTTGCTATTGCACTTCGTTCAGTAACAGCAGGCAGAGGTCACTTCACCCTTGAATTTGCACGCTACGAAGATGCTCCTAACAATATCGCAGAAAAAGTTATAGCAGATGCTAAACTTGATGACGATGATGAATAAAACCAAAAACCGTCTGCTGTTGCAGGCGGTTTTTTAATTAGGAATTAGGAGTGAGGAATGAGGAGTTAAGGGTGCTGCGCACGGCTATTATAATGGCAAATTGGAAATGGAAAATGGCAAATTTCGGAACTGCGTTGGCAATTTATAAATCATTTATGCAGAAAACAAATTATCGTAGGGCTCGGCTTGCCTGAACCGCAACAATAAATTTACTGATAATTAAAACTACCGTAGAACAGAAATCTGTTTTGTTGTTCTACGGTAATTTTTTATGTATAAAATAATTTTTAGCGGTAAATAGTTGTTCTATGCGAAAGAAATATATAATCAACGCGCAAGCGTTCCGAAACTCCTAATTCCTAATTCCTAACTCCTAATTTATTTTTGTTTCACGTGAAACATCATATGTTTCTCTATATTTTTTTACTTGCAGTAATCTATATATTATGGTATACTTATGATATGTGTAAACAAATCTCATAAAAAGGAGAAACGTAATGAATTTAAAAGAAAAAGCCCTTGAGGGTGTTTCCAAGGTAAAAACCTATTGGAAAACTCCTATGGCAGGTCGCTATATGACCTTCCGCGAAATTGCCGCATATTCCGGTGGCGGTATCGGTGCCTATATGATTATCACAATGGGTACTGCTTGCTTACTTTCCGCTAACAATACCTTGCTTTCAAGTGTATTGGGTATTGCGCCTATGGATTTATACGCAATGTACGTTATTGCAGTTCTTGCGAATATACCTCTTACAGCAGTTCGTGCAAACATCATCGACAATACCCGAAACAAAGCCGGTAAATACCGTCCTTACATAGTTACTATGGCCATACCTGCCGCTATTATCTGCGTAACTATGGTTTGGTTCCCGTACGACGCTTTGACCACTATTTTCGGAGATCGTGTAATTTTAGGTAAATCGTTAGCATATATTGCAAAATGTGCTATTGTTATGGTTCTCAACCTTCTCCTGCACTTTTTTTACTATTTCTTTTATGACGGATACGAGAATCTTATTCACGTACTTTCCCCCAACTCCCAGGAAAGAGCCGACGTTGCTTCAGTTAAGAGTATCGTTTACTCCTTTGCTCCAACTGTTGTAAATCTTTTCACTCCTCTTATTGCTCAATATTTGTTCAAGTCCAACTCAACGGATATCCGTGTTTACAGATTACTTTACCCTATTCTTACAGTATTGGGTATTCTTCTTTGCATTGTTGTCTATAAACACACGGAAGAAAAAATTGTTCAGGCAAGAACTCACGTAGTACAAATTAAGTTTACAGATGCTCTTAAAGCCGTAGCCAAAAATAAATATTTCTGGATTATTTCCCTTGCAGGCTGGATAGGTTTCCTTGAAAGTTCTTACAGTAACATAATGAGATGGCTCTATGATTATGGCGGAGCGTGTTCAGGTGCTACCTTCGGAATTATCCAGACCGTTTACGGAAACGCATCTCTTTGGGGTATGCTTGCAGCACCTTTCTGCATTCGTAAATGGGGTAAAAAAGCCGTTCTCGTTGTAACGAATCTGTTTAACATAGTATTTATTCTGGCAATGCTTCTCTTTACCGATGAGATTACATATAATGTCACAATTCTTCTTATAATGTCCTGCTTGTGGCTTAATGCTCTTATGGGTTCATTTGCTCACATACTCAACCCCTCTATTCAGGCTGACATCCGCGATTATCAGCAATACAAAACAGGCGAACGTATTGACGGTATGTTCTCCGCAGTAAATACTATCGGTACTGTATTGGCTCTCGCAACCTCCTCTGTTCTTCCCTTCATTTACAAACAAAGAGGTATTACTGAGAAAAATGCCAGACTCGTTACTTCTGATCCCGAAATTCTCAATCGAGTCATAAATTTGGGAAAAGATGAATTCACCACAGTCGGAAAAATTCTTGAAGAACAGTTAGCACGCGGTCAGGATAACTACTCCAATGCTTATTCTGCACTTTATGATCCCGATATTCTTTTAGGCCTTGTTGATGTTTTAATCGTTTTAGCCGCATTTGGCGCTTTGATGAATGTTATCCCGTTCTTCTGGTATGACCTTAACGAAAGAAAACAAAAGTCTATTGTCCGTGTTCTTAAAATACGTGCTATGTTTGAGGACTACGGTAACGGTGTTCTTACAGATGCAACTCTTGTTGAAGGCGTAGAACTAATTCGTACATCCAAAGAAATGGCTGTTGCTACACCTAAGAGTTTAGATAAGAAATCTTATAAAGGCATTTCAGACAAAGTTGCACGCAAGGCTGCTAAAAAAGCTTACCTTGCTGACAAAGAGTTTAATGAGGAAATAGAAATAGCAAAATTCGTTTGTGAAGAACTTGATAAATTCTCAACCGATGCCGTTAAACTTGAGGTTGCAGAAAACAGAAAAGTATTCATAAACGGTCTTGACGGTCTTCTCACCACAGATATTGCAACTATTAAAGAAGAAATCAGAGTTGCAAAGGCTCTTCCGAAATCAACTAAGGAAGAAAAGGCTATACGAAAAATCGCCGTTGAAATTGCTAAGAATA
This sequence comes from Clostridia bacterium, assembly GCA_017626295.1. Classification (GTDB taxonomy): domain Bacteria; phylum Bacillota; class Clostridia; order Oscillospirales; family Acutalibacteraceae; genus DTU089. The sequence goes on along the minus strand of JAGAJB010000003.1, from coordinate 46,777 downwards.
AAAAAGCATCTTACAAAGCTATTAAAAAGCACTTTAGCAACGGACAGGATTTTGTTCAGCCCGATTTCGCAGTTCTCGAAAAATTCTTCGGTGCCGAAGATGAATGCGATGCAAAACTCAAAGACCTTGCAAACGATTTAAGAATTGCTAAAAAGGCTAAGGACAATGAAAAAGTCAAAGGTCTCAAGGCTCAGATCAAATCTGTGGAAGCAGAGCGCAATGAAGCACGCAAAAACTCAAAAGCTCAAATGGATAAGCACGCATTCTTCAACCGCGCCGCAAAGCCTTATCTTGATGCAAAGAAAATTTTAGAGCAGAAAGAAAATTACAGTCACTTTGAAGAAATCGAAGCACTTTATGACGAGGCTAAGGTAAGACACGAAGAAGCAGTAGAAAAAGCAAGAATTGAAAATGAAAAAAGACTTGCTGAAGAAAAAGCTTTGAATGATAAAATCAAAGCAGAAAAAGCTGCTGCAAAAGCCGCGAAGAAATAAAGACCACAACCGCACGATGTATCGTGCGGTTATTTCTTTGTTTCACGTGAAACACAATGGTAATGTTTTCCGACATTTGTTGTTTTTCTGATAAAATACGACAAAGTTTTCGGATAATTCACAAAATGTTCATCTTTTGTATTCTTTTTTATAGTATACTGTCAATGTACTTGGAAAGGGAGCCGCACCCGAGTACTTGTACTTAGTTTCTTTTTTCAGAAACTAACCCCTCCTCAAGTAAACCCTTGGTGCATTGTGTTATACCGTGTACCGGAAATACACCGTCTGTCCCCTCAGTCGGTGTATTTTCTTTTTTGAAAAATAAATGTTGTTACATAAATCGACGTATATTTTTGTAAATTCTGTTAATAATTAAACTGACTTTAAAAAGGAGCGTTTAATTATGGATGACAGAAACGATATTCATTCCCCCGACGAACAAAAAAATCCTATGGAAATCCCCTCAAATGAGCCGGAATCGGAAACACAACCCATAAGGGCATCAAAAAGTAACCGTACAGACGAAGCAACAAAACACCGCCAAAGAATGCGCGGAGTAAAAATTGCATACGCAGTTGCTTTGCTTTTCGCAGTCGGCGGTGCACTTACTGCAAAAATTGCAACAGAAAATGCATTAGAGGGTTTTAATGCAACTTTCCCCAATGAAGAAATTACTTTACCTGCAACAACAGAAAACCCAAACATCAATATTTACAATGTAACAGAAGAGCCGGACTTTGAAGTGCGTCAGAATTTAACGGATGTACCCGACACACGCACGGAAGAAACCGAAACCGAAACTGAGACAAAAACCGAAACCACCGAAAGCACAACGGAGAAATCTGAATATGCCGTACCTTATTCAGATTACTACACTCTCCCCTTAGGTACTGATATTACTAAAGATTATAGTCCCGAAACCCCTATATATAACGCAACAATGGGAGATTGGCGAACACACGCCGGAATAGATTTCAAGGGCGCTGACGGAGCACAGGTTTTAGCAATTTCCTACGGTAAAGTCAGCAAAGTATATAATGACCCACTCTACGGAACAGTAGTGGAAATTGACCACGGAAATGAAGTAATTGCAAAATATTGCGGACTTAATAAAGACGTTTTGGAAGTAAAAGCAGGTGACACGGTAAAAGCAGGTGCGGTTATAGGCTATCTGGACAGTGTTCCTTGTGAAAAATCAGATTTAAGCCACTTACACTTTGAAGTAATTTACAAAGGTAAAAATGTAGACCCGTTGGAACTTATGGGTAAATAAAAAATGAAAAACAAACGGTAGTGTGCCGTTTGTTTTATTTTTTTTAAACAAAGTCTGACCCCTTTGTTTATGTAATAATGACAAAAAATTCCTATTAGGTTGACAAACGGTAAATAACAATATAAAATTTGTATATTAAATAAGGAAAAGGATGTTTTTTATGAAAAACACAAGAAAACGCAGATTTTTTGCTGTGCTTGTAATGTGTATTTTTACATTCACATTGGGTACAATTTGCTCTGCATCAGCCGAAGCAGTTCCTGCTAACGATGTTGCTGCTATTGAAGCCCCCGTACAGACAGAAAATCAATTCACAGTCGTCTATGACGAATCTGACCCCGAAGGTTATAAAGACTATGACTTGTCTGACGGTGACTCTGCATTGTCTTACGTAGAAAGTTATGCAGATAACCTTGAAGCAGACCCGAACTTTGAAGCACACGTAGATAGTGCTATTGCAAAAGTACGCGAGTCTATTCCTACATACGCTACTTTCGCAGCACTCCTTGCTCCCATTATTGCAATCGTTCTTGCTCTTATTACAAAAGAGGTTTATTCCTCACTTGTAATCGGTATTATCGTGGGCGGTGCAATTTATGCAGGCGGTAATTTTGAAGGTACTCTTGTTCACGTAGTAAGCGACGGCTTTATTGCAAACGTTGCCGACTCATACAATATGGGTATTCTTCTCTTTCTTATCCTATTAGGTGCTCTTGTTTCAATGATGAACAAAGCAGGCGGTTCCGCTGCATTCGGCAGATGGGCAACAGCACACATTAAATCAAGAGTAGGCGCTCAACTTGCAACAATTGCTCTTGGTGTTCTTATTTTCATCGATGACTATTTCAACTGCCTTACAGTTGGTTCGGTTATGCGCCCCGTTACAGACTCTCACAAAGTTTCACGTGCTAAACTTTCATACCTTATTGACGCAACCGCAGCACCTGTTTGTATTATTGCTCCCATTTCTTCCTGGGCAGCCGCAGTTGCAGGTTTCGCAAGAGGTGCAGGCGCAGAAAGCGGTATAAGCCTTTTCATTCAGGCTATTCCCTACAACTTCTACGCTTTACTTACTATCGTAATGATGATATTCCTTGCAATTTCCGGCCTTGAGTACGGTCCTATGAAAAAGCACGAAAAGAACGCTAAAGAAAACGGCAACCTTTTCACAAGCGGTACCGAACAGGCAATTCAGGAAATGACAGTTAACGAGAAGGGTAAAGTTATTGACCTTGTTATCCCGATTATCATTCTTATTATCAGTTGCGTAATCGGTATGATTTATTCAGGCGGATTCTTCTCAGGTGAAAACTTCATTGTTGCTTTCTCAAACAGTGATGCTTCTGTGGGCCTTGCATACGGTGCATTTGTTTCAATTATTATTACAATTGCATACTATCTTGCAAGAAGAGTTCTTTCTTTCAAACAGATTATGGATTCTCTTCCCGAAGGTTTCAAATCGATGGTTCCCGCTATTATGATTCTTGCTTGTGCTTGGACTCTTAAAGCAATGACAGACTCCCTCGGTGCAAAGATATTCATTTCACAACTTATCGAAGGCAGTGCAGGTGCATTCCAGGCATTCCTTCCTGCAATAATCTTCGTTATTGCAGTTGGTCTTTCTTTCGCAACAGGTACTTCATGGGGTACATTCGGTATTCTTATCCCCATCGTACTCAGTGTATTCTCTGCTGACAACCCCCTTACAATCGTTTCCATTTCCGCTTGCATGGCCGGTGCTGTTTGCGGTGACCACTGCTCACCCATTTCGGATACAACAATTATGGCATCCGCAGGCGCACAGTGCGACCATCTTAACCACGTTTCAACTCAGTTACCATACGCATTGACAGTTGCAGGCGTTTCCGCAGTAAGTTATATTATTGCAGGTTTCGTTCCCAACTGGATAATCGCATTACCCATTGCATTGGTACTTATGATAGGAACTCTCTTCATTATCAAAAAAGTAACAGCAAAAAAAGCATAACAGCAAAAACCGCTTGACCAAAAGGTCAGGCGGTTTTTTAAAATGCAAAATTCAAAATGCGGAATGCAAAATTTTCGGAACGGCGTTGGCATAATCTTGTTATTTTACATTTAATTAAATTTATGTTATAATTTCAGCATATAATTAAATATATAACCTAAAGGGAGATGATTATGAACAAGACGAGAAAACAAAAAATACTTGAAAACATAAAAAAATTCAAAATACGTAACTTTATAATGCTTACGTTAGCCGGCATAATAAATGCTTTCGGTATAACCGTATTTTTAAACCCTGTTAAACTGTACGACAGCGGTATTTCGGGAACATCTATGCTTTTGGCGCAGATAACACCCGAATATCTCACCCTTTCAATATTTCTTCTTGTTTTGAACATACCGTTGTTCTTATACGGTTTGAAAAAACAGGGTAGCCATTTTACTGTATACGCAATTTATACGGTCGGGATTTATTCTTTAACCGCTTGGCTTATAACGGATGTTTTACCCATAGATGTTAATCTCGCTTCTCCCCTTGCCGGAACAGATTTACTTCTTTGTGCCTTGTTCGGCGGTATGATTTCGGGCGTGGGTAGCGGTCTTGCCATACGTTTCGGCGGTGCAATGGACGGAATAGAAGTTATGGCGGTTGTCTTTGCGAAAAAATTAGGTATAACCGTGGGCACTTTTGTGATGGTATATAACGTTATTTTATATATTATATGCGGTATTGTAATTAACAGTTGGATTTTACCTTTATACTCAATAGTGGCATACGGTGCGGCTCTTAAAACAGTTGACTTCATAGTTGAAGGTTTTGACAGGTCAAAATGCGCTATGATTGTAACCACTATGCCCGATGATGTTTGTTACATTCTGTCGGAAGTCTTTGAAACAGGCTCAACAAAAATTGAAGTCCGTGGCGGATACTCAAATAAACCGAAAACAATGGTTTACTTTATTGTCAACCGTTTTCAAGTTGCAAAACTTAAAGCAATTGTCCACGAAGTTGACCCTCACGCATATATAACCATCAGTGAAGTCGCTGATGTATTTACATCAGAACATCAGAAAAAAGACTAATAAAAAATCCACCTCATTTTTTGAGGTGGATTTCTTTATTTTATGCCATTGTTTTTTTAAGGAAATCTACTGCTGCGCGAATATCTTTTGCAGGGTCGTCACCAACTTCACGTTCAATAGTAAGGAAGCCGTTATAGCCGATTTCTTCAAGAGCGTTAAGGTATTCGGGGAACGGAACACTGCCTTCACCGAGAGGAACTTCAATAAATGAATCGTCTGTTACGATAACATCCTTCTTAATTCCGTAAACGATTTCAGGATCTCTGAAGAAAATCTGTTTACCGTCTTTTGCGTGAGTGTGAACTATGTATTTTTTAAGATTGTGAACAGCAGTTACAGGGTTATCACCTGTTACCATAACAAGATTTGCAGGGTCAAGGTTAACACCTACGCCTGTTGAATCAAGACTGTCAAGGAAACCTTTTAAAACTGCACTTGTTTCGGGACCTGTTTCAACTGCAAAATGAGCATTTATTGAATCAGCATATTCTGCAAGTTCATGGCAAGCCTCTTGCATAATTTTATAACGGTCGTGGTTGGGGTCATTGGGAACAACGCCGATATGAGTTGTAACAATATCTGTTTCAAGTTCTTTTGCAAGGTCAAGAATTCTTTTTGATTTTTCAACTCTTTCTTTATTAAGGTCTTTGTGGATAAATCCACCGCCACCTAAGTCACCGCAAAGAGCAGAAATTACAAGACCGTTTGATTTAACAAGGTCAAGGAATTCTTTTCTTTTTGCGCCTACAAGGTTTTCGGGAGCCATTTCACCGCTTGTAGCGTATACCTGGATACCCTGTGCACCGCATTCTGCCGCTTTTCTTACTGATGTGGGAATGTCAGTACGAAAACTGTTGATGATAATACCAATGGGAAACTGTTTCATTTTTTACACCTCAAATTATTGTTGTTCGTTCTCGGGTTGTACGGGAACGTGATTTTCTGTTGCGGGATATGTACCTGTTTTAGGAGTATCGCCGTTATTCATTTCGGGCATCATATTTGGTGCACCGTTTTGCATATTGGGAGTAACAGGGTTTTGCTGAACAGGGATTTGTACATAGGGTACATAGCCGTTATTTGTAGCAGTACCTGCGTTATAGTTATATGCACCCATATTCTGTTGCATATAAGGGTTATAACTATCTAAAGAACCGTATTTTAATTCGTATTCATTCAATTTCTTTTTATTTTTAGCATATACAATAATCATTATTACTGCAACAACTGCAACTATTACAAAGGGAACTACGAAAATTATAATCATCACAAATTTTGTAACAAACATTGTTTCTGCGGCAAATTCTTCATCACCACCGAATAAGTCACCGTCTTCGAAATACATTTCCTCGTCTGCTTTCAATAAAGCATCCTTGTAAGCAGGAGCAGTTGAAAAATCGTGAGTAACAGTGGGAACATCACCGTCAAAATATGTGCCGTTAATTGCAAGAGTTGCAAGAATTTGGTTTATATCTTCGGTATCAATTGCCTTATCTTCGCATTCTTCGTATGTAACCATCACGATATTTTCTTTAGTTGCAAAAATATATGAACAGAACGGATAAACATAGACATCTTCGCAGTTTTCATCTCCGCAATCGTCTGTTTCTGCGTATTTTCCTATAAGTTCATAGGCAGAAATTCCGTTTACCTTTGTTTTTTTAGCGGTAACATCTTCTAATTTATAATAATCAGCATAAGTTTCATCGCCCTCAAGCAAATAAACATTCAAGAAAAAGTCCTTTACAAACTCTTCCGTAAGTTCTGTAATACCGTCGGGCGCTGCTTTATTTTCTATTGCTTCAACAACGATACTGTTGAAATCATCATCTGAAAAATAAAAATAATTATCCACAAAATCCAACGTATAATCGTCGGGGAGTTCTGCGTAAACTACGTCAGTATCAATTACATAACCTTCCGAAACCCCTGTTGCAAATGCTGTACAGCAAAGGACAGAAGAAAAAACAAAAACGGCTGCTAATAATACACAAATCTTTTTAATGTTTTTCATCAGAACTGACCTCCCTGTTCATTTATATTATTTTGAGGCTCTGCATTGGGAATACTGCCCGGTTTAACACCCATAGGCGCAGCATTAGTATTTACAGACTGAGAATTTTGCATTGTATTTGTCTGAGAAAAAATACCGGAAACATTAACAGGTGCAACAGGCGCATACATTTGCATTTTTTGATATTCTCTTAATTTTTTCTTGGTTTTATTGTTAAGAACGATAAATACAATCATAACAGCGAGAGCCGGAACAAAAAGTATCATACAAATTGATGATACAACTATAATTCCTACAAGACTGCTTGCATATTCTCCGAAAGTACCTTCCAGCATTGCTTCGATATCTTCGTCGCCATAAATATCCTGCGTATCATGAGTATAAGGAATTTCCTCAAACTCTGCTCCGCTTGCAAAAGCGGTTACAGTACCGAAACTTAAAATAAGTATCAGTACCATTGATAAAATTACTGTTGCTTTTCTCATTATTTTTTGCCTCCTTTAATTTTTTCCCAATATTCTTTAGCCGCCTGTTCCTGTTTATTATCGCCGTAGCAATAATATTTTGTATCTTTAAGAACATCAGGAAGATACTGTTGTTCTACCCAACGATTAGGGTAATCGTGTGGATACTTATAAAACTGCCCTTTTATCTCAGCATCGTCACCGTCAAAGTGTTTATTCTGAAGTTGACGGGGTATAGGGCCGCTTTTTCCTTTTTTAAGGTCATCCATTGCCGCAATTACAGCATTATGTGCAGTATTGGATTTAGGGGAATTACATACTAAAATTACCGCGTCTGCAAGGGGAAGTTTTGCTTCGGGCATACCTACCTGCAGAGCAATATCCGTTGCTGCCTTTACTATTGGTAAAATCATAGGATATGCAAGACCAACATCCTCAGCCGCACATACTAATAACCTTCGTATAGCGGAAGTCATATCCCCCGCCTCTAAAAGCCTTGCAAGGTAATGTATGGCTGCATCAGGGTCGGAACCGCGCATAGATTTTTGAAATGCTGATAAAATATCGTAATGTTCATCACCCTCTCGGTCATAACGCATTGCACTTTTTTGTGTAAGCGACTTTGCACTATCCAAGGTGATGATTCTTTTTTCATTCTGTTCAGGTTTTTTTGCGGCTAAGACACACAATTCAACTGCATTAAGTGATTTTCTCACATCACCGCCGCAAGCCGCAGCAATATGCCTTGAAACACCGTCCTCAATCTGAAAAACTTCTTCTTTTTCTTCTTCAAGAAGTTTAAAGCCTCTGTTTACTGCTGACTCCACATCGTCGGGAGTCACATATTTAAATTCAAAAACAGAAGAACGGCTGAGTATTGCGCTGTAAACATAAAAATAAGGGTTTTCAGTTGTGGAAGCAATAAGGGTAATTGACCCATCCTCTATGTATTCAAGAAGTGTCTGTTGTTGCTTCTTGTTGAAATACTGAATCTCATCAAGATATAAAAGAATACCGTTAGGCGCTGTAAATGCATTTAAATCTTCAACAATATCTCTTATATCCTGTGTTCCTGCAGTTGTACAGTTAAGTTTTCTTAAAGTTCTGTCCGTCTTTTTGGCAATCATTCTTGCAAGTGTGGTTTTGCCCGTACCGGAGGGGCCGTAAAATATCATATTGGGAAGTTCCCCTGATTCTATGATATTTCTTAAGGGCATTCCCTCGCCTACAAGATGTTTTTGCCCTACAATTTCATCAATTGACTGCGGACGGATTCTGTCCGCAAGCGGTGTATGCATCGAATCACCTTTTAAATTTCAAAATACTTTTCTAAAATCAGTAATAAATAGAAAACAGTTCAAAAAATCCTATAATACCTGCTAAAATCAGCGGTAAAGTGCCGTATTTCTTATAAAGATACTTTTTAAGGTTATCACCTTGCAAGCCTTTTTTTTCGGCTTTTTCTATATTCTTCTTTATCTTTTGCATATACTTTTTGTTAGCAAAAAGACCTAAATAAATTCGTAAAACGAAAGGAAGAACGCTTGAAATAATACTTACGTATAAAGGAACTGTCATATTATTCATAACTTCCATAAGTTCCTGTTGTTTTACAGTTAATGTAACGTCACCGGAACCGGAATCGTAAATCAGAATATTTGACATATAATTAGGGTCTTCCTGGGCACAGGCAATATTTAAATCTATAAATTCTTCATTTGATGCAATATAAAAACCTGTTAAACCGAAAATCAGAACATACATTGCTAAAACCAAAGCAGAAAACTTATACATCTTACGGTATAACGTCCAGGCAAGAGGAGTTAAAAATGCGAAAAAATTCCAGGAAATACCCTTTTTTAAATTATTCATTAACATAAATCTGGGTATATAGTATTCTTTATTTTTACCTATTGCAAGTTCGTAAAGATAAGCGTGTTTTCCATCAATAAGAGCATTTTGAGCAGGGCTCAATTTTATAAAATTAGGAATTTCTTCAACTATTTTTTTAAAGGACTCGTTTTCTTTTATTTCATCGGGAATTTCATCTGTTGTGTTATTTAAATTTTCTTCCGGAAGTACTGTGTTTTTAAATGTAAACTCAACCGATTCATTTGTTCCGTGCGTAGTTTCATTAAAACATTTTCCTAAATTATTATAACACTCTCTGTGATGAGGAGTACCGCATTCGGGACACACAACAACATCATCATTTTCATTAAATTGCTTAGTACAAACAGGGCAAATATACTTTTTAAAATCCATTTTAATCTCTTTCTTTTATTGTTTTTTATTAACAAATTATAGTTTTATTTTTCTACTTTAAATATTACAGTATACGTTTGTAAAATGCAATACGGTAATAATGAAATTTTCCTTAATTTTTGAACATTTTTTGTCAGTTATTTAATGAATTATATTGAAATAAAAACACTTGTATGCTATAATTTAATGGCATATATATTGTTTATTTTATATACATATTATTGTAAAATTTTGGGGTGAATTTATTGGATAACATTTATGAACTGTGGGCAGCAGTTTTGCAGGAACTCACCGGTTCTGTTTCAACAGCAGTTATGTCAACCTGGATTAAAACATTAGTCCCAGTTTCTTTTGACGACGACTGCCTTGTGCTTGAAACTTCTTCAGAATTTAAAAAGAATATTATTGACAGGCGTTTTACTTTCGAAATTCAGAATGCGGCTACCGCTGTTCTCGGCTTTGATATAAATGTCAGAATTACCGTGGACGAGCAAGTAAATGAAATGCAGGAAAAAATCGCTCAGGACGCTTCAGCGACACCTGTTCAGACTCCTATGAGCAGAGATATTGACCATAAAGGTTTTGAACCCACATTCAGTAACTTTATTGTAGGTTCCACAAACCAGTTTGCATACGTTGCGGCGGTTGCCGTTACAAATAATCCCGGCAGTGTACATAATCCGTTGTTTATATACGGCGAATCGGGTCTCGGCAAAACTCATCTTCTTAAAGCAATAAGGGCTGAACTTAAACACAACCGTCCGGGAATGAATATTCTTTTTACAAGCGGTGAAAACTTCCTTAATGAAATGATAAACCATATGGGTGAAAAAAATATGGGTGAATTTCATAATAAATACAGGAATGCAGATATTTTACTTATGGACGATATTCAGTTCATCGGTAAAACAAGCGTTGCACAGGAAGAATTTTTCTATACTTTTGAGGCTCTTATAAACCAGGGAAAACAAATTGTTCTCACATCTGACCGTCCTCCGAAAGATATTCCGACACTTGAAGAAAGACTTCGCAGCAGATTCGTTCAAGGACTTCTTGCTGATATTCAACCGCCTATGCTTGAAACAAGAATTGCTATCATCCGTCGAAAAGCACAGGCATTTGAAATGAATATACCTGATGATGTTGTTGAATTTATTGCAGAAAGACTTAAAAATAATGTTCGTCAGATTGAGGGCGTTGTAAATAAACTTTACGCGGTTTATTCCATTGACGGTAATCCGCCCACAATAGGCGTTGCAAACGATATTATAAAAGATATTATCTATTATGCTCAACCCACGGAGGTTACAATAAATAATATTATTGATAAGGTCGCTAAAGCATTCGGTGTCTCTTCTGATGATATACGTTCAGAAAAGAAAAAGGCGGAAATTTCCAACGCAAGACAGTTTGCAATGTATATAATGAGAGAGGTAACAAACCTCACTTACGAGGAAATAGGTGCTCAGTTCGGCGGTAAAAAACACTCGACGGTTATTTACTCAATTGAGGCATCTGAAAGCAAAATGGAGGACAACCCCCAACTTAAGAGCACCGTCTACGATATTATGAAAAGTATTAAAGACGAGAGAAATGAATAACTCTACAGCACGCAATCTTTCTACAATTTAAACACAGATGTTCAAAGAGTTATAAACAATTTTAACACTGCACTTTATTCATAAAAATCTACTGACATATTTAAACATTTTTTAAACAAAGAGATTAAATATGACAACACCAGTAAAATCAACCTGCGTGCCACTTTTATACAATTTGAACAGACACTACTAAGACTACTGTTTAATATATTATTTTTGACATAAAAATTTATTTTATTCCACATCGGGAGGTTAAATTATGAAATTTACCTGTAACACATCTATTCTTGCAGAAGCCTGCAATATCGTCCAAAGAGGTGTTCCTCAAAAAAGTACAATTCCTGCTACTGAAGGTATCTTCATGCAGGCTAAAAATTCCAGACTTACTCTCACAGGTTACGACCTTGAGGTAGGTATTACAACTTCTATCGACTGCTCAACAGAAACAGAAGGCAGTATTGTTCTTAACGCAAGACTTCTTTGTGATATTTTAAGAAGATTACCTGCTGCTTCCGTTACAATCAACGTTGACTCTCATAATCTATGCAAAATTTCATCAGGCGAATCTGAATTTTCACTTGTAGGAATTCCTGCAAACGATTATCCTGAACTTCCCACTGTTTCAGGCGGACTTCCCTTTGCAATTAAACAAAATGTTTTACGCGATATGGTTAAGCAAACTATCTTCGCAGTTGCAGTACAGGATATTAAACCCGTTCACAAAGGCATTAAATTTGAAGTTGAAAACAAAAATTTAAGACTTATTTCCTGTGACGGTTTCCGTCTTGCCATAAGAAACGAAGTAATTGAATACTCAGGCGATAACATGACATTTGTCGTTCCTGCAAAAACTCTTTCAGAAGTTATTAAACTTGCTGATAATGACGATGAAAACGTTACTTTCTCCATCGGCAAGAAGTTTATTCTTTTTGAAATCGGTAATTACAGAATAATTTCCCGCCTTTTAGAAGGTGAATTCTTTAATTATAAGAATGCTATTCCCGCCGAAAGTTCAACAAAAGCAAGAGTTAACCTTAAACTTATCCTTGACAGCGTTGAAAGAACTTCACTTCTTATTACAAGTAAAATTAAAAGTCCTATCCGTTGTGTTTTTGATGATAATACAATAAGAGTTTCAAGTGCAACTTCTCTCGGTGCTGCTAACGATAAAATTCCTGCTTCAATTGAAGGAAAAAGAGTTGAAATCGGCTTTAACAACACATATCTTACAGACTGCTTGAGAACAGTTGACGTTGACGAAGTTAAAATTGAACTTTCAAGTCCTGTTTCACCTATTATTATCAGACCCATAGAAGGTGACAGTTTCATTTTCTTAATTATTCCCATGAGATTAAAAAATGAAAATATAGGCTGATAAAAGTAATCTACAATTTTCTGAAAGAATGTTCAAAAAATATGAAAATAAAAGTTAAAATTGCTCCAAAAGAGCATAAAGAGTTTATTTTAAAAGGTGATTATATAAGACTTGATGACCTTTTAAAAAATGTTGGTGTTGTAAACACGGGCGGTCACGCAAAAATTGTAATTCAGGAAGGCGAAGTAAAAGTAAACGGTGAAGTCTGCACAATGCGAGGCAAAAAACTTCGCCAAGGTGACTGTGCCGAATACGAACGCATAATTTACGATGTAAAATAAATTTTTAGTAAGCCGTAATTCTCGGAGGAATATATGAAAATAAATTCAGTTAAATTGAATAATTTCAGAAATATTTCCTCTATGGAATTACACGCAACAGATGGCGTAAACGTTATATACGGTGAAAATGCACAGGGAAAGACAAATATACTTGAAGCAATATGGCTTTTTACTGGATGTAAAAGTTTCAGAGGCTCTAAAGACAATGAATTTATAAAGTTCAATGAAGATATTGCAAAAATAAACCTCGATTTTTCTGATAATGTAAGAAATAAAAAATCAGAAATAATTATAGGTAATAAAAAGAAAAATGTTTCTTTGAACGGAGTTTCTCTTCGTTCTTCTTCGGAACTTATAGGTTCTTTTTATGCAGTAATATTTTCGCCGTCACATCTTTCATTAATTAAGGATGGGCCCTCCGGTAGACGAAGATTTTTAGATACGGCTCTTTGTCAATTAAAACCGTCTTATGCAGAGCATCTTGCAGGTTACAGACGAGCATTACTTCAAAGAAACGCTTTACTTAAAGATTTACATTTAAGTCCGCAGTTATACGATATTCTTGACAGTTGGGATGACCAATTATCACGGTATTCAGCGGCAGTTATTTCAGAAAGATTAAAATATATTGAGATATTATCACAATACAGCAAACAAATATATGCGGGTATTTCCGAAAATAAAGAATATTTCAGTGTTACATATTCAAGAAACGATATAACTGATATAAATATTTCAGTCAGCGATTTATATAATCTGGAACTTGAAAGAATAAAAAATGCAAGAAAAGAGGACGTTTTGTATAAAACAACCACAATAGGCCCTCACAGAGATGACATTGATATTTTAATAAATAACGTCAGTGCCCGTTCATTCGGTTCACAAGGTCAACAGCGTTCTTGTGCGTTGGCACTTAAATTGGGTGAATCTGAAATAATAAAAAAAATAACAGGAGAAACTCCTGTTGCATTACTTGATGACGTTATGAGCGAACTTGACGAAAAACGCCAGGACTACGTTCTTAACCATATAAATGACAGACAGGTATTTTTAACCTGTTGTGATCCGTCACAAGTATTAAGACTTTGCGGCGGAAAGTCCTTCTTGATAAACGGAGGAGAAATAGTTTAATGTTTATTCACATCGGTCACGATACCGTTATTATAGATAAAGAAATAATCGGTATTTTTGATATGGAAAATACAACGGTTATGAAGAAAACAATAGACTATCTTAATAATGCAGAAAAACAAAAGATAGTACGAAACGTTGCACCTTTTGAATTGCCTAAATCCTTTATAGTATGCGAAGAACCTACGGGGAAAGTTATTTATATCTCCCCTGTTTCCGTGGGAACTATTTTAAAACGAATAGAATCTTCAAAAAAGGCAATTTTTTAATTAAGTAAATAAATTATTCACATATATTTATTTTGAATCTTCTACGGAGGTCAGTATTTTGGACGAAATTATTAAAACCGAAGAGGAGCTTCGCGAGGAAGCCCTGGAAAATGAAATAGTTATCAATGAAAGCGAAGAAGCAATTGATACTGCGGTAACAGAGAAATACGATGCGAGTGCTATTCAGGTTCTTGAAGGACTTGAAGCGGTCAGAAAAAGACCCGGTATGTACATCGGCTCAACAGGACCGAAAGGTCTTCATCACCTTGTTTATGAGATTGTTGATAACTCCATAGACGAGGCTTTAGCCGGTTTCTGTACTCATATTGAAGTTGAAATTCTTCCGGGTGATATTATAACCGTTCGCGATAACGGCCGAGGAATTCCCGTAGGTATTAATGAGCAACAGGGTCTCCCTGCTGTTACGGTTGTTCTTACAGTTCTTCACGCCGGCGGTAAATTCGGCGGCAGCGGTTATAAAGTATCCGGCGGTTTGCACGGTGTTGGTTCTTCAGTTGTTAACGCTCTTTCAGAGTGGTTTGAAGTTGAAGTTTCACAGGACGGTCACGTTCATTACCAGCGTTTTGAAAGAGGTAATCCCACATGTGACCTTAAAGTTATCGGTGATACTAATGAAACAGGTACACTTATAAGATTTAAGGCTGACCCCGAAATATTTACTGAAACTACCGTTTATGAATACGAAATTCTCGAAAGAAGACTCAGAGAACAGGCGTTCCTTAATGCAGGTCTTTCAATTTCTCTTACAGATAAGAGAAATCCTGACGAAATTATAGAACAAGTTCACTGTTATGAAGGCGGTATCAGTTCATTTGTAGAATACGAAACAAATAAAAGGGCGCTTACTCCCCTTCACGAAAAACCTATTCATTTTTCAGCAGTAAGTGGTGACCGTGAAGCAAATATTGCCCTTATGTATAACGACAGTTATAACGAACTTGTTTTAAGTTTCGCAAATAACGTCAGAACTGTTGACGGCGGTACTCACGAAACAGGCTTTAAGACCGCACTTACAAGAGTATTTAACGATTACGGTAAAAAATATAATCTTTTAAAAGATAGTGATAAAAAACTGTCAGGTGAAGACGTCCGTGAAGGTTTAACTGTTGTAATCAGCGTAAAACTTACCGAAGCACAGTTTGAAGGTCAGACTAAAGGTAAGTTAGGTAATACGGATATTACTCCCCTTGTTTCAAAATGTGTTTATGAAAAACTCTCTACATATTTTGAAGAAAATCCTGCTGAAGCAAAGGCTATTTTCGGAAAAGCCCTCGATGCTTCAAGAGCAAGAGAAGCAGCCAGAAAAGCAAGAGATAATGCAAGAAGAAAATCAGTACTTGAAAGCAATTCACTTCCCGGTAAACTTGCTGACTGTATTGAAAAAGACTCAACTAAAACTGAAATTTACATCGTAGAGGGTGACTCTGCGGGCGGTTCTGCAAAAGCAGGCCGTGACAGAATGATTCAGGCAATTCTTCCCCTTTGGGGTAAAATGCTCAACGTTGAAAAGGCAAGACTTGATAAGGTTATCGGTAACGATAAACTTACACCTGTTGTACTTGCTTTAGGTACAGGTATCGGTGAAGATTTTGATATTTCAAAACTTCGTTACGACAAAATTATTATTATGGCCGATGCCGACGTTGACGGTGCTCACATCAGAACACTTCTTCTTACATTCTTCTTCCGTTATATGCCCGAACTTATAAAAAAAGGTCATATTTACCTTGCTCAACCCCCTCTTTACAGATTAAGTAAGGGTAAAAATCATCAATACGCTTATTCCGATGAAGAACGCGATGAAATAATGGCTGAACTCGGAAACGGTTACTCAATTCAGCGTTATAAAGGTCTTGGTGAAATGGACCCCATTCAGCTTTGGGAAACAACTATGGACCCTGCTACAAGACTTATGCTTAGAGTTACGCTTGAAGATGCAGAGAAAGCAGATGAAACATTCTCAATTCTTATGGGCGATAAAGTTGAACCCAGACGTGAATTTATTGAGAAAAACGCCAAGTATGTTAAGAATCTTGATATTTAATTAAGTTTAGAGAGGTTAATTAAATGGACGAAATAAATAATGTAGAAAATACGGGCGTTACTCAGGGAATTAATAATCTTCCCGACCCGTATACAAACCAAAAAATAGTTAATATTGACATCAACAAAGAGGTAAGAACTGCTTTCCTTGATTATTCAATGTCGGTTATTACATCCCGTGCATTGCCCGATGTCCGTGACGGTCTTAAACCTGTTCACAGACGTATTCTTTACACAATGTACGAAAATAATCTTACTCCCGATAAAGCATACCGTAAGTGTGCCGATACAGTCGGTTCTGTTCTCGGTAGATACCATCCTCACGGTGACGCATCTGTTTACGATGCAATGGTACGTCTTGCACAGAATTTCTCAATGAGATATATGCTTGTTGACGGTCACGGTAACTTCGGTTCTATTGACGGTGACCCCCCTGCTGCATACCGTTATACAGAGTCTCGTATGAGCAAAATGTCACTTGAAATGCTTACCGATATTGAGAAAAATACAGTAGATTTTGTTCCTAACTATGATGACCGACTTAAAGAGCCTACAATTTTACCTTCAAGATTCCCTAACCTTCTTGTAAACGGCTCACAGGGTATTGCTGTCGGTATGGCTACAAATATACCTCCCCACAATCTCGGCGAAGTATGTGATGCCATCGACTGCCTTATTGAAAACCCCGAAGCAGAACTCGAGGATCTTATGGAACACATTAAAGGTCCCGACTTTCCCACAGGCGGTATTATTATGGGTAGATCCGCTATCCGTGCCGCATACGCAACAGGCAGAGCAAAAATTATAGTACGTGCAAAAACCGAAATTGTTGAGGGTAAAAACGGTAGATTTAAAATCATTGTTACCGAAATTCCCTATATGGTCAACAAAGCACGTCTTATTGAGTCAATTGCTGACCTTGTTAAAGATAAGAGAATAGAAGGTATTTCCGATATTAACGACTATTCTTCCGACAAAACAGGTATGCACATTGAAATTGACATCAAACGTGATGCCAATGCTCAGGTAGTACTTAACAAATTATTTACTTATACTCAGATGCAGTCCACCTGCGGTACTATTCTCTTAGCACTTGTTAAAGGTGAACCTAAAATTCTTACTCTTAAAGAAATTCTTCAGCACTATATTGACCATCAGTGCGAAGTTATTGTAAGAAGAACACAGTTTGACCTTAAAAAAGCACAGGAAAGAGCACATATATTAGAAGGTCTTGCAAAAGCAATTGATATTGTGGACGATATTATTGCAACTATCCGTGCTTGTAAAGGCGGTCAGGCAGAAGCGAAAACTGCTATTATGGAAAAATTTGATTTTGACGAGCCTCAGGCAGCAGCAATCGTCGCATTCCGCTTAGGTCAGTTGGCAGGTCTTGAAATTCTTAAAATAACTAATGAACTTAATGACCTTAAAGAAAAAATCAAAGATTTTCAGGAGATTCTTGCTTCTCACGACAGAGTTCTTACAATTGTTCGTGATGAACTTAAAGTT
This sequence comes from Clostridia bacterium, assembly GCA_017626295.1. GTDB lineage: Bacteria > Bacillota > Clostridia > Oscillospirales > Acutalibacteraceae > DTU089. Next base: position 28,968 of record JAGAJB010000003.1, on the reverse strand, counting down.
ATCAAAAATAAATATTCTGATGAAAGAAGAACTGCTATTGAAAATGTCAGCGGCGAAGTAGATATAGAGGACCTTATTCCCGAAGAAAAATGTGTATATACTTACACGAATATGGGTTATATCAAACGTCAGCCCGTTGAAATGTTCTCAATCCAGAACCGCGGTGGCAGAGGTGTCAAGGGTATGACCCGCCGTGAAGATGATGTTGCCGAAACAATGTTCATTGCATCATCTCACGATGCAATTATGTTCTACACCACAAGGGGCAGAGCATACAGACTTAAAGGATATGAAATTCCCGAAGGAAGTAAAACAAGTAAAGGTACAAATATTGTTAATATCCTTCCCCTTGAAAACGGCGAAAAAGTATCTGCAATGATTCAGATTCCTAAAGATGATGAAGGTATGTATCTTTGCATGGTCACCCGTAAGGGTCTTATAAAACGTTCTTCACTTGACATTTACAGAAATACCAGAAGAAACGGTATTATCGCAGTAAGCCTCAGAGAAGATGATGAGTTGGCTTGGGTTAAACTCACATCGGGTAATGACGATTTACTTGTTGCCACAAAGAAAGGTATGTGTATTCGTTTCAATGAAAATGATGCAAGACCCTTGGGCAGAACGGCAAGCGGTGTTAAAGCAATTACCCTTAATGACGGCGATGAAGTTATCGGTATGAGCGTTATGAAAGAGGACGGTAAACTTCTCACAGTCAGCGAAACCGGTTACGGAAGAATCAGCGATAATGATAATTACCGTACACAGTCAAGAGGCGGTAAAGGTCTTAAAAACTATCACGTTGATAAATACGGTGATATTGCTGCAATAAGTGATATTTCAGAAGAAGATGACATTATCCTTATTTCACAAGACGGTATTATCATAAGAATTCCTGCAAGTGCAGTAAGAATTTGTGCCCGTCCTTCAAAGGGTGTACGTGTTATGAAACTCGGTGAGGGTGACAAGGTAGTTACTCTTTCTACAACTGAACATGATGAAGAAGAAGTAAATGGTACTGTTGAAGATGACGGTACTGCAACAGAGGGTGCAGGCGATACATCCGGTGATAACGAGGATGAAGGCACACCTAATGATGATGCTGTAGACAATACGGAGGAATAAATATGTCTGACGGTAATAATCATAACGACGAAATGCAGGATTATCTTGATTTATTGGATGAGTATGCCCAAAAAGATATAAAAGAGGAAGAAAAAGAATCTGTTTCTTCAAATAAAATAAATCTTGATGTTTTTGATACCAATGAGGGAAAAAAGATAGCACCTCCTCCCTTTTCAGGGAAAATAAAAAACAAAACACATCAGAATAAATTTATAAAGAAAATTTCTGATTGGTACAATGCTCTTCCTAAGAAAAAGAAAATACTTGTAAAAGTTATTGCTGTATTTCTCGCCATACTTTTAGCTTTGAGTACTGTATTCGGTATTTTTGTTATTCATAAATTCGGTCTGTTAGGCGATAACTTTAACGATACTTCGTCCGATGATATTATTTACGACGATGGTGAGTTTGAGGATATTGAGATAGATATAGGTTCAGCAGGTTTCAAGCAGGCACTTATAGACTGGGCAACTATCGGAAATGACAAACATATGACAAGTAAAAATGTTATAAACGTTCTTCTTATAGGTGCTGACAGTAGAAAAGGCACAAACTCAGGCAATACTGATGTTATGATGCTTCTTTCTCTTAACAGAAAAACGAAAGAACTTAAATTAGTTTCATTCTTACGAGACAGTTATCTTTACATTGAGGGAAAAGATAACTCATATTGTACTAAACTTAATGCCGCATTTTCAATGGGCGGACCCGAAACACTTGTGCAGACCATTGAAAATAACTATAAAATTGATATTGACAACTACGTTATAGTTAACTTTGAGTCATTTAAGTCAATTATTGATGCTATGGGCGGCGTTACTGTTGATGTGCAACAGTATGAGGCAGATTATAACTATAAAAAATTTAAAATTGAACTCCCCGTAGGCGAAGGAGTTACACTTAACGGTGAACAGGCACTTTGTTTCTGCCGTATAAGAGGTTGTGATTCCGATGGTGATGTAAGCAGAACAAGACGTCAGCGACAGGTAATTGATTCCATAATAAGCAGAGTAAAAGAAGCCTCAATAAGTGATTTAAACAAATATATTGATATTCTTTTACCTTATGTTGAAACAGGTTACAGTGAAGGTCAGATTCTTTCATTGGGTATTAAAGCCGTTACAGGCGGTTGGGCAAATTATGAAAGAACACAACTTCAGATGCCACCTGAGGACTGCCGAACAAGCGGCAGTGCTAATATGTGGATATGGGTAGTTGATTATCAGTTAGCAGCCCACAAACTGCAAATGGAAATTTACGGTCAGTCAAATATAAGTATTGAAGATGGCAGAACTTCAATTATTGATGTTTACAGGGGTGCGAATTATACAGGTAGCGGAAACTCTGTTAATAACAACAATTCATCAGACGAAACTGAAGTACCTGACACAATAATTCCTGCAACTACTGACAATATTACAACAACCGTACCGCTTTCAACGGAAAATAATCAGGTTATTCCCGAAACTTCCGAGAATAATAACGTAACAGATAACACTGAAATTGATGAAACTGAAAATCCACCGGTTGAGGATAGTACACAAGGTGCAGACGTGCCGGATACTACCAAAACGGCAGGGGATGGCGGTTCATCGGGAAACGAGGAAGAAACCGTAAATTCTTCGGGTGATACAGGTTCCGACACACCTACAGGAGAGGGTGAAGCCTGATGAACAAACGCGAAAGTGAATATGTAAAAAAGCGTAAAAGTTATTACGGTTTTGCAAAAAATTATCCCGGTAAACTCGGTGCAAACAGATATGTAATAGGCGATAGTCTTGCAGTAAGACGTAGAGAAATAATAAACAGAATAATTATGGCAATACTTGTTGTATTATTGTTTGTTGTAACATTTGTTGTAACATCCGTTTGTCTCGAAATTTCAGAAAGACCTATACAAAAAAATAACAGCGTATCCGTTACGGATACGCTGTTATTTTTAAATCTGAATTAGTCTTCGTCGCAGCAACCGCAATCACAATCGCAGTCACAATCGTCAAAGTCGATGTCGAGTTCAAGTTTTTCACCGCAACCGGGGCACTCGATAACTTCTTCATCAAGCATTTCATCGTCAAGAAGAATTTCTTCACCGCAAAGAGGACATTCTACTTCGTAGAGTTCGTCATCGTCGCAGCAGCAACAATCGTCATCATCAAAGCAGTCATCATCGCAGAATACATATTCTTCGAGTTCATCAAGGTCTTCGTCGATAGCATCAACAAGATCTTCGCAAGCGCTGAGATCCTCATCAATATCGCTTATTGTAAGAGCCATATCTTCGAGAATATCGAACATTGCATCAAAAATCTTTGCTTCCTTTGTATCTTTGTCAAGGTCAAGACCTTCTGCAAGACCTTTAAGATATGCGACTTTTTCTGTAAGTGTCATTTTAAACTCCTCCTGTTTAGGAATATATTATTTGAAACACTCAGAACAATTATGCTCTGGAGAGGTATTCACCTGTTCTTGTATCAATGTTGATCATTTCGCCTTCATCAATGAAAAGGGGAACTTTAATTTCTGCACCTGTTTCAACAGTAGCGGGCTTAGTAGCGTTAGTTGCTGTGTTGCCTGCGAAACCGGGGTCAGTTTTTGTAACCTGAAGAGTTACGAATGTGGGGGGCTCAACACCGAAAACATTGCCTTTGTAAGAAAGAATCTTACAAACCATATTTTCTTTAACAAATTTGAAGTTGTCGCCAAGGTTTGCAGCGTCAACAGGAATCATATCATATGTTTCCTGGTCCATAAAGTAGTAAAGACCGCCGTCCTCATATGAATATTCCATATCTTTTCTCTCAATGAATGCTGTGGGATATTTGTCGGTAGGGCTGAAAGTTTTTTCAGTAACGCTTCCGTTGATTACGTCTCTGATTTTTGTACGTACGAAAGCCGCACCTTTACCGGGTTTAACGTGCTGGAATTCGATAATGGAATAAACTTTGCCGTCCATTTCAAATGTAACACCGTTTTTAAAATCGCCTGCTGTTACCATAAATAAAATCCTCCGAAAATGATTTTCATTTTTTTACATAATAATATTATACTACTTCGGTGTTATTTTCAAGTGTTTTTTAATATTTTAACACTTTATATAACACTTAATAAATCAAAAATACGGAAAAATTGTTAATTTTCCTCTTTTAAACCGATGCCCAGTTCATCAAGTTGAACGCAGTCAACTTTTGAGGGACATTCTGTCATAGGCTCACTTGCATTCTGAACTTTCGGGAAAGCAATAACGTCACGAAGCGAGTCTGCTTTAACAAGTTGCATAACAAGTCTGTCAAGACCGATACCCATACCGCCGTGGGGAGGGGGACCGAATTTGAATGCGTCAAGAAGATAGCCGAATTTCTGATGCGCTTCTTCTTCGGAAAGACCGAGGAGTTTAAACATTCTGTTCTGAAGTTCGGGGTCAGTAATTCTTATAGAACCGGATGAAAGTTCGATTCCGTTAAGAACAAGGTCATAGGCCTCAGCGCGAACTGCAGCCTTATCTGTTTCAAGATAGGGTAAACATTCGGGAAGAGGAGATGTGAAAGGATGGTGCATAGCAACAAACTGCTGTGCATCTTCGTCCCAGTCGAAGAAGGGGAACTCTACAATCCACAAAAGATTGAATCCGTCGCCGATAATATCAAGTTTCTTTGCAGCCTCGTTACGAAGTGCGCCGAGTACAGAAAGTACGGAATTATTTTTAGTATCAGCAATAATAAATACAACGTCGCCTTTTTCTGCGCCTGCTCTTTCAAGAATTGCTTTCATTTCGTCCTCAGTCATAAACTTTGCAAAACTTGAAGCAATACCGTCATCAGTAAGTCGAATCCAGGCAAGACCCTTTGCGCCGATACCTTTTGCAAACTCCGTAAGTTTGTCAACTTCTTTTCTTGTGTATGTTGTAACTGCACCTTTAGCAGTAATACCTCTTACAGAGCCGCCGCCTGCAACCGCACTTGAGAATACAGAGAATCCGCAGTCTTTAACAATGTCTGTAAGGTCAAAGATTTCCATACCGAAACGGGTGTCGGGTTTATCGGAACCGTAACGTTCCATAGCCTCTTTATATGTAAGTCGGGGGAGAGGAAGAGGAATATCAACACCGAGAGCCTCTTTGAAAACTCTTGCAATATAACCTTCACCGATGGAAAGTACGTCTTCCATAGTAACGAAAGACATTTCAAGGTCTATCTGTGTAAATTCGGGTTGACGGTCAGCACGTAAATCTTCATCACGGAAGCAACGTGCAATCTGCATATATCTGTCAAAACCTGCAACCATTGAAAGCTGTTTATAAAGCTGAGGTGACTGAGGAAGAGCATAGAAAGAGCCCTGATGAATACGGCTTGGAACGAGGAAATCGCGTGCGCCTTCGGGAGTTGACTTAATAAGCATAGGAGTTTCAATTTCAACGAAGCCGTTTTCGTCAAAATAGTCACGTGTAATCTTGGTTACTTTGTGACGGAAAAGAATATTTTTCTGTAAATCGGGACGTCTGAGGTCAAGGTAACGGTATTTAAGCCTTGTAAGTTCAGATGTCTGGCAGTTTTCAACGATGTCAAAGGGGGGAGTTTCACTCTTTGAGAGAACTCTTAAATCTTTAACATCAATTTCAATATCGCCTGTGGGAATTTCGCTGTTTTTTGATGAACGCTCGCGAACAATACCCTTTGCCATAAGAACAAATTCACTTCTTACCGAGAAGGCTTTATCAAATATTTCTTTATCTGTATTTTCATCGAATGCAAGTTGAACAATACCTGTTCTGTCGCGTAAATCAACGAAAATGAGCGCGCCTAAGTCGCGTTGTTTTGCAACCCAACCGCAAACGGTAACTTCATTGCCGATATTTTCAGAACGAAGTTCACCGCAGTAAACGGTACGTTTAAGACCGTTCATATTATCCATATATAAACATCCTTTCCAAAGGGGAAATTACTTAATATTAACCTTATTTCTGATTAAATGTGTTATAGGGAAATTAAGGACTACGGAGATTATAACCATAACCAAAGGACCTGCAAAATTAAATCCGTATGCATAATCGCCTAATTCAGTTTGTGTTCTTACAACATTACTTGTAAGTGTAACTGTTTCCTCGCATATAACCATTCCGAAAGGTAAAACCTCAGTAACAATGCCTGTTAAACCGACAGTAAGTGCAAATGCACCGAAGAAAACAATAACTGCACCGAGAACACCTAATTTTGATACAGGTGAAACGTGAGAACAAGTTATGCCTAGATACAGGCACTGAATGATTATAAACATTATAATCGCAAACCAGATAAGGTAATATGTGAGCATTGAAATCATAGTGGATATGGATTTACCTAAGAGAAGTGTAAAAATCTGGTCCGCCATATCCTGAAAATCTGCACCCATATTTTCGCCTACCTGATGTATACAAAGGAAAAGTGAAGCGAAGAATAAGATATATACCGTATAAGTCCAGATAAGACCCGATAAGGTTTTTGACCATATAAGCGAACGGGTTTTTACGGGTAAAGTGAGAGTAAGATAACCTGCTCTGCCGAAAACTGTCTTTGAAAACATCATTGCAACGGCAATTATTATAACAAAGCAAGCGAAAAGCAGAACTAATGAAACAAGTAAACCGCCCAATGCAGAAACTACATTATTTTTGCTTACTAAAACAAAAATTTCAGAAACTGCAGCAATAACAAATATGCAAAGGAAAATCGGTGCAACCGAATACCACTGTGCTTTAAGGTCATTTTTTAGAAGTTTACCAAACATTGCTGAAAACCTCCTTGAAAACATCCTCGATAGATTTACCGTTTTCGGTAATTTTCTCAACGCTGTCGTTAAGAAGTACCTTGCCGTTACCTATAAAAATAGCGTGGGTGAAAACGGATTCAAGGTCATTTATAAGATGTGTTGAAATGAGAAGTGTTGATTTCTGAGCGTAGTTTTGCATAATGAAATCAAGTATAGAACTGCGTGTTGCAGGGTCAACACCGCCCATAGGCTCGTCCAGAATATAAAGGGATGCTTCTCTTGACATTACAAGGGAAAGAAGGAGTTTTTCCTGCATACCTTTGGACATTGTTTTGGATTTTTGCTTCTCGGAAAGACCGAAACGCTTGAGCATTTCGAGGGCTTTAGCCTTATCAAAATCTTTGAAGAAATCATTGAAATAATCAACTGCATCAATGTTTCTCATCCAGTCGTGAACAAAGGTCTGCTCGGGGAGATATGCAGTAACGGCTTTTGTAAGTTCGCCGGGTACACTGCCATTTACCGTTACGTTACCTTTGTAATCGTGGATAAGACCCGTGAGAATCTTCATAAGTGTAGTTTTACCGCAACCGTTAGGACCGAAAAGGCCTATAATTTCACCCTCGGGAAGAGTGAAAGACATATCGTTTAAAACAATATGGTTGCCATAGGCTTTCGTAAGACCGTCAGCAGTTATAATAGCCAATTTAAAGCCTCCTGTATGGGTTATTCTTTAGGAATTAAATTAAAAATAACCGAAAATTAACTAATTATATATTTTACACTTAATATGTGTTTAAGTCAAGATACTATATATTAAAAACTCCCCTTTTCAGTGAAGAAAAGGGGAGTTTTTTGTGCAAGTAATTATGCGAAAAGACCGCCGAAGAAGCTCTGGAATGTATCAACAACTGCGCTGACATCATATTCAACAAGAGAGCCTTCGATAGACTGGAGAATAGCAGCAAGATCTGCACCCTCAAAAAGGTTGAAAAGAATATCTAAAATTGCATCCATTTATATCGCCTCCTAATTGGATTTTAATGTACCATAAAATATGGCAAATGTCAAGAGTTTACCCATATTTGCCAAAAACTCCCTTAAAAAGACAAACATAAATAAAAAATAATGTCTGATATTCAATTACTACTGAAAAAATGTCAAAAATTTTGTGCTAAATGCACCTGTTAAAGACACCCTTGTTTTGTTGACTTTAAATGTAATATATGATATGATTTCTATATATATGATTTAATACCAAAAGTGCGCGGTTTTAAATGTGTTTCCGGGCAAGAAATACAAACAAAACCTTCCACTGAAGATAAACGGAGAGAATTAAATGTACAAAAAAATCCTTAAAAGACTGCTTGATATTCTGTTGGCATCAGCGGGAATTATCGTTTTGGCAGTCCCTATGGGAATAATTGCGGTTGCTATAAAAGCAGACAGTAAAGGCCCTGTGTTTTTCAAACAAAAAAGGGTTGGTTTGAATAAAGAATATTTTGAAATATTAAAATTCAGAACTATGAGAATTGATACTCCGCACGATGTTCCTACACATGAACTTTCAAATCCGCAGAAGTGGATAACAAAAGTCGGTAAAATTCTCAGAAAAACAAGTCTTGATGAATTACCCCAACTCTTTAACATCTTCAAAGGTGAAATGAGTGTTATCGGTCCGAGACCGGCATTGTGGAATCAGTTCGATCTTATAGAAGAACGTGATAAATATAACGCCAACAGTGTAAGGCCCGGTCTTACAGGCTTAGCACAGATTAACGGCAGAGATGAGTTGGAAATTTTCCTCAAAGCAAAACTCGACGGCGAATATGTGAATAAAATGAGTTTTACATTCGATTGCAAGTGCTTTTTAAAGACAATAAAAAGCGTTCTTAAAAGCGAAGGTTTTGCAGAGGGAAGTACAGACGAACTTAAAGAAAAACTTGAAAGCCAAAATATAGCAGAGTAAAGGAATAAAGTTATGTCATTGAAACTTATGTACATAACAAACAACCCTGATGTTGCTCAGATAGCGCAAAGTTGCGGTGTTGACAGGTTGTTTGTTGATATGGAGTATATCGGTAAAGAAGAACGCCAGGGCGGACTTGATACCGTAAAAAGTCACCATACCGTTGAGGATGTTAAAAAACTTCGTAAAGTTCTCGACAAAACGGAACTTCTTGTAAGAGTTAACCCCATACACGAAGCAGGGGAAAACTGGTGCAGTTCCGAGGAGGAAATTAACGCCGTAGTAGAAGCGGGTGCAGATATAATAATGCTTCCTATGGCTAAGACTGTTGATGAAATAAAGAAGTTTGTAAAATATGTGGGCGGCAGAACAAAAACAATGTTATTGCTTGAAACTGCCGAGGCTAAAGAGAATATAAAAGAAATGCTTGATGTGGGCGGTCTTGATATGGTACATATCGGTCTTAACGACTTGCATTTGGCATATAAGAAAAAGTTTATGTTCCAACTTCTTACTGACGGAACTGTTGAAAATCTTATAAAAATAATTTCAAGTTACGGTATTCCGTACGGTTTCGGCGGTATAGCAAGAATCGGTTTCGGAATGTTGCCTGCAGAGTATGTTATAGCAGAGCATTACAGGCTGGGTTCTTCAATGGCAATACTTTCAAGAAGTTTTTGTGATATATACAAAATGGATGATATTTCGGAAATCGAACGACTTTTCAAACAAGAAATGGTCAGAATTCGGGATTACGAAAAGGAACTTGAACTTAAAGATAAAGAGTTTTTCTTGGAAAATCAAAAAGAAACTTCACGTCTTGTTGATTTAATTGCGGATAAAATTCAGAAATAGACAGCATACAGATAGATTTCAGAAGGGAAGAAATTTTTAAAATGGGAGATATGAGAAAACCGATTCCGCTTGCTACACCTACAATGCACGGTGACGAGTTAAAATTTGTGCAGGAGGCATTCGACAGAAACTGGATAGCACCTCTCGGTTTTAATTGCGACGGATTAGAAAAAGAGATGTGCGATTATCTTTATAAAGATTTAGATAAAGAATGCCACGCACTTTCGCTTGTATCGTGTACATCTGCTTTGCATCTTGCCGTAAAACTTGCAGGAGTAAAACGCGGAGATATAGTTCTTTGTTCGGATATGACTTTCGCTGCAACCGTTAACCCCGTAAGTTATGAGGGCGGTGTTCAGGTCTATGTTGATTCAGAAGAAGAAACCTGGAATATGGACCCTGTTGCACTTGAAAAGGCGTTCCAAAAGTACCCCGAAGCAAAGGTGGTAGTTTTAGCGCATCTTTACGGTACACCTTCAAAGATGGATGAAATCCTTGAAGTATGCGAAAGACATAATGCAATTCTTATTGAAGATGCTGCTGAGGCACTTTCAGCTACATATCACGGCAGACAGTGCGGAACTTTCGGTAAATATAACGCAATAAGTTTCAACGGTAACAAAATTATTACCACATCGGGTGGAGGGATGTTGCTGACAGAATCAAAAGAAGACAGAGATAAGGCTTTCTTCTGGGCTACACAGTCAAGAGAACCTGCCCCTTGGTATCAACACGAGGAAATCGGCTACAACTACCGTATGTCCAACGTTGTTGCGGGTATCGGCAGAGGTCAGCTTTTGCATCTTGACGAGCACAGGGATTTGAAAGAAAAGATTTACAGACGTTATGAGGAAGGCTTAAAGGGATTACCTGTTAAAATGAATCCTTATTTAAAAGATACCAAACCTAACTTCTGGCTTTCCTGTATGATAATTGATGAGGGTTGCGAAGTTGACCCTATGACAGTTATCAATAAACTTGCGGAAGATAAAATAGACTCCCGTCCAATATGGAAGCCTATGCATATGCAGCCCATATTTAAAGACAACGACTTCATAAGTGTTGGTGAAAAATCCGTAGGCGAGGATGTTTTCTCAAGAGGTTTGTGTCTTCCCTCAGATATAAAAATGACAGAAGAAGAGCAGGAAAGAGTAATTTCCGTTATAAAATCTTGTTTTGAGGTTTAATATGTACGCAAAATGTTTTAAACGAGTTTTTGATTTTTTCTTATCTTTAATAGCGCTGGTATGTTTATCCCCGATTATTATTGTGTTGATGATTCTCGGTGCAGTTTTTATGAAGGGCAACCCCTTCTTCTGCCAGGAAAGGCCGGGCAAAATCAATGCAAAAACAGGCGAGGAAAAGATATTTAAACTTATAAAGTTAAGGACTATGGATAACCGTAAAGATGCTGACGGTAATTTACTTCCCGATGAAGTCAGACTTAACTCTTACGGTAAATTTTTAAGGTCAACTTCCCTTGATGAACTTCCCGAACTTATAAATATCTTAGTAGGCGATATGTCTATTGTAGGTCCGAGACCTTTGTTGGTAAAATATCTTCCCTTGTATTCCGAAGAACAGCGTCACCGTCACGATGTACGCCCCGGTCTTACAGGGTATGCCCAGGTTAACGGAAGAAACAGCATTACCTGGGAAGAAAAATTCAAACTTGACGTAGAGTACGTAAACAACATAACTCTTATAGGCGATATAAAAATAATTCTCGGAACTGTAACGTCTGTTCTTAAAAGAGAAGGTATATCACAAGAAAACAACGCCACAATGGAAGAGTTTAAAGGCTCCGTAACAGCTGAGGAGATATAAATGCGTAATTTAATTATATTCGGTGCAGGCGGTCACGCTAAAGTAATTGCGGATATTGCAATGAAAAACGGCTATGAAATAGCAGGTTTTTTGGATGATAATGACGCTATATCCGAAGTTATCGGCTTTAAAAGGCTGGGTAAAATTTCGGACTGCGTAAAATATAAGGATACACACGATTTTGCAATAGGAATCGGAAATAACTCCGTTAGAAAAAATATTTTTGAAAAATATTCCGATTTAAACTATGTGACACTGATACACCCAACCGCAAGTATAGGTTTAAATGCCGAAATTAAAAGAGGTACTGTTGTAATGCCTATGACAGTTGTAAATGCTTGCGCTACGGTGGGCGAGTTTTGTGTAATAAACAGCGGTGCTGTTGTGGAGCATGATTGCGTTGTCGGTGATTTTTCTCTAATTGCACCCCATGCTACATTATGCGGTTGTGTAAAAGTCGGCAATGAAGTGTGGATGGGTGCAGGAAGTTCAGTTAATCCGGTTGTTAAAATATGCGACAATGTGACAGTGGGCTCCGGTGCCGTGGTTACAAAAGATATTACCGAACCCGGAACATATGTAGGCGTGCCGATTAAAAAAATATAAATAAGAACACAAGCAAGAAGGGAAATATCAAATGAAAAAGATATGTATCGTTACAACGGTTTCACTTACAATGAAAGCCTTTGTGGTTGAAACTGCAAAATATTTACATAATAAATGCGGATATGATATTACCCTTATTTGCAATGACGATAAAGAATTCAGCGACTCTTTGCCGGAATACATAAGGTTTATTCCTGTATCAATGGCAAGAGGCGTTGACCTTTCTGTTTTTTCATCAATTATTGATTTTATAAAGATATTCAAGAAAGAAAGATTCGATTTAGTACAGTTTTCGACGCCTAACGCATCATTGGCGGCAAGTATTGCGGCTAAAATCTGCGGTGTGCCCATAAGACTTTATTGCCAATGGGGTATAAGGTATGTTGGTTTCAGCGGTGTAGCCAGAAAAATATTTAAGTTCCTTGAAAAAATCGTTTGCGCTAATGCAACGGACGTAAACGCGGTAAGTTTTTTAAATAAAAATTTTGCCGTTAAGGAAGGACTTTATAAAGATTCAAAAGCCGATGTTGTAGGTCGTGGCGGAACAATTGGTGTTGATTTATCAAACTATGATATATCAAAGAAAGCGGAATGGCGAGAAATAATAAGAAACAAAAACGGCATAAGTAAAGATGATTTTGTATTCGGTTTTTCAGGTAGAGTTTCTGCTGATAAAGGTTGCAAAGAACTTTTTACAGCATTTAAAAAAGTTTCTGAAAATAACGAGAATGTTAAACTTATGATAGCAGGGCCAATTGACGATAAAAGCGGTTCCGATGATGAGATTTTCAATTGGGCAAAAAATTCCCCAAAAGTTGTGTTTACAGGTCAGATAGAAAATAAAGAAATGTGCTTGCACTATGCGGCAATGGACGTGCTTGTTCACCCCACATACCGTGAGGGATTCGGTATGGTTATACAGGAAGCGGGCGCAATGGCTTGCCCCGTAATAACAACGGATATTCCCGGTGCTTCGGAAGTATTGGAAAACGAAGTTTCCTGTTTACTTGTAAAGCCTGCGGATTCAGAATCACTTTATGAAAAAATGAATGAAATTTGCAATGACACCCAAAAAGTAAAAGAAATGGGCGAAAACGCAAGAAAATTCGTAGAAGAAAATTACGAAAGAAGCATAATGCTCAATAACCAACTTGAAAGATATAAAAAACTTTTAGAAGATAAATAAAGGGATGATATAAATGGAAAAAGAATTGCCAAAAGTTTTAGCAATTTCTTTAAGTACATGGCGCAGCGACAGCGGTATACATACACAAACAGATTTGTTTAAGTTTTATGACGTTAATAAAGTTGCTCAGATTTATACAAAGTCAGATTTACCCGATACACCTGTCTGTAATAACTTTTTCAGAATCAGTGAAAATGAAATTATTAAAAGCGTTATTAAAAGAAATCCCGTTGGTTGCCGTGTGAAAAACGGACAAAAAGCCGATGAAGCAACATTGAAGGCTATGGAAGCAGAAACTGCCCTTTATACTCAGGCACACAAGAAAAAATCCTGGTTTATGACAATAATGCGTGAAGTCGTATGGGCATTTGGTAAATGGAAAACTAAAGCACTTGATAGTTTTATTGAAGAAGAAAATCCCGACGTTTATTTTGTTCCCATTTATCCTGTTGTTTATATGGGTAAACTTCAGTTGCATATATTAAAAAAATTCCCCAAACCATATGTTTGTTATTTATGGGATGATAATTATTCCTATAAACCCTGTAAGGGTAAACCTTTAGCATATGTTCATAGATTCCTTTTGCGTAGGGTTGTAAAGAAACTTGCGGTAAATTGTACTGAAATGTTTACTATTACTGAAACGCAAAAGAGAGAAACGGATGCGGAATTCGGTACAAACAGCATAGTTCTCACAAAAGGTATTGATTACGAAAACAGGGAATATGATGACAGACCCACATCAGACCCTATAAAAATGGTATATACAGGAAAACTTTTCTTGGGTCGTGCGGAATCCTTGGTTGAGATTTCAAAAGCAATGGCGGAAATAAATAAAAACGGTGAGAAAATAACTCTTGATGTATATTCCCCCACTGTTATTGAGGGTACGACTTTAGAAATGCTCAATTCAAACGGATGTCATTTTAAAGGTTGTGTACCTAAAAGTGAAGTGGATGCTATTCAGCAGTCTGCAGATATAGTAATTTTTGCAGAATCACTTGAGAAAAATCATAGATTTGATGCGCGTCTTTCATTTTCTACAAAAATTACCGACTATTTCAAAAGCGGTAAATGCATTTTTGCAATAGGCGATAAGGATATTGCACCGATAATCTATCTCAGAGAAAAAGACTGTGCAGTTATAGCAAATGAATACGAAGAAATTGCACCGCAGTTAAAAAAACTTCTTGAAAATCCCGAAAAAATTAAGGAATACGGAAGGAAAGCCTTTGAATGCGGTAAAAAGAATCATAATGAAAAAGATATAAAGAGACTTTTCATTGAAACCTTTGTAAAGGCGTCAAAAAATTAAGTTGTTTAGTTGGTGAAACGAATGAAGATTTTATGGATTGTGAACATGCTTCTTCCTGATGCTGCTGAACATTTAGATGTTCAGACAGGTTCAAGCGGCACTTGGATGATTGATATCTCAAAGAACCTTGCAGAAAAAGAAGATGTTGATTTGGCAGTTGCCTGTATTTATGGCAGCGAATACAAAAAATTTGAACACAAGGGTATAACATATTATCTTTTACCCGGCACCGGAAAGAATATGCTTAGTTATACTAAGTCTTATGAAAAACTATGGAAAAAAATAAATGACGATTTTAAACCGGATATTGTTCATCTCCACGGAACAGAATATTCTCATGGTCTTTCTTATTTACGTATGTGTCCCGATGTAAAATCAGTTGTTTCTATTCAGGGTATACTTACAAGAATAAAGGATGTAGATTTCGGCGGTATACCCTTAAAGGAATTTATTTTTAACCGCACTTTAAAACAGAATCTTCATTTAAACGGTGAAATAGAACTACATTTTATACATAAAAAGAATGCTAAATATGAACAGGAAATTTTAAGAAGGGTAAAATATATAAACGGTGTTTCTACCTGGGATACCTCCCTTTGCAAGAGTATAAATCCCAAACTTAAATGCTTTAAATTAGAGTATAATTTAAGAGAAAGTTTTTACAGTTCATCGAAGTGGGATATAGAAAAAATTGAAAAATACAGTATTTTTACAAATCCCGGCGGAGTTCCTCTTAAAGGTTTGCATAATCTCTTGTTGGCGATAAGTCTCATCAAAAATAAATATCCTGAAATTAAGGTCTATGTTCCGGGAATGTCCGGTGGTAACGGTAAACTTGCTCTGACAAGTGCTTATGCCAAATATATTGATAAACTTATTAAAAAACACGGTTTAGAAAAAAATGTTGTGTTTTTGGGCAGGCTTAAGGAATCTGAAATGGTTGAGAGAATGCTCAAATCACATGTAGTTGTTATTCCTTCGGCTATTGAGGGCGCCTCTCTTGTTTTAAGGGAGGGAATGTACCTTGGTTGCCCGTGTATAGCAACATTCAGGGGAGGTATGGCTGACTTTATCAGTGATAAAGTTGACGGATATTTATATGATTTTCAGGAATATCCTTACCTTGCGGCAAGACTTGAGGAACTTTTCGATAATCCTGAGCTTTGCAAAAGTTTATCAAAAAAGGCAATTGAAAAGACAGAAAAGGCACACGATAGAAAAGCCAATACTGATAGTTATATAAATATGTATAACGATATTTACGATGAGGGAAATGAGAGATAAATGATTATTTATGCTTTAGTGGCAATAGCACCGTTAGTGCTGAGCATTTTCTTTCCGCGAATGAATGAAGTGGATAAAAGAAAACGCAAATATCTTATTTTATGTGGAATAGTGCTCATATTGTTTATGGGACTTAGAAGTAGATTTATCGGAAGTACTGATACTGCGAATTACTATAACATGATGAATCGTGCAATTGTATCAAACTCTTGGATTGAATATTACAGAAGTGATTATGTAGAAGCCGGTTTTCAGTTCTTCCTGTTTTGTCTTTCAAGAATTTTTACGTCACCCCAATGGATAATTGTTATATCTTCTGCAATATACGTTATTTGTATTTTTTATTGTATATATAAAAACTCAGATAATGTTGTAATGAGTGTGGTGATGTACATAACACTTGGTCTTATGCAATTTGAAATGCAAGGTATGCGGCAATCGATTGCTATGAGTTTGTGTATCTTGTCTTTTGAATTTGTTAAGAAGAAAAAATTTGTACCTTTTCTTTTTGTTGTTATACTTGCAGCCCAGTTCCACAGAACAGCTTTTCTGTTTATAGCGGTTTATTTTATTTCCTTGCTTGCATACAGATGGTGGAATTTGTGCTTGCTTTGTTTGGGTTCGATTATTGTTTTTGCAAATGCTGACAAAATTATAACAGTTGCCAATGAGATTTTTGAAACAGATTATTCACAATCTATTGACTCAGGCGGTTTTATAGCAACGGCAATTTATGTTCTTATTATTGTTTTTGCAATGCTATATAACAGAGAAGTTAGATATGAAAGACAAGATAAAACACAATCGGCAATTATGTTTATAACTATATTAGGAATGATAAGTTACATTATGCGCTATATAGGTGCACAGGCGTCAGAGCGAATCAGTTTCTATTTTATTTTTGGTCAATTATTACTTCTTCCAAACACAATTTCAACATTTAAAGAAGAACCCAAAAAAATAATAAATGCAGCAGTTTATGTTCTTTGTATAGGGTTATTTTTATACAGATTACGCGGTAGTGACTTTTTACCATACGAATTTTTCTGGAGTACGTTATGAAAATAGTATTTGTTTCAAATTTTTTAAATCATCATCAATTGAAATTTTGTGAAAACATAATATCCCGTGGTAATGATTTTAGTTTTATTGCTACCGAAAATATTGCAAATGCAGGCTATCAAACATCTACAGAGAGAGATTATATTGTCCATTGGTTTAAGGATGAAGAAAAACAACTCGCAGAAAAGTTAATTGTCGATGCTGATGTCGCTATTTTTGGCGCTTGTCCGAACAGTCTAATTAAGTTGAGGATGGACAAGAATAAATTATCTTTTTTTTATGCCGAAAGATTTTTTAAAAAAGGTACATGGCGAAGATTTATTCCCCAGACTCGTAAAGGTGTAAAAGACAGAATTATTCAGTATAAAGATAAAAATATTCATATTCTTTGTGCAAGTGCATACTTACCCCTTGATATGAAATTATTAGGTTTTCCTGAAAATAAATTTTATAAATGGGGTTACTTCCCGGAAGTAAAAAAGTATGATGATATTGACAATATAATATCTAAAAAAGAACCGAATTCTATATTGTGGGTTGCAAGGCTTATTGCTTTAAAGCATCCTGAAACTATTATTTCAGTTGCCAAAAGATTAAAAAAAGAGGGTTATCAATTCCACTTAAATGTAGTTGGTGATGGTCCTCTAAAGGCTCAATTAGAAAAAGAAATAATAAAGCACAATTTATCAAAACAGGTATGTCTTGTAGGTAGCGTTACTCCTGAAAAGGTAAGGGAATATATGGAAAAGTCCGAAATATTCTTTTTTACATCAAATCGTAAAGAGGGGTGGGGAGCAGTACTTAATGAATCTATGAATGGTGGGTGTGCCGTAGTTTCAAATAGCATAATCGGCTCTACCCGCTTTCTTATTGACGATGGAAAAACAGGTCTTATTTATAAAAATGGTAATGTTGATGACCTTTATAACAAAATTAAATATCTTCTAGATAACCCCGAAAAAAGAAAAGAACTTCAAAAAAATGCATACGCCTCAATTTGTGAAAACTGGAATGTTGACACAGCAACCGAGCGATTTTTAAATCTTATTGAAGATATAAATGAAAAAGGCGAAAGTTCTCGTTATGAGTATGGTCCCTGTTCAAAAGCAGAAGTAGTAAAAGAAAAATGGTGAAAATATGAAAAAAATTTTTTTGTGCGGACAAACGGGTGTAATCAACCGCGGTTGTGAAGCCATAGTTCGTTCAACTGTAAAAGTTTTAGGTGGTAGAACCGGTGATATAAATATAGCCACATTTTCTCCGTGGCAAGACAGAGCAATGTGTCGTGAATTAGGTATAAATATGATACCATATAACAGTTATCCTACACCGATTCACAGATATGCTTCTGCCGGTTTACGAAAATTTAATAAAAAGTCTTTTGCCGGGCAGGGAATAATTCAAAAACCGCTTTTCTCTCAAATAGAAAAAGGGGATATTTGCCTTAATATCGGTGGCGATACATATTGCTACGGCAGGCCTGTTCCCAGTCTTGCGCTGAATAAATATACAAGTAAAAATGGTATTGACAACATTTTATGGTGCTGCTCTATTGAAAAGGATAATATTAAAGGCGAGATTCTTGAGGATTTAAAGAGATATAAATATATTTTTGCAAGAGATCCTATTACATATGATTCTTTGATTACAGCGGGTATACCTGAGGAAAATGTTGTGAAATGTTGCGACCCTGCTTTCTTCCTTAATATGCAAGAGGTGCCGTTTCCGGATGGTTTTGTTTCGGGTAATACCGTAGGTATAAATGTCAGCGAAATGACAATTAAACCTGATACACCATATACTTATGCAAATGTTTTGGCAGTTATCCGCCACATACTTGATAACACGGATATGTCAGTTTGCCTTATTCCTCATGTTTACAGTATTGAAGAAAACAGAAACGATTATCCTATATTAAAAAAGATTTATGATGAAGTTAATAATAGTCGCGTTTCTATTGTCGATAAAGAATATAACTGTGAGCAGTTAAAATATATTATTTCAAATTGCCGTTTCTTCATAGGTGCAAGAACACATTCAACAATAGCTGCGTATTCAACTGAAGTGCCTACACTTGTTATAGGCTATTCTGTGAAATCAAAAGGTATCGCAATAGATTTGTTCGGTACATATGACGGTTATGTTATCCCCTATACAGAACTTACAGAAAAAAATGAACTTCTTAAGGCTTTTAAGGTCATTATTGAAAAAGAAAACGAAATAAAGAAAAGACTCAAAGAGTTCTTACCTGAATACAGAAAAAGCCTTTCTGATAATGTAAAAAAATACATTATGAAAGAGGAACAAGAGGAAAAGCCTTTTACAATATGCAGTAAAAATATTTGTTCAGGTTGTGGTGCTTGTGAGCAGAAATGCCCCAAAAATGCAATTACAATTCAACCTGACTCCGAGGGCTTTTTATATCCCACAATTGATTTTGAAAAATGTATAAATTGTGGTAT
Source organism: Clostridia bacterium (assembly GCA_017626295.1). GTDB lineage: Bacteria > Bacillota > Clostridia > Oscillospirales > Acutalibacteraceae > DTU089. Next base: position 9,535 of record JAGAJB010000003.1, on the reverse strand, counting down.
TTGTCGCAACATTTGCCCTGTTGCAAATAAATACAAAGATACAGAAAAAGAGCCGACTGCTTATGCAGCAGTAAATTTGAATGAGGATATTCGTAAAAACAGTTCTTCAGGCGGTATGTTTACTTATTTTGCTGAGAAAATTATTGCTGAAAACGGCGTAGTTTTCGGTGCAGGATATGATGAAAATATGAAAGTTGTTCATAAATATTGCGAAACTGTAGATGGTCTTCAAGAACTTCGAGGAAGTAAATATGTCCAAAGCCAAATAGGTAACAGTTACAAAATAGCAGAAGAATTTCTTGAAAATGGCAGAAAGGTTCTTTTTTCAGGTACAGCATGCCAAATAGGTGGTCTTTTTGCATATTTGGGTAAAGAGTACGAAAATCTTTATACACTTGATTTTATATGTCACGGTGTTCCTTCTCCTAAAATCTGGGAAAGTTATGTAAAAGAACGCGAAAAAGCAGCACAATCAAAAGTGAAGTCTGTATCATTCCGTGATAAAACTGAGGGTTGGCAGACATACTCAATGAAATTCGTTTTTGAAAACGGCAAGGAATATAGAGAACTTTCAGGAAATGATATGTTCCTTAAAGGTTTTATACAAAATTTGTATTTAAGACCTGCTTGTTCTGAGTGTTCCTTTAAACAACTCCATCGTCAATCTGATATTACTATGGCAGATTTTTGGGGTGTGGAAAAGATGTTTCCTGAGTATGACGATAAAAAAGGAACTTCTCTTATACTTGTACACACTGATAAAGGTAACCGTTTACTTAAAAATGAGAATGATACTAAGTTGCAAAAAGTAGATTTCAATGCTGCGGTTAAAGAAAATCTTTCTCTTTTAAAGTCAACTTCCCATTCACTTTTACGAAAAGAATTTTTTGAAAAAGTGACAAAGAAAAATGTTGAGAATACAGTAAAAGATTTTTACGGAAACGGCAAAAAGGCTAAAATACGCCGTATTAAAGCAAAATTATTTAATTGGTGAAAAAATGAGTAAATTAAAAAAGTCTCGTGGTGCGGGTATAACCCTTTCTTATGTAAATACCTTTCTTAATATGATTTGCGGACTTTTTCTCTCCGCGTTTTTGTTGCGGTCTTTAGGTGACACTGATTATGGTGTTTACCAGACGGTAAGTTCTTTTGCAAACTATCTTGTGTTGCTGGAGTTTGGTACGGGTACAGTTATGACCCGAAACCTTTCTGCTTGCAGGGCAAGAAATGCAACTAAGGATGAAATTGAAAAGAATGTTTCAACAATTTGGACAATTACGAATGTTCTTTCACTTGTGATTATCGCTGTTTCAGCTCTTTTTTACTTGTCATTAGGTTCAATCTATTCTAATTCGCTTGATGCAGGTCAGATAGAATATGCAAAACAAATATTTGTAGTAATAACAGTATTTTTATTAGTTTCTTTCTATTTGCAGACTCTTAATGGTATCACTCTTGCATTTGAACACTACACATTTACCTCAAAAACTTCAATAATGAAGGTAGTGTCAAGAACGGTTTTACTTATTGTTCTTGTTCCTATCATAAAAAAAGCGTTGATTATTGCTGCTGTAGATGCAGCGGTGGGTATTTGTCTCGTTGTTTATGCCTATATTTATTGTAAACGTAATTTTAAAATTAAGATAAATATCACAGGTTTTGACAAATCCATACTTAAAGCATCGCTTCCTCTTTGTATGGCAATATTCTTGCAGGCACTTGTAAATCAGGCAAACAGTAATGTTGCAAAATTCATAATAGGTATTAAACTTGATCCCGAAACAGTTGCTCTTTATTCGGTTGGTCTTTATGTATACAATATTTTCTCGTCACTTACTACTATCCCGATTTCAATGTACGCACCACAGATTACAAAAAGTGTTGTAAATGGCTTGAGGGGCAAAGAACTTACTGATTATATGATTCAACCCAGTCGTCTTATAGTTTTAATAGGTGGCACAGTTTTCTTTGGCTTCTTTGCTGTAGGTAGACAATTTGTATCGGTAGTGTATGGAGAAAAATATCTGCAAGCATGGCTTATTGCAATTATAATTATGGCACCAATGTTTATAAATATGGCAAACGGTGTAATAATAAATGTCCTTGATGCTATGAATAAACGAATGTCAAGATCAATTGCTTTGCTTGTAACCACTGTTGCAAATATTTTCTTAACCCTGTTTTGGATAGATAAGTATGGTATTGTAGGCGCGGCTGCCTCAACAGCGATATGCACTTTGATAGGACAAGTGTTTGTAATGAATATTTATTATTCAAAAGCAATAAAAATCAAAGTGTTTTATATGTACCGCAAAACATTTAAGGGTATTTTACCTTTCCAGTTAATAGGGGCGGTTGTTGCATTTATGGTAGGACAAAACATAACAAATATTTATCTTTCGTTCCTCGTGAGTGGCGTTATTTTTGTTGTTATTTCTTTAGGTTCTTTTATAATTATCGGAAAAAACGAAACAGAAAAAAATATGATTAAAAGTATTTTAAATAAGGTACTTAAAATTATAAAAAGATAAGGCGTGTTTTTATGGGTGAAAATATTAAAAACCTTAATCAGCAAAACCACGTGAAAACAAAAGAATTTGCTTTTTATCTTGCGGCGATATTCTTTTATACAATGATGACGGGTATTGTGGGAAGTTACCGTCAGGCATATCTTGTAAATGTTCTGGCGCTTTCTGATAATCAGGTGTCATTTTATAACGGATTTTTGAGCATAGCAGGCTTTATTATGAGTTTTGTGTATGCCATTATCATTGATAATCACAAAATCAGCAAAAGAGGTAAGTTTATACCCATAGTTAATGCTATTGCAATTCCTATCGGTCTTGTTACAATACTTCTTTTCTACACCCCCGAAGGTCTTGCAGGCACACTTCTTATGATTTACCTTATTACAATAGGTATGCTCCACGGTGCTTGCACAAGTCTGGGCAATGCTATTAACTTAGTTTCTTATGTTGTTTCACCTAACAACAAAGAACGCGATAAAGTTATTTCATTCAGAAGTATTTCAAGTGCTGTCGGTAACTCTGCACCACTTGTTGTAGTGCTTGTTATCGGTCTTATAATTGATAAAGTTTCCCCCGATAATCCCAATAAAGAGTATTTGGAATATATTATCGGTGCTTCTCTTATAAGTGTTATCGGTACTATAATTACCCTTATGGGTATGCGTTTCTTAAAAGAGCGAATTACATACAGCGAAGAAAAGAAAAATCCCCTTGTCGGTTTTATTGACGTTGTAAAAAACAAATATGCCTGGATAATTATTATAAGCGAAACTCTTAAGAATTTCCGCGGAATTGCTAACTATATGGGGCCGTTCCTTGCTGCTGCGCTTCTCGGCGGTACAGATAAATTCTTACTTTTCGGTCTTCCCACAGGTATCGGTACGGCAGTGGGTATGCTGGTTATAAATGCACTTCTCAAAAAGTTTAATTCAAAGCAACTTTACATTGCATCGGGTATCTATTCCGTTACCGTTAACGTTGCGGCATTTGTAATCGGTTACTCTTACTTTAAAACAGGCACGGGCATTTTACAGATATTATTTATAGTATTCCTTTTCCTTATCGGTCTTCAGTTCGGTGCTTCAAATCTTCTTCCCTCTATGTTCCAGGCTGATGTACTTGAAGATATTGAACTTCAGACAAAGGGCAAACGTCTTGACGCGGCACTCCCCTTTGTTATCGGTGTGGGTACTATGATTAGCGGTACTGTGGCAACTGTGCTTTCTCCTCAGATTCTTTACGGTGAGGGCTCAATTATAGGTTATATTCAGCCTACTAAACTTGTTCCCGACCCTGTTCAGAGTGAAGAAACAAAAATTGCTATGCTTTTCTTCTACACCATTTTCCACGGTATTATGATGTTCCTTGCAGGCGTACCTTTCATATTCTATAAACTTACGGGTAAAACTAAGGGAGAAGTTCACGAAAAAGTTCTTAAACAGCGTGAAGAGTTAGAGAGTGTGAAGAATGCCTAAAATTTATAAATCAGCCGATGAACTTATCGGCAGAACTCCGCTTCTGGAGTTAACAAATATCGAAAAAACTTTAGATTTAAAAGCAAAAGTTCTTGCAAAACTCGAGTATCTTAATCCTGCAGGCTCCGCCAAAGACCGCGTAGCAAAGGCGATGATTGATGAAGCGGAAAAAACAGGGGAATTAACTGCCGAGTCCGTTATAATTGAGCCTACTTCGGGCAATACAGGTATAGGTCTCGCTTGTGTTGCGGCATCGAGAGGATACAGAGTAATAATCGTAATGCCCGAAACTATGTCCGTTGAACGCCGACAGATTATGAAAGCCTACGGCGCTGAGTTGGTATTAAGCGACGGCTCAAAGGGTATGTCGGGCGCTATTGAAAAAGCGGAAGAACTGGCAAAGGAAATACCCGACAGTTTTATCCCCGGTCAGTTTGTAAACCCTGCAAACTCCAAGGCACACAGGGAAACCACAGGCCCCGAAATTTACGAAGATACTGACGGAAACGTTGATATTTTTGTAGCAGGTGTTGGCACAGGCGGTACGATTACAGGGGTAGGGGAATACTTAAAATCCCAAAACCCAAAAATCAAGATAATTGCCATTGAGCCTGAGTCCTCTCCGTTCCTTTCGGAAGGGAAAGCGGGCGCCCATAAAATTCAGGGTATAGGCGCAGGATTTGTTCCCGAAGTTTTAAATACTTCAATATACGATGAAATTATCACCGTATCGGATGAAGATGCCTTTGAAATGGGCAGAATGATAGGGAAAAAAGAAGGTGTTCTTGTGGGAATATCTTCCGGTGCAGCTGCATTTGCCGCGGTAGAACTTGCAAAATTACCTGAAAATGAGGGTAAAAATATTGTAGTTCTTTTACCCGATACAGGTGACAGATACCTTTCAACCGAAATGTTTTCAGAATAAAAAATAACCGACACTCAAGTGGGTGTCGGTCATTTTTTATTCTGAGATTATTCGTCGATTTCTATGCCTCTTTCTTTTCTGAGAACAGCGAGTTCAGAGAAAACTTGCTGTTTCTTTTTACCTGTAAGGTCATAGAAGAATAAGGGAATTGCACAAAGAAGAAGGCTGATACCGGGAACAATTGTTACAAGTGAGAACATACCGAATTGTTTGAACGGCTCAAGGTTCATAGCCACGTTAACTATGCTTTCAGCCTTGCTGTTAAGGGTTGCAACATCAAGATCAATGAACATATACATTCCGATAATCATAACCGTTGCAAAGGCATTACCGATTTTATTAACAAAGGACTGACAAGCGGAACCAAGACCTGTGTTTCTGAAACCTGTTTTCCATTCCATAAAATCAAGACAGTCGCAAACCATAGCGAAAGAAACGTTGTTAATAACACCAAGGGGAATACTTGAAATAAGCATAAAGGGAATGCATATAAGAAGATTTTTGGTAGTCCAGCCGATTACAAGAGTAAGGCAACTTGCAAGGAAACCGCCTATACAGGAAACTATCATAATCTGCTTATATTCAAATTTCTTGTAAAGTTTGGGGAGGAAAAGCATTGCGCCGAACATACCGATAGCAGCACAAATCTGAATTATAAGAGCAACTGTTGAAATGTTTGAGTTATACTCCGCTGCAGTTGTGGGTTTTTGACCAACGTACATACCGGAATAACGTGCAACGTGGGGTGCTGCTGCCTGGAGCATATATCTTCCGAAAGAAAGAACACCAGAAAGAACAACAAGCATAAGGGGTTTACAGGTGAAAATTCTTTTAAGTGTACCAACTTCACCCTTTTGTTTCTTTTTTGCATCGGGAAGTTGAATTCTTTCTTTTGTTTTGAAAGTAGAAAGAGTGAATAAGGGCATACCGATAAGTGACATTGAAACAGCCATAACCGCATATTTAACAATATCAGCATTGGGGAGCCCTGCAACAAAGTAACCTACAATAATGGGAAGTGCAACAGTAACTGCGGAACCTATACCGCCAACGGTTTTTGCATAAGAGATAAGATTACCTCTCTCCTTGGGGTTGGGGGTCATAACGTTGGGCATACTCCAGAAGGGAACGTCACTTGCAGTGTAAATCATACCCCAGGCAACATAAACTACAGAAACGAAAACATAAAGCCAGATAGATTTATTCTGCGTGTCAAAGCCCGGATTCACAAACATAAGTATTGTAAGTGCCGCGATAGGAATTGCAGTAATAAGGGGGTAGGGCTTCATTCTGCCACGCTTTGTAGAGTGTCTGTCAACGATCATACCCATCATTGGGTCGTTGATAGCGTCCCACACACGTGCAAGGAGCATAAGCATAATAACAAACATAGCATTGAGCGTAAGAACGTTCATATAGTAGTCTGTTATGTAACTTGACATACAACTGTAAACAAGTCCCTGACCTAATGCGGCAATGGCATAGGCTTGGGTTTCTTTTTTCGGAACATATTTTTTATCTTCCGTTTTAATTACTTTGGTATCAGCCATATTATACCTCCAATAAAAAGTTATACAGTAAGAGTAACATATTTGTCGGTATTTTTCAATCGGTTTTTCAAAATAGAAAAAGCATACCTGAGTATGCTTTTGTAAAAACTTATTAAAACAACCCACCGTTATATTTATACTGGTGCTTAAAAAGAAAAGCACAGCCAACCAGTAAGCCGGAAAATAAAATAGCGTTTCCCAAAACTTCTATAAAATAAATTGTGGGAAATAAAGTAGTAAAACTGCTTACAAAAGTCGGAATTCCCATTAACATCATCGTTTTCCCCATAGCCTTGCAATAGCCATCTCGGTCTACCACGTTTTTGTAATGGTATGAATGTAAAAGCGATATGTGACCTTTGCTTATGGCAAAACCCGATGCCACCAGAAGAACGGACACAGTCACCGTAATTATAAATTCATTAAGATTATCAAAAGACAGATATTTTTTTAATACTAAAATAAATTCATCTGCAAAATAAATAAAAGCAGGAATTACCGACGGTAACAAAGCCAGAGAAAAAAGAATTGAACATATTATGGTCTGGATTTTTCTTTTTTTCACTTGTTTTTGAGTGTTTTCAATTGCATTTATCACGTTGTTGTCCGCAAGTTCCGCAAATATTTCGTTTTCTGCTTTTTTGCCTGCCAATAATTCATTTACGCTGATACCGAAGAATTCACTTAATGCAACCAAAGAAGTAACATCCGGAAATCCTTTTCCTGTTTCCCAACGGGAAATTGCTTTGTCGGAAACCTTGAGAATTTCTGCTAACTGCTTTTGGGTGAGATTTTTTTCTTTTCTTAAATCGGCAATGAACGCACCGCAATCTTTAGCTGTCATATATTCCACCGTCCGTAAGTTTTATCTGCATTTATAGTAACAAAAACAAAAACCTCGGTCAACCTATGAATCGTAGAGTGGGTATGAGAACACCTAATTGCGCGAGGGGGTTCAAGTCCCGATTACTTTGTTTTTACATTAAAATAAAGGAACCGCACAAGGCGATTCCTTCATTTTGGTGCAGAGAATGAGACTTGAACCCACATGAAATTGCTTTCACTAGAACCTGATGGTAACAAGACCTGGGTGATACGCCACAAACCCGGTAGAATCAAGGGTTCTCGGCTTTTCAGTTTTTCAGGTTTTCGAACTATCTGCATAATAATATAGAAAAATTAGGTTGTCAAGTTATAATTCGGCATACTATAAAAATATATACGCTAAATTTATGTTGCACTTCAATCAAATTATAATGTGCATAATTTGCACTCTGCTAAAACCAAAAGTGCAAATTTTGCACTTTTATCTTGACTTAAAAGTGCAAAAATGATATAAAATATTTAAAGGAGATGGGATAATGTCTACTTTAAAACAACTAAGGTTATCAAAAAAACTCACTCAACAAGAAGCAGCCACAATTTTAGGTGTGTCTTTGCGTTCATATAAAGAGTATGAGAATAATGAAGTCAAAGTTGGAACACTTAAATATCGTTCTATGGTAAGCGAACTTGAAAAGCATTTGGTCTTGGATGAAGAACATGGTATACTTACAATGGATGAAATTAAACAAGGCTGTAAAGCTGTATTGGATGAATACGACGTTAAATATTGTATCCTGTTCGGCTCGTACGCTAAAGGAAAAGCAACAGAGAAAAGCGATGTTGATTTGCTTGTATCAACAGAAATTGTAGGCTTAAAATTTTTTGGTATTGCAGAACGACTCAGAGAAACATTACACAAAAAAGTTGATTTGTTAGACCTACGACAATTAGCAGATAATCAGGCATTAATTGATGAAATATTAAAGGATGGTATAAGAGTATATGAACAATCTGAAAAATGATGCTTATTATATTGAAAAAATATTAACTGACCTTAAGTTTATTTCAAAGCATATGTCAAATGTATCTAAAGACGAGTTTGAACAAAACGAAGTGCTTTTAGATTCAATGTTGTTTCGCTTGATTCAAGTTTCTGAAAATGCAAAGAGAATGTCGGATGAATATAAATTGAGTAGAACTGATATTCCTTGGCGAGATATTTCAGGTTTGCGTAATCGTGTAGTCTATGATTATGGCAGTGTTGATTTGAAGATAGTCTATTCAACATTAGTTGATGATGTCCCTGCATTGATAGAATTATTTGAAAAATAAGATAATGTGAGAACAGGGAGAACTCCTTGTTCTCTAATTTTTTCGATAACAAAGCTGCTTCTATTTTTTTATATATCGTTGGTTTCGGCTATTGGGTTTATCGGGTTCAGTCATAATAACAAAACCGTCTCTGATTGCAGGATTAAGATAATTCTTTCTCAACGCTTCTTTTGATTTCAATCCTAAAAGTGATAAAATTTCATTAGCTGTATATGGTGTATCAAATTCCATTACATTAAGGAGCTTTGTAACATATTCGGAAATGTTGCTTTCCGGTGAAGTAATAGCACTGCCAACTTCATCAAGAATTGCATTTATCTGTTCTAATATGAATTCAATAAACACCGTACTTGTTCCGTCAATATGGCATTTTGAAATTGCATCATAATAACCGCTTTGGAATTTTTCTATCTGGCTTTCTATAGGGACGAATTCAAAAATCGGTTGCCATTTTGCAAGAATTGCAGAATGCCAGAGCCTTGCCATTCTTCCGTTTCCATCTGTAAATGGATGAATAAAAACAAATTCATAATGAAAGACTGCAGCAAGAATTAAAGGATGAACTGTATCTTTATTTTTTCTCATCCAACCGAATAAACTTTCCATTTGTTCAGGAACAAATTTTGCAGGCGGTGCCATAAATATGCATTTATCACCGGCAAAAACACCTTCTTCACCAAGGCGGAAGTCACCACTCATATCCACAAGATATTTTGTCATAATCCCGTGAAGGCGTTTCAATTCTTTAATGCTATATACATCAACAGTTGATATTTCCTCATAAGCGGCATAAGCATTTTTCACTTCTTGGATTTCTTTTTCTGCACCAAGTACTGTTTTGCCGTTAATAACATCCTTAACCTCACCCAATGAAAGAGAGTTAGCCTCAATTGCAAGGGA
>JAGAJB010000025.1 GCA_017626295.1 Clostridia bacterium | reverse complement strand
TTCGTAGGTATATTTCAGATTAAATCTATCTATGGCAAGAAGAAAAGTTTCCCTAAGAAAAAGTCCTTTAAACGCGTCCTTGTCCTCTTCTGTTAATTCTATACCCAGATAATTAAAGAAATTATCTTTATACCCTTTCCACACGTGCATTGAGTCAAACAATGTCCCATCAAAGTCGAATATTGCACCGGTTATTATGATTTGATTTTTTATCATACTTTTTGTTTTTCCTTTATTTTTATCTCACTTAAAGCTGCGGCACTCATAATAAGCACCACGCCAATAAATTCATATACTGTAGGTAGCTGCATAAATACAATTGACGATAGAATTATTGCAGCTGCAGGGTCAATATAGCTTAAAATTGCAACAGTCTGACTTTTAAGCTTCTTCATTGCACCAAAATAGAGAAGATATGTAAAACCTGTGTGAACAACACCTACAACAACTAAAAGTATTGCAGATTTTGGGTTAAATGTTATATCCCCCATTGTAAACCAAGCATATGGCAGAACTACAAGACCTGCAACAATTAACTGCACAACTGTTCTTTCATAGGATTCTACTTCACCCATAAATTTATTCATAATCATACAGAAGCATAAAGAGCTGCCGCACCCAAGCTACAAAGAACTCCCGTTATTTTTGAGCTATCGGACTGAAAAACTCCCGAAACCAATGCAACACCAATAAGAGCTACAAACACGCAAATAATATGCTTTGCTTTTAGTCTTTCTTTAAATATAAATGACGAGACAATAACAACAATTATGGGTGCTGTATAGTAACAAACCGTTGCAACGGGGATTCCCGTAAATCTGTAGGCTTCAAAAAGCAAAATCCAGTTAAAGCCTATTGCCGCCCCCGATGCCAACAAAACAGGAAGTTTCTTTTTTACGGCTTTAAAATCAATCTTCCGACCTGTTATAAGCATTACAGCAAGAATCACTACTGCACCCGTAATCCCCCTGCAAGACGCTATAACCCCCGAAGGCAAACCTATGTAATTAACAAAAATTCCTATGGTACCGAAAATCACCATAGACGTTATTAAAGATACTTTTTCTTTCATATTACCATCTGTTTTCAACATATTCACAGAATGTGAAAAGGTCTTTTATTTCTATCTTTGTTCCGTCATCAAGTTTAACATACCCGTTCCAGATACCAAAAACCTGATGGCAATTCATTCTGCCAACCTTAAAATCCACATCACTGTGATTATCGAGAGTTGGTACCATAGTCATATTGAATCTGCCGTCCTCGGAAATAATTTTCCAAGGCTCTAAAAATCTGTCTTTTGGAAATTTTTCTACATCGACTGCACCGATTTTATGAACCTTGCCGTCATAGAAAATGCAGGTTTCCGTAGCATAGCTTTCGTCACCTATTGCCCAGGTAATTTCAAATCCTAAAAGGTGTTTTTCGCCCTTTTCATCGGTTATGTACTGATTACCGCTACCCCAATACCATACCATTTCGTGAGGGGTATTTACTCTGCCCCAATCCACTGTGCAGAAAGCCTTATCCTTTGAAAACTCATAGGTATAATCACCAACAGTAAATTTACCCTCGCAGGGCATACACATCTGCTTTGTTGTCATAAAATATTTGGTATCGTCTTCTTTAAAAGGTAAAACAGTTGTTATATTTTCAAGTCCGTCCATAATTTCCATGGAAACATTAACTTCAACGCTTTTACCCTTGAAAGAACCTTTATACCACAAGGTTCTCTCATTTTCTTTTGTGTGGAAATCAAATTCAGTTTTTCCGATTTTATCTTTAAAACGATTCGGAACATCAATAACAGGTGGTGAAACATGCTTATTTGCACCAACAAAATACTGTATTGCATCGCAGATAACTTCACCGGTTTTAAGGTTAACAAGCTTTGCCGCCACATAACCGCCAATTGTAATATTCGCAAAGCTTATGAGTACCTGCATTTCATCCCCCACGTGAATGGTATAAAAATCCCATTCCTTACGGCTGATTATACCCTTTTTAACATAATCTCTGTTATACTCGAAAACATTTCTTCTTGCCCAACCTTTTGCAAGTAGCTTCCCATCAGGTGAAAGAAGAGGTGTTTTTTCCGTATATTCAATTTGTTTGGATTTTTCTTTCCATTCCGTAAACGGCACATAGGTTCTTTTCAACTCGTTGGTCATCGTATCACCCTTATCTTATTATGCTCTTGAGTATAGCACAAAATTTTATAAGATACAATAAACTCAAAATTCTTATTTTTATTTAAAAATATATTTACTTTTTTTATCACATTGCTATAATGTAGGCGATAATTATTTTTAAATCCAAGGGGTGAATGAAATTGAAAGTAATAACAAACAAGCCTATTCCCAAACAATATGAAGACAGCTTCAATCAGCTTTTCAAAAATGATGAGCCACTTTTTATTGTGGTAGGCGACTTAAACCTTAAAGGCCGTTACGCCGAATCAATGATGGTATTCACAAAGGAAAAACTGGTAGCCTTTGACGAATGCTATGAAAGCGGCAGTTTTTCAATTGACTACTGCGATATTGAAGATGCTCAGGTAAAGCGACTTTATGGTAATGCCGTTTTTAAAATCAAAATGAAAAACGGAAAGAAAAAAATACTCCTGCGTTTTTCTTATGCAGGCGCAGAGGTTGCGGATGCAGCGGCGGTATTTGTAAATGCCGTTAATGAAGGTAAGGATTTACTTGACGAAGCCGAAACCGTTAAATCCGTTTACCACAAGCAACGCTGTTTCTGTCCCAAATGCGGAAGAAAGCTCCCCAACCCTGAGGCCGAATGTATAAACTGCTCAGGAAAAGGCAAGCTTATTTCAAAATTCGGAAAATATGTAATACCCGAAAAGAAATCTCTTATAATTTGTATGTTGCTTTCTGTTGCAGCAACTGCATTATCCCTTGTGCCGCCATACATAACAAAAATAATGGTGGATGATGTTATTCCCTGCAAAGACTTCTCAATGCTTATAAAAGTTCTCGCAGCACTTTTGGGAATATATATTTTTCAATATGTAATGAACGGTTTTCGCTCTTACAGACTCCGCCTTGCAGGTGACAGAATAACTCTTAACCTGAAAAAAGATATTTATGAAAAGGCGCAATATCTGCCACTTAGTTTTTATGATAAAATCTCCACGGGCTCTGTTATTAACCGAGTAAACTCCGATGCCGGTGTTATCCAAGCCTTCATTATGAAAATAACTCAGGAAGCCGTTGTTCAGGCGTTCACTCTTGTGGGCCTTGTTATAATAATGTTTGGCATGAGTTGGAAGCTGGCTTTATTCTCATTAATTCCCGTCCCCGTGGTTGTAATTGCGGGCAGACTTTTCGGTAAAATAATCGGGCCCAAATATATGCGACTCTGGAGAAGAAGTGCATCTATTTCTACCGTTCTTGCAAACTCAATCCCCGGTGTAAGAGTTATAAAGGCTTTCACCAACGAGGATGAAACTATCAATAAATTCGCTCGCTATTGCGATGAATGGTATAAAGAGGACAAAAAGGTTGCTGTTCCTGCGGCAGTTTTCCCCTCACTTATCACTTTCCTTGTAACTTGCGGTTCTATTGTGGTTTGGTTTTTAGGCGGTAATATGGTAATAAACGGAAGCGATGAAATCTCCCTTGGTCTTCTTGTTTCTTTCGTTTCCTATGCAAGTATGTTCTACACCCCCATTAACTTTTTCGCCAATATGAGCGACACTTATCAGAACACTCTTGCGTCTGCAGAAAAAATCCTTGATATTATTGATGCTGAACCCGAACACAATTTCGGTGAGGGCAATAAATTAGAAAGAATGAAAGGTAAAATTGAATTCAAAAATGTCAACTTTGCCTTTGACCGCTCGAAGAAAGTGCTTTCCAATATTAATCTTACTATTGAGCCGGGCGACATTGTTGGTATTGTTGGCACAACCGGTTCAGGTAAATCCACCCTTATAAACCTTTTAATGCGTTACTATGACGATTATGACGGTGAAATCCTTATTGACGGCGAAAATATAAAAAACGTTGATATGAAATATTACCGTGACTCTATCGGTTATGTTCAGCAGGAACCCCTTATGTTCCGTGATACAATTTTCAATAACATTGCCTTTGGCAGCGGAAGAGTTCATGTTGAGCAGGTTCTCCATGCCGCAGAGGTTGCAAATGCCCACGGTTTTATTTCAAAACTCCCCGATGCATATGACACGATGCTTGGGGAAAGAGGTGTAGGTCTTTCCGGTGGTGAACGCCAGCGTGTTTCCATTGCCCGAGCAGTTCTCAAAAACCCCAGCATTCTGATTTTCGATGAGGCTACCGCCGCAGTTGACTCTGAAACTGAGCACCTTATTCAAGGCGCTATCGAAAGACTTATAAGCGGAAGAACCACTTTGATGATAGCCCACAGACTTTCAACTCTTAGAAAGGCAAATAAAATAGTTGTTGTGGATAAAGGTGAAATCATCGAATGCGGAACACCCGAAGAGCTTTTGAAGCAAAAAGGAAAATACTACAAGCTTGTAGAAATTCAGTCTATGGGCGAACAGCTTCAAAAGCGCAAAGCTGAAGAAAATTTTGAGTGAGGTGAATTAAATGCCCAGATATATTGAAGGTTCAGAAGTACGGCTTACGGAAAATGACAAAATTTTTGTTGATGCAGAATTTTATACGGGAGAAAAATTCACCGAGCTTGAGCTTCACCGAATGTTCCCCATAACAGGTCTTACAAAATATGTTGCTCTTATGGATTCAGAGGGTAACGAAATTGCAGTTATCCGCGATATAAACGACCTTATGCCCGAATCCAAAGCAGTAGTAGAAAACTGTTTAAGAGAATACTATATGATTCCTCGAATTACAAAATTTATAAAAATGAGTGAAAAATTTAAAATCTGGATGTGGACTGCGGAAACAGACAAAGGTATTTGCACCTTTGAAATCCGCAATCACCTGACTGCCATAAAGCCTCTTTATGACGGCAGAGTTCTTATTAAGGATGCAAACGATAACCGTTATGAAATTCCTGATGTTAACATTCTCGATAAAAAAAGCAAAAAAATGATATTGCCAAAACTTTAAGAAAGGGTTTAATTTATATGAAACTTTTAATTGCAATTGTAAATAACGATGACAGCGCGGTTGTTTCCACTTCTCTTACAAAGGAGGGCTTCACCGTTACAAAACTTTCCACAACAGGCGGATTTTTAATGGTAGGAAACACTACTTTCCTTATCGGTGCTGAAGATAACACCGTCAGCAAAGCTAAAGAAATAATCAAAACTTGCTCACAGAAAAGAACAAGAACCACCACCACAACAAGCGGCTTCGGAACAGGTCTTAGGGAAGATGACTTTGAAAAAGAAGTTTCTGTGGGAGGCGCAATCGTATTCACACTTGATGTGGAAGATGTTGATAAATATTAATTGACAAATAAAAGCTGAAAAAAATACAACCATCTCATCAATGATGGTTGTATTTTTTTGCGTTTTATTCTGCATCTGAAGTTTTCTTTTCTTCTGCCGCTGTTTGTGCGCGTGTTCTTTCCAAATCAAGATACATTCTGTCTCTTGTTTTCTGGTCGATATTATAGAAGAACATAGGAACAAGGCTTAATAAGTCAAATATCAAATGCGGTCCAAATGCTGCAATAAACATTTTCCACATTGTATCAGTTGTCTGCACTGCTGTAAGACCTGATTCAAAGCCTGCCCATCTTGCAAGAAGCATTGTGTTAATCTTTGTAAGAATAATACCTCTTACTTTGTTAATATAACCTGTAATAAGGTGTACTGTTGCTTCAACTCGATAGCCGTTCTGCCATTCGCAGTAGTCAAGAACCTCGTAGTTAATCTCGCTACCAATAATATTCTTAGTTGCGTAGAATACCATTTCGACACAGTTTCCGACCATCATAGCTAAGGTCATTGGAAGTTTTTTCTTATAGAAGCCATTTTCCTTACCACCAATAAGTCCCACAAGGAAGAAGAGTGATTCAGAGAAAATAATTGAACCACTTTGCATCAACCACAAAGCTTTAGTTGAAAATCTTTTTCTGAACTTGGTTGCCCACGGATAGCTGGCGTATGAAATAGGCATACCGGGAATACCCGCAATAGTAGACATCATATTGAATTTCAGAACAGTATCGTAATACAAGGATTCGGATGTACCTACATTAATATCTCCAACAAATCCCGATAAGGTGTATATCAACAAGGGTTTGTTTTTGAAAACAGAGAACATACCTTTAACAACCTGAGGTGGTTTTTCTGACTGAGGCACTCTTTCTTTACTTACAAATACCCACATTATGCCGGGAATTGTTGCAATTATCCACCAGAAAGATTTCATTGATGCAAAAACCTTGGTGAGATTTATATGTATTTTTCCGTTTGCCACAAGGTCAAACAGGATACCTGCCAATTGTTCAGGGAATCTCTTAAATAAATCACTTGCAAAATTCGATGAAACAAGTAAAGAGGTTCTTTCGTTAGGGTTAGGGGTGAAAACGTTATCAATATATCCGCCGCCACCAAAGAATGCGCCAACTGTTTCGCCGATATATGAAAGAATCATATAGAAAATAAGTCTTTGAGCCGCATCCATCCCCTGAGCGTCTGCAATAAGGGGCATTACACAGGTTACAAAACCAAGCAAAGTACTGGGGATAAGAGCAAGATACTGAAAGGGCTTAAACTTACCCCAACGGGTACGCATTTTGTCAATAATAAAACGAACCCTGTATCGTTTGATAAATAAGGAACAACCGCTGAGGCTTTTTCACTTCAGCGGTTGTCTTTTTCTGTTTATATTTCATCGGGTTGCTGTCCGTCGTGTGCAAGCCACTTACACTCGGTAACTTC
>JAGAJB010000024.1 GCA_017626295.1 Clostridia bacterium | reverse complement strand
GGTTCTCGACACGACATCAGGCGTGTCGTTGAATCGTAAGATTCAATTGCAATATACTTACCGAGAACAATAAATTTGTTACAGTTTCACCTTACGGTGAAAAGACGCTCAGAAGTTCGCGTCAAGAACTCTCCACCACCCGACTAAATTTATTTTTATTCTTTATTATGTGGCACGCTTGAAACTTTGATTTAATCCCAAATTAATAAAAAGGTGGTCCCCCTCTCTTCAAAGAGAGGCAGGACTACAACAAATTGCTTTTTCTATCAAGTAAATACTGATTTGCAGTTTTTCTATTAAAAATGGTAACGACCACATAAAGCCCGCAGACAGAGTTGGACTATTTGAAGAAAACAGTGTAGAATTCAGCTCACTTTTCTTATGTGGTAGAATGTTCGCCAACCTCACAAAAAATATTACGGCAATATACCGAAAGAAAAAACGCCAACTTCCCGAAAAATATTCCACCAACTTCCCGAAAAATATTCCGCCAACTTCACGAAAAATATTCCGCCAACTTCACGAAAAATGTTGATTTCGGAATAATTTGTGGTATAATATGAATATAAATCTGTGTTAAAAGGAGGTTGTGATATGCCCGAAATAAAAAATTATCGCAAAAGAATTGCAGATGATATTTTGAAGAGAAAACTGGAAGGTAAAGGCGCTGTTTTGATTGAAGGACCTAAATGGTGCGGAAAAACAACCACAGCAGAGCAGGTTGCAAGCAGTGTTTTATATATGGATGACCCTGAGAAAAAATCCCAGAATATAGCAATGGCTGAGATGAACCCGAAAAGATTATTGAAAGGTGATTCGCCACGTTTGATTGACGAATGGCAACTTGCACCTAAGCTTTGGGATGCAATCCGTTTTGAAGTCGATCATCGTTCTGAATTAGGTCAGTTTATTCTCACAGGTTCTGCAGTTCCTCCGGAAACAAAGGATATTGCTCATACCGGTACAGGAAGATTTACCTGGTTGACTATGAGAACAATGAGTTTGTTTGAATCAGGAGATTCGACAGGTGAAGTCAGCTTAAAAGAACTCTTTGAATCACCTGAGATAATTGATGGTGAATCTACAATTGACCTTGACCGTTTGGCTTTTCTTGTGTGCAGAGGTGGCTGGCCTCAGGCTATTGATATGAGAAATGAAATTGCTCTTGACCAGGCAATTGATTACTATGATGCGGTTGTTCATTCTGATATTAACAGAGTTGATAATGTAAATAAGAATCCTGAACGTGTAAAGAGGCTTATGCGTTCCTATGCGAGAAATCAGGGCACTCAGGTTGCAAATACAGTTCTTGCTAACGATGTTATGGCAAATGACGGAGCAAGCATTGATGACGATACTATTGCGAGCTATGTGAATGCCCTTAAAAAGATTTTTGTGGTCGAGGATATGCCTGCCTGGAATCCTAACCTGCGTTCTAAAACTGCAATTCGCTCATCTGATACCAGATACTACACGGACCCGTCTATTGCAGCTGCAGCATTGGGAATAGGCCCTCAGGATCTTGTTGCAGACCTTAACACTTTTGGTTTTCTTTTTGAAACTATGTGTGTAAGGGATTTACGTGTTTTTGCTGATGCAATTGGCGGAACAGTATATCATTACAGAGATAAAGACGGACTTGAGTGTGATGCTGTTGTTCATCTGCGAAATGGTTCATATGGTCTTATTGAAATCAAACTTGGTGGTGACACACTGATTGAAGAGGGTGCTAAAACTCTCAGTACTTTAGCACAAAAGATTGATACAGATAAAATGAAAGCACCGGCGTTTTCTATGGTGCTTGTAGGTATTGGTGATTATGCTTACAGACGCCCGGATGGTGTTTATGTAGTTCCTATCGGAAGTCTTCGTAATTAGTTTTATGCTATGTAAAAACCACCAACGACCACATAAAGCCCACAGACAGAGTTGGACTATATGAAAGCAGTGTAGAATTCAGCTTCAAAGAGCATTGGGATTTGACACGAAAGCACAATATGTTGTGTGCAGTTCCTGAGAGCAGACTGACATAGCTCTTCGGGATGTAGGGCAAGGAGCGCGACCGCCGCCGGTGGCGGATGAAGGGAGTGCGAGTTGGCGCAGCGGTCGGAATTGTGCGAAGTGAACAACGAGCAAACAATTTCGGGTACCGCAAGAGGGCATCTGTGGGTTCAAATCCCGTCATCTCGACCAAAAAACGAAGGTGTGTACAAAGTGTGCACGCCTTCTTTGTTGATTTACAGAACAAACAGGGATTTGAACCCCCTCGGCGAAGCCGAATACAATCGGGAGTTCGCGTAGCGAATGATGGGCAGAGCCCATCAAATCCCGTCATCTCGACCAAAAACGATTGAAAACCATTGGTTTTCAGTCGCTTTTTCTTTTATTGCTTTAGCTGTTGATTGGTGATATAATCATCTCGACAAATAAGAATTTGGAGGAATTAGCTATGAAATGTCCTTATTGTGGAAGCGAAAGAATTGAATTAAGCATTGCGTGGGGCAAAAGTGCTGAAACCGGAAATGTAGGATTGAAATATAATGGCGGCGCAGGTTTTTTCAGTATTACAGGCGTTGTTCAAGTATATTCTGACCTCTGTTTAGACTGCAAGTCTGTTTTACGAACTTACATCAAGGAAGATACTAATAAAAATTGGAGTCACAGTCCTGGAAGTTTAGGATGTAAATAAAGCATCAAATTCCAATTTGATGAGGTAAAAGAAGTGAAAACAGTAATACGCAAATATGAAGAAAAAGATTTAAGTGCGATGATAGAAATCTGGAATGAAATTGTTGAGGAGGGAAATGCCTTTCCCCAAGAAGAATTCCTGACTCTCGAAAGTGGTGCTGACTTTTTTGCGGAGCAAACTTATACGGGGGTTGCAGTTGATACCGGAACAGAGAAAATATATGGACTATATATTTTACATCCGAACAATATCGGAAGATGCGGTCATATCTGTAACGCAAGTTATGCTGTGAGTTCTCATAGCAGAGGCTTACATATAGGCGAAAGGTTGGTATTGGATTGCATTGAAAAAGGGCGTGAACACGGATTTTCTGTTTTGCAGTTTAATGCAGTTGTTGCCACAAATACACATGCAAGACATTTGTATGAACGTCTCGGATTCACTCAGTTGGGGACAATACCAAAAGGCTTTCGTATGAAAGACGGATATTATGAAGATATTTGTCCGTACTATCGAGCTTTATAAAAATAACTTTGCAGATATATGTAAATGTTGATGAAAACAACAGGAGGAGAAGCAATGGCAAAATTAGAGCAGGTTCTTAATGGTGATTTCGGACAGATTTTGAAGACAATAGAGAACGGAATATTGAATGGCAGTATGTCGGCGTCTCTTGAAGATTCAAGTGATATTTTTGATGGTGATGCAAGGTGCAGTGTTCGTGTTTTCGAAAGATACAGTTATGCGGGTGGTAACCGTGTGAGTATGAACGTTACATTGTTTCAGAATGGTGACGGTCCTATTTATCTTTCTGCAATTACATCGGGCGGAAGTCAGGCAATGCTTTTTAAAGTTAATACTCTCGGTGAAGAAGCATTCCTCGATAAGTTGAGAGAGTTGTTGTGATTTAATTAAACTTGAATTTGCAGAGTAGGAGAAAATGTTGCGGTTATTTATACCTGCCTTCGAAGGCGGGGGGACCGTCTTGAAATGAATTATTTATACGAATAGGTATCAAGCGAGCCAATT
>JAGAJB010000023.1 GCA_017626295.1 Clostridia bacterium | reverse complement strand
GTAACCCCATAACATATTGTCCCAATCGTTGTTGGCTTTCATTTTGTAGTCGGCTGCAATCAAGCCCCATACACCGGGATCATAGAAGTTACCTGTCCAGAGAACACCCTGGTCGAAACAACAGTATGCAGTGTAAGCAGATTTACCATTATCATCAACAACTGAACCTACTTCATAGAAGTCCTGTTCAGCAACAAGGTCAATAATTGTATGCTGACCTAAAGGAGCGTTAGCAATAGCAGAAATGGGTGCATATGCTATCTTTCTGTCTTTATCGCCGCAAGCGTAATAGATATTGTGTTCGGAAACTGCAATACCGCCGCCATGGTCCATATTGGTTGAACCATCAGGGTTACGGAATGAGAACATTGCTGCAAACTCACCTGTTGCAGCATCAAGAGCGAAAACCTTACTTGAGGCTGTTTCGGGTGCGTGGTAAGCAGTAACAAGCATCCAGTCTCTATCCGCATAATATGTCATACCCTGGATAACGTAGTTATTGCTATCATTATTCAAAAGTCCGGGAATGACAATATCCGTAGGCTCACTTGCGCCACCAAGGAAGTCGGACGCATAACCTGCGTATCTTCTTTTGTAAAGTTCATTTGTTGTTTCAACAACACGTGTCTGAGAAACGCCGTCAATAGTAATATCGGCTGCGTTAACAAGCAAAGGTGCCGCAACAACGAACGTTGTCATTATCATTAGTACAGAAAGTAATAATGATATGACTTTTCTTGACTTTCTCATCATAAAAACCTCCATAGCAATATTTTTGAAAAAAGGGTGCAATTCCACACCTATATTTTTACATACTAATAATACTATAATCATTCTAACGCTGTCAATAAAAAAAGAAATTTTTGTTAAAAAAATGTTAAATTTTTTCGGGTTTTTTTTATTGAATTCTAACAAATTAAAAAGCAGTGTTACTATAACACTGTAACACTGCCCGGATTTTTTATAATATCGCTTGGAGTTTTGACACATCAAGTTCTTTGTACTTTGAGATAAAGTCCTTGAAAAATTCAAGCATTCTGAGTACTCCGCCCTCTTTGTTGCTTTCGCAGTTAAGAACAAGGAGAGGTTCATGCACACTCATACGAAGAAGTTGCCAACCGTCACCGTTTGCTCCATCAAAATTCACTCTTACGCCCTCGTAATTTACAGGTGCAACCGCAACGCCTTCGGTATTTTCACAAAGGGTTTTGAAATCACTTATAACGGAAAGTCCGTAATCTCTGAAATCGGAAAGTTTTATTGTAAAACGAACTTCTTTTTCTTCAACGGGAGTTTTAAGGTCTTTTATTACACTTTCGATAGTTTCATTAACTTTCGCAAGTTTCCCCGCTTCGATTATGATTTTTGTAATAAGGTACGCGCCGTCGTCAAGGTAATAATTCTCGCTGAACGCGGCGTGACCGGAAGTTTCAATGGCAAGGGGGGCGCATTTTCCCTCTTCGTTCTGAAGTCTTTTTGCTTCATCAATAACATTTTTGTAACCGCGTTTAAATCTGTGGTGAACACCGCCCAAGTGCTTTTCAATAAACTCGTTAAGTCCGTCGGACGTTACGGAATCGGTAACAATGACACCGCCTTCATTATCTTTGAGGGCAATATATGCGGCAAGTGCCACAAGTTTATTGCGGTTTATTTCGTTGGCATTTTTATCAACACAGGCGGCTCTGTCGCAGTCTGTATCGAATATAACGCCTAAATCCGCACCCGATTCCTCAACCGCCTCGCATATTGACTTCATAGCAGTTGCATTTTCGGGGTTGGGTATGTGATTCGGGAAAGTTCCGTCAGGGTCGAGGTAACGGCTGCCCTCTGTATCTGCACCTAAAACTTTAAGCACATTTTCAACATAAAATGCACCTACACCGTTGCCTGCATCAACCACAATTTTGAGATTTTCTAAAGGTTTGTCATAATTTTCTGCATTAACGCCTTTTTTAATCATTTCGCAAAGGTCATTGCAGTATTTTTCCATATTATTAAGTTTTTCGGTTTCGCCTATATCCCCTGTTACTTCATAGGGATTTTCCTGCGCGAAACTTAAAATCTTTTTAATATCATCACCCGAAAAACCGCCCTCGCGGGTAAAGAATTTAAGACCGTTCATCTCCATAGGCAGATGGCTTGCAGTTATTTCTACGGCTGAATCCACATCAAAATTTACAACAGACATAAACATAGACGGAGTGGACGAAAGACCGCAATCGTAAACCTTAACACCCAAAGACAAAAGTGTTTTACAAACAGTTTTTGAAATTCTCGGTGATGAAACTCGTGAATCGTAACCTACGGTAACGGTCAATTGTTCTTTACCGAGTTTTTCTTTTAAAAACTCAACAAAAGCCGCTGTAATACTCATAAGTCGGTTATCCGTAAGGTCAACGGGTTTTCCGTCCTTTTCAATTGCTGTACCGCGTATATCTGTACCGCTTTTTAAATACATAAGGTTATCCATCAATATTCCCTCCGTAGTACATAATAGACACGCTCGGTGTCCTCTTTCGGTGTTGAACAACTTAAATCTGAATAACGTTTTACCACTTTAAATCCCGAATTTTCAACGGCTGATGTTATCTCCTCGTCGGAAAAGGCGGTTTCTTTGAAATTCTCGTTAAATCTTTCGTAAGTACTGCCGTTTTTAACAAAGAAATCAAGGTTAATACTAACTGTTTTATTATCGGGTAAAAGTCTGTTCTGCCACACGCAATAAACGTTTTTTTCGTCATATATGAATGTATTATTGCCCAAAACTTCACGGTGTTTATAAAGCGTATTAACATCAAAAATCATTATACCGCCGTCATCTATGAAATTTTTAAGAACTGAAAACGTTTTTCGGACTTCATCAATATTCTCCAGATGGTTGATACTGTCAAGTGAACATACTATGGCTCTGACTGTGCCGTAAAGGTCTGTTTCCTGCATTTTTTGGCAAAGGAACATTATATTTACGCCCTCAGAAAATGCCTTGTTTTGCGCCTCCATAAGCATATCGGCGGAAGAATCCGTAGCAATAACCTCGAAACCTTTTTTGGCAAATTCCACGGAAAGCGAACCTGTTCCGCAGGCAAGGTCAAGAAGAAGCCCATCCTCTATACCGTTATCCTTAAGAATACTCATAATATATTCAGCGCGTTTTTCGTAATCCACGTTAAAGGTCAATTCGTCATAAACGCTTGCGAAAGAAGAATAAGACATGTTTTGCCCCCAATAAATAATTATAGCCGACGGGAGTCGAACCCCGTACGCCTAAAATTTAAATCTTTCGGCACATCACGGCGTTTTTCGCCTTGATATACGCCAGTATGTCTGCGCCGAAGAAACACCCTGCTGCACCAAAATCTTTACAATTTTAGGTGCTTGCAGTTTTGTAAGGCAAAAATTTTTGCAATAACAAGG
>JAGAJB010000018.1 GCA_017626295.1 Clostridia bacterium | reverse complement strand
GTAACCCCATAACATATTGTCCCAATCGTTGTTGGCTTTCATTTTGTAGTCGGCTGCAATCAAGCCCCATACACCGGGATCATAGAAGTTACCTGTCCAGAGAACACCCTGGTCGAAACAACAGTATGCAGTGTAAGCAGAATTACCATTATCATCGACAACTGAGCCTACTTCGTAGAACTCCTTTTCTGCAACGAGGTCAATAACTGTATGCTGACCTAAAGGAGCGTTGGCAATAGCAGAAATGGGTGCATATGCTATCTTTCTGTCTTTATCGCCGCAAGCGTAATAGATATTGTGTTCGGAAACCGCAATACCGCCGCCATGGTCCATATTGGTTGAACCATCAGGGTTACGGAATGAGAACATTGCTGCAAACTCACCTGTTGCTGCATCAAGTGCGAAAACCTTACTTGAGGCTGTTTCGGGTGCGTGGTAAGCAGTAACAAGCATCCAGTCCCTGTCGGGATAGTATGTCATACCCTGAATAACGTAGTTATTGCTATCATTATTCAAAAGACCGGGTATAACAATATCCGTAGGCTCACTTGCGCCACCAAGGAAGTCGGATGCATAACCTGCGTATCTTCTTTTGTAAAGTTCGTCTGTTGTTTCAACAACACGTGTCTGGGATACACCATCGATAGTAGTATCAGCAGCATTAACCAAAAGCATTGGTGCCGCAACAACGAACGTTGTCATTATCATTATTACAGAAAGCACTAATGAAATGACTTTTCTTGATGTTTTCATCTTTTTTACCTCCATTTTGATTATGAATTAAAAGATTTTAAAAAATTGTTACATAGTCGGTTGTACTCCTTAGCCTTCTGACATACGTAAGCGGGTACACCGTCATACTTCCCTGTTTCAGCGAACGTTACTGCAGCACATACATCGCAGGATTTACGCAAACTGCAGTTTTTACATTCAGCGGGAAGTATTATATTCCCTCGCTCTGCGCGGATGTAATTCCACGCGGCGTTGAAATCGTTAATCTCCACCGACGGAGTTACCATCATACCGCAAGGTGTCATTTTACCGTCCCAGGTTACCCAGAAAACAGTTGACCCTGCACGGCAGTTGATTTTTTCGCCGGTTTTGTCAACGCAAATCTCACCGAATTCTTCGGGAGTTTTGCCCAATTTCATATAATGCAGATATTCTTTGAAATCCGCATCATTGAAGTGATGCCTTTGCCATTGGAAATGCGCCTGCGCCGCTTCTTCGGCTGAAAGCCTCACCGTGTCACCCTCACAGGAAGAACGAAGGGGCGGGAACATATAACTGACAGGCTGAATGGGAACATCCAGAGCCTTCGCTATATCGTAAGCCTTAAACATATCGTCCTTATTATAAGGGGTTATTGTGTAATTTAACTTTATATTAACGCCCGTTTCTTTCAAAGACTTTATGGCGTAAATAACTTTTTCAAATGCATCCGCATTACCGCACAGTTCTCCGTAAGTTTCCGGTGAAGTGCCGTAAAGGGTGATGTTTAACTTTTGCGGTGGATTTTCCGCAAAAAACTTAATTTTTTCGTCGTCAATGAGTGTTCCGTTGGTATTAACTGAAACCAGAAAACCCATTTTGCGACATTCCAGGTAAATCTCTTCAAAATCTTTTCTTAAAAGAGGCTCACCGCCTGTTAACAGCAACAGGAGCATTCCCTCTTTGCGAGCATCCCTCGCTAAATTCAACCACCATTCAGTAGACTTTTCCCTCTCAATTGCTTCGCAAGAATTAGGACTGCGGTGGATATAACACATCTTACAATTCAGCGTACACCGCGGAGTTAACTCGAAAGTCCCCGACAACGGTGTACCATTCTTCGTCCCTTTGGAGAAGAGTTGGTTTATAAAGATGTCGTAGTTGATACTTTTGTTCATAAACTCACCAATTATACAGTTAACTGTAGGAAGCGAAGCCATACCTCTCTGCGTAAGGAGAGAGGGGAACCGCCTTCCCATAAAGATTCTCAAAAACTACAGCCAAAAAGCGTGTGAGTAACAATATGAAAATTCAAGTTAGGCGGGCGGTGGAGAGTCCTAAATTTCGTCAGGAAAACTCACCTTTATACCCAATTGTTTAGCCTTACTCTCACAATGAGTTGTTATATAGTATAAAACAGAGTAATAATCCCTTTTAATTTCACTGTTATCAAAACGAATTACAGTTAAACCTAAATTTTCAAGAAACTCTGTTCGCCTTAAATCATATTTCGCATTATCTTCTTCATAATGCTGTATTCCGTCTATTTCTATAACGATTTTTAATTTCGGACAATAGAAATCAACAATATAATTGCCTATAATTTTTTGCCTGTGAAACCTCGGTTGGATTTTATTCAGATAGTTATACCATATTGTTTTCTCTTCATAGGTCATATTTTTACGTAGTTCTTTAGCATACCTATCAAGTTTTGGATTTACGGGAATGTAAACTTTATTTTTTGATTTCAATGTTTTACAGACCTCCCACCACCCGAATAACATTATTATACACCCCAAGCATCATCACGCTTGTAAATTGTTTATAAAGTTACTTGGTAAAAAGGTGGTCCCCCCCTCCTCCTAAAGCAGGAGGGCATAATTTCATAACATCTGCTTTGTTATTCTACACCGAATAAAACATAATAGCCTACGCAGTTCCGAAATTTTCTTTTTACATTTTCAGAAACTCCTCACTCCTAATTCGAAAGCCAGCGTTTCAACCGCGCGTTCGTCGGGAGTGCAGTCCAGGCGGTAAACGGGAATTGTATTAAGAAGTTCTATAAGGACATCAACACATTTCTGCATTTCGCCGGGTGCGAGAAAATCAAGGTATATATTATGCAGAAGGCTTTGAATGGCTTCCACACCTGTGACACGCCTTATTTTATTTTCGGGTGCCTGGCCTAAGAATACTATTGCCTTTAACGGCAGCGTTCTGTTTTTGCAGATACCGCTTGTTCCGCAAAAAGGTAAACCGTGAGCGTACACTTTGCCGTTTTCAACAGAAACACCTGCTTTATCACCGTTAATAACTTCGGCGCCTCTGTGCTTTCGCCATAATTCTGCCTGAGTGCTTTTACCCACTCCGCAATCTGCTGAAAACAAAATGGCTTCGTCATTAAATGATATATAAGATGCGTGGAACAAAAGAACCTTGAACGGTAACAACAACTGACTTAGAGACACCGAATTCCACATATAGCGGAAATCAGACATAACATTGTAACTTTGTTCTGTGAAAAACACTTTACTGCGTGAAGTATCCTCAACATTGTAACAGGAAAGAGCACCTTCCGCTACGCCCATAGGGTTATTGCGATAGACCTCTTTACCCTCACACGATACAAATGCACCGCTACCGGCAAGTTTGGTATCACCCTGAATTTGTGGTAATTTTTCCACCACATTATAGGTTATAAGAATGTCTGTATTACCCTCCTCAACCGCGAAAACATTGAAGTTTTCGTGCTCGGTTATGGGTAGCGGAGATTCAATTGAAATTGTTTTACCGCATATAGAGTAATTCTTTCTCATTAGACACCTACCCATACTATCCTATAATCTCAATTATTATATACCGATTACAAAAAGTTGTCAAGAAAACACACTCTTTTTTTCATTTGTTTTTTTAATTATTTTTATAAAATTGTGCCTCACTTTTCCTGTAACCACAAGGGGTTGTGGGTTAATGCAAAATGCAAAATGCAAAATTCCGGAACTGCGTTGAGTTTAATTGCAAATTACAAGTGGCAAATGGCAAATTTCGGGGCAAAGCCGATTTTAATTCGTAATGCGTAATTAAAGGGGCAAGCCGATTATAGGTTAAGTTGCGGTGTTGCGAAGCCTTATCATCCCTGTTTGCTTGCAAATAGGGAGGGGGACCATTCTCCGATATAATTGTTGTTTCTCTTATATTTACCACGGGTGATAAATCGATTTTAATAGAAAAGTTCGGGCGGAATGGTGGTGGGTGGTTCACTGACCTTTAGTTATCAGTTGGGTAGAAGATTGTTTCTTTTTTGGGTTTATATAAACATTGTTCTATCCTACCAAAGAATAACCGCTAGAGAACTACCCACCACCGCTGTAGCGGTCCCCCTCCCTATTCCGACAAAGTCGAAACAGGGATGATAGGCTTCGCAAATATCTGCTTTGTTATTCTACGCAAAGGCAATTATAATTTAAGCACAGTTTCGGAATTTTGCACTTCACAAGTAATTATAGACAGTTGAAAATTTTTGATTATATGGTATACTAACTAATATATAGTAGTTATATCGACATTTATGCGGAGTGTGAATAGTATGGATAATAAAAAATATATTATAAAACCCGGTTATGTTTTGCGCGAAATTGCAGGTGAGCATCTTGCGATTCCTGTCAGCGCGGAGAACACCTCTGATATTGTTGTTCTGAACCCGGTAAGCGCTATTTTGTGGGAAGAACTTCAAACAGAAAAAACCATTGACGAACTTGCAACGGTTATTTGCAGTAAATTTGATATTGCAAAAGAAGAAGCGGCTGCGGATATTAAAGAATTTATTGAATCCCTTGAAAGTGCAGGGGTTATATAAAAAGCAAAACAAAAAAACTTGTCGGAAATTTCACATTCCGACAAGTTTTTTACTTATATCATATTTATTTTGTAGCTTTTCTTGTTTCAATTTCGGCAACCATTTCAGCCTGTCTTTTTTCAGTAATCTTGTAGAAGAACATAGGAACTGCGCAAGCAAACATACTGATTACGCCCGAAAGAACGAGCATATTCCAAAGTGTGTTTGCGCCTTCTGCTGAGATGTAACCTGTTTCGGAGTTGATGCCTGCTGCAGAGAAAGAGATAACACCGATAAATGCGCCGACAGCCATACCGATTTTGTTAATAAGTGTCTGCATTGCGAAGCAGATACCTTCACCGCGTTCGCCTGTTTTCCATTCAAGATAGTCAACAGTATCGCCTATCATAGCGTATGTAATGATGTTATTAACACCCTGAGGAATACCGAGAAGAACAAGACCTATTGCTGCAATAACAAGTTTCCAAGGTGCATCGTAGCCGACAAAATACATTATTGCCATTACAATGCCACCGAAAAGATGAACGGCAATGTAAGCCCATTTCTTAGTGAATTTCTTTGACATCCACGGAACAAGAAGTGAGGCTACAAGTCCGCCCGGAACAACAAGAAGAGTTATAAGGCTATACATACCTTCGTTCTGAAGAACATATTTTGCAAAGTAAAGACCGCCTGTGTATGTATAAACCATTCTTGCGCCGCCGAACACACCTGAAAGAACGATAAGAAGAAGCTGGTCATTCTTGAAAAGAAGTTTAAGGTTATGACCGAAACTGGGAGGATTATCGTCTGCAGTAAAGCGTTCTTTTGTGTGCTTGAAACCGTAGAAGAACATAGGAACTGCCGCAATTACAAGCACTGCCGCACAAATGAAATATGTCCATTTAAGAGTTTCTGCATTAGCACTTTCCTGACCCTGAATAACTGTACCGATGAAGTTCTTTGCAGTTTCTGCATCTACACCTTTATCTGCCATAATCTGACCGATATTTGCATCTGTATATTTATACTTTGCAGTGATTCCGTTTGTGATAATGGGAACAAAAACAGTAACAATACCTGCACCTAATGTGCAAAGAAGACGAGTAACTGTGAGCAAATTACCGCGAACAACAGTATCGTTTGTCATACATGTTGAAAGACCCCAGTAAGGAACGTCCGCAACGGTATATGCCACAGACCAAAGCACGTATATGATACCTACAATAATGAATGTGGGTGTTGCCTTTTCCTTGAAAACAGGAAGGAAGCAAGCAATTGTCATAACTGCAATAGGAATCGCCATCCATTTAAGGTAAGGACGACATTTACCCCATTTTGTACGAGTCTTATCAACAACACTACCCATAATCGGGTCATTAAGCGCATCGAAAATTCGTGTACCGAGCATAAGCCATGCAACTGCCATGGAACCTGTTACGCCACCGATTGTAACGCCTTTCGCACCGAAAAGAAGAGCATCGGTAAGGAAAATTGTTAAATAAGAGCCGATAATAGTGCAAATAAAGTTCTGACCGAAACCTGCAACACCGTATGCAATGGCTTCTTTGGGTTGTAAACCGTTGCCACCGGGTGTAGTTCCGTAAACTTTATGCAACAGTGCATCAAGTTTTTTCATATATTTTCTCCTTTTTTAACAATGATAATCGAACACAAAAATGTGTCCGATTTTCTTGTTTTATTTACTCAATAACTTCAACAGTTTTCATAACGATAGGTTCAACAGGTGTTGAACGCTCACCGCCGAAACTCATTCTACGGTCGATTTTAAGAAAATCATCTACTGTTTCCATACCCTCGATAACTTT
Source organism: Clostridia bacterium (assembly GCA_017626295.1). Lineage (GTDB taxonomy): Bacteria > Bacillota > Clostridia > Oscillospirales > Acutalibacteraceae > DTU089. The sequence continues at coordinate 14,313 of JAGAJB010000018.1, read as the reverse complement.
ACCGAATGCAGCATACTGACCGTCAAGGAAAGTACAGTCACCGTAGCAGATAAAAAACTGACTGCTGGCAGAGTTAGGATGCTGAGAACGAGCCATTGAAATAACTCCGCGTGTGTGAGAAAGGGTGTTATTTACACCGTTCATTGCAAATTCGCCCTTGATGTTTTCATCACTGCCGCCGCAACCTGTTCCCTCGGGGTCACCGCCCTGAGCCATAAAATCTTCGATAACTCTATGGAAGGTAAGCCCGTTATAGAATCCTTTATTTACAAGTTTTAAAAAGTTTTCGCAAGTTATGGGTGCTTGCTCGGGGCAAAGTTCTATTACGAATGTGCCGCCGTTTTCCATTGTTACTTTTACTTTTGCCATTTTACGCCACCGTTACCCTATTCATCACATAATTTTCCGTAACATTTGATGTTGTTGCAGTTTTCATAATAAGATCAGAGTCTTCCTGTTTTGCTCCTGTAACATCTACTACATAATTATAGGAATAGTCAACCGAAAGTGTGTCACCTGTTGTAATATCTTCTTTAAGAACTACAACTCCGTCCTTGAATATAACCTTGTTAACTGTTGAGCCGTCACTTTCATCAAACGCAGGGATATTGAAGGCTTTACCGTAAGGAAGTGTCTGCCTTTTTGAAAAGCCTGCTGATCCTGTGGGGTACTCATCACCAATATAGGTATTAGTGGGCATCTTTATTGTATAAACTATGCTGCCGTCAGCAACGACACAGGATATTGAAGTAATGTCGTTTATTGTAAGTTTACTTGACCATCCGAGATTATTTACAGGGAAATAGGAATAGTGTGCATTTGAAAACTTATCAACAGTTTTTGTTGTAACCTGGGGTTCGTATGCCTGTTTAGCCTGAACTTTCATATCTGCAAGTTGGGCTTTCATTGCATCATCAAGTGCTATATTATAGGGAAATGTATTCATTAACTTAATGATTTTGTCTACATATTTGTCAAACTCAAGATCTGTAACATTCATATCTGCAATCGGTGCATTCATTGTTGTAATTTTAATCGACGGACAAACAATTGTTGCCTCTTTTTCAAAACCCGGTCTTACAGATTTAACTGAGTTAATATTGTTATTGAAAAGTTCAAGTGCTTCTTCCTGAGTTAAAACGGGCTCTATACCCGAAACAATTTTAAGAACTTTCTGCGCATCAATAACAGAAACAACACCGTCACTGTCAACATCATACTGCTCACTGTCGGAATTTTCCACGATTCCTGCGGCTGCCTTAAGAAATTCAGACGCATCACGAGTTGTATAATCGCCATCACCGTCAGCATCTATTCGCTGAACTTTCAACAAACTTTTTTGGGCAGTTGTAAGTTCAGTAGTTGAAGCAAATGCGGTTGTACCCAAAATACACATTAAAACACTGATTACAAGAATTACAGATAATACTTTCTTCAAAATTATCACCTTTCCTTTTCGTTAAAAATTATTTAAAGTTAAATGCGGCTTTTAAGAACAGTAACGTCTGTTCAACTATTTGCTCATCGCTTTGGGGTGCCTGTTTGCCGGTATATATAAAAAAGCGCTCTTTATAATACGGGCAAGCAGTTGAAAATTGAAGCATCATAAAAATACTGTCGAGCAAGAAGGCAAAAAACGCAGGATTAACATCACCGCGTACATCGCCTGTTTCCTGTGCAAGGCTGATGGCCTGCGTATAAATAGAAGCCGATACTGCCTCTATGCGTTGTGACAACTCGTTTAAAAAATCCGAATTTCCTCCGGTGGTTAAAGAACAGTAAAGTTTAACAAGTTCCGGCTTTTCTTTTGAAAACTGCAAAAGAGCCCTTATTATCTTTTCTGCTTTAACTATAATATCTTCCTCGGAAGAAGCAAGCCCCAACAAAAGATTTTCCAATGAAGAAAGTCCTTCCTGAACTACTATTGTAAAAAGGTCTTCTTTATTTTCAAAATATTTGTATACGGAGCCTACGCTTATACCGGATTTTTTCGCAATTTGCTGAATTGAAGTATGCTCAAATCCGTTATCGGCAAACTCTTCCCTTGCTACGCGAAGAATTCTCTCGCGTTTCTCTTGGGGAATTTTTTCAAACGCAACTTTGTACAACTGTGTTTTGGGTTGTGTCATTATCCACCTCGTGAACATAATTCTCCATAATTATTATATATGATACCATCATTGGTATAAAAATGCAATTAAAAACAAAAAAATCGCCCTCCAAAAATAGAGAGCAATTTTTGTTAAGTGTTTATAAAAAGTTTGTTCTGCTAAATACCGCAACCACCGTTATCGCAACATTCATCAACATCTATTTGTACTGTGAGATGCTCTATTCCTGCTTTGTAACTGATATTTTCTACTTGAGATTTCACATTTTTATACATATTCAAATCAGCACCTTCCGAAAGTTTCACGTGAAGTGTAGCCATCAATTTTTCGCCGTCAAGGCTCCATATATGCAAGTGATGTATTTCCTCCGCCCCGTCTATTCGGGAAAGTTTCTGTTTATATTCATCCACAGGAAAATCCCCCGGCGCTTTTTCGAGCAATATTCCGAATACATCTTTCAGATTTTTGGCAGATTCAACAAGTAAAAATACCGCTATGGCAAAGGATAAGATACTGTCTGCAAAATACCATTTGAATGCATATATAAAAATACTGCCAATCAGTACCGCAACCCATCCCAAAACGTCTTCCAACATATGAAGACTTATGGCTTTTTCGTTTGCGCCTTTGCCCTTATGAGTACGAAGTACCGCTGCACCGTTGATAATTACACCCAACACAGCAACAATCAACATACCCAAACCGTGAATTTCCCGCGGTTCGCTTAGTCTTTCCACAGCTCCGAATATAACGAATACGCTACCCGCTACCAATATAACCGACGTGATTATCGCAGAAACAAGAGTATATCTTCTGTATCCGTAGGTGTATTTTTCATCGGGCGCTTTTTCGGAAACTTTTTCTAAAATATAGGCACAACCAATTGCGGCACAGTCGCCTAAATCGTGGATTGCATCAGAAAGAATTGCGAAACTGTTTGTAAGAACACCCCCGACAATTTCTACAACTACAAAAAACAAATTAAGAAAAAATGCCGTTAAAATATTTTTTCCTGCATTATGGTGGTGATGTATATGGTTGTGTGAATGACTATGGGAGTGGCTGTGAGAATGACTATGATTACTCTCCAAGATGCTCCACCGCCTTTTCAAAAATATCTTTTACGTGGTCGTCAGCAAGAGAGTAAAATATAACCTTTCCCTCTCTGCGACTTTTTACTAACCGTGCGTCCCTTAACACTTTAAGTTGATGTGATACTGCGGATTTTGTCATAGATATAAGCGCCGCTATGTCGCATACACAAAGTTCGCTTTTATCAAGTGCCCATAATATTTTTATTCGCGTACTGTCGCCGAATATTCTGAAGAAATCCGAAATATCCGCCACTGTTTCATCGTCTGCCATAGATTTTTTCACTTCCGCAACAACTTCTTCGTGAAGTACTTCGCAATCGCAAAAACTTTCGCTTTTACCCATATTAACACGTCCTTTCAGTTGAATATTCTTTCAACCGTATTATAGTTGAACAGTTACTCAACTGTCAAGTACCTGAGAAAAAATACCTTTATAAATATTTATTTACAATTATAATTAACAATTTGTTATTGAAATAAGTTTTTTAATGAATTATAATGTATGCGTATATCTGTATTTTCAACAGGAGGTTTTTTATGAACAAAACACGTTTTACAACAAAAGTTTTAATAACCCTTCTTGTTGCTTTGATGTTTTTAGGTACTGTAAGTATCTTTGCCGTTGCGGGCGACACCTTTGCAAACAAGAATCTGGCGTACGGTGAGGTAGTTCCCACAGATGCGAATCTGCGCGCTCAGAAATACTCCTATACATTCTACGGAGATAAAGGCGATATGTACTTTATGCGACTTAGCAAAGGTGTGAAAGACACTTACTTCTCCATCGAAATATATTCGGACAGTAAATATCAGAATCAGATAAGAAACTATTCCAAAGCCTACGACCTTACTCCCGGTAACAAATCTTTAAAAGTAACTTGGGAATTTAAGAACGTTAACAGCGGAACATACTACGGAAAATGTTACAGTTACAGAGTTGATTCCGAAGGCAATAAAACCATTGACTCTTCTTCTCTTAAAACTTTCAAAATCAACATCGACCGTATCACCAAGAAAACTGTTCAACTTACAAAACTTACAAACACCGCCAAAGGCCCTCAGATTTCCTGGTCACCTGTTGCTACGGCAAACAGATACTATGTTTACAGACGTGCAGCAGGAGAATCAGGTTGGAAACTTATTCATATGTCAGGTGCTGACGCTGTTTCTTATATCGATAACACGGCACAAAGCGGCAAAAGTTATACTTACACCGTCAGATGCAGTTATAATAAACTTGTCAGCCTTTATGATACAAAAGGTCTTTCCATCCTTTATCTTTCTACTCCCGTAATAAGCGTCAACGGATCAGGTGCAAGCGGTTACGCAACTGTAAAATGGAATGTAGTTACAGGCGCAAAGGGTTATTATATTTACCGCAAAGGTGGCTCTTTAAGCGATTACAGTTGGAAACGTATCGCAACCGTAAGTAACGGCAACGCTACTACTTACGTTGATAAAACCGCTACAAGTACAGACTGGAGATACACTTACACCGTTATTGCATATAACGGCAAGTATATGAGTTCGTATAATTACAGCGGCGTTAATTTCGATTATATTACCGCGCCTACTATTACACGTGCATATTCTCACACAGGCGGTATGAGAATCGAATGGAAAGCCTCCAACACTAATATAACCCGTTATTATATTTACCGCAAAAACGGTGCAAACTGGAAGTTTATCGGTCAGACCACCAATAAATACTATGTCGACACCACTGCTGTTTCAGGAAAAACATACACATATACAGTCAAAGCGCTTTCTGCTACAAACTGCGGTGGCTATAACGCAAAAGGTATTACAGCAAAATTCTTAGGAACTGCTCAGATAAATAAACTTACATTTAATACTTATGACCGTTCTGTTGTTTCCTGGAAACCCGTTACAGGCGCAACAGGATACGAAATATACAGAAAAATAGGCAATGCAAAATACTGGACTTTAATTGCTACACTTAAAAATCCCAAGTCTTGTTACTATTACGATGCTTGTAAAAAATCAAGCGGAACATCTTTCACGTACACAGTACGTGCTTTTGACAGCAAAAATATCCGAGGTTACTACGATGTGGACGGTGTTTCCGCTGTATTCCTCTCAATGCCCGAATTTAATTCTGCACAGATTCCCACAGAAGACGGCTCTCTCTGTATAGAAACCAAGTGGGAAGCAGTCAACGGTGCGACAAAATACAATGTATACAGACGCGCACCCGGTGGCTCATGGATTCTTCTTGAAAGAGGAACAACAGAACTCAACTATCTTGATACAAATGTTGAATGCGGTATCAAATACGATTATACAATAAGAGCCGTTAACGATGCAGGTGATATGAGTGCTTACATCGGAAAATCTGCTACCGCTATTACAATTCCTGCTCTTGAATCTGTATTTGTTTCTGAAGAAGGCGTGAAACTTAACTGGAACGCAGTTGATAATGCAACTTCTTACACAGTTTACCGTCAGGCAAAAGGCAGCGATGTATGGGAAAAACTTGCCTCAGTTGAAACAAACGAATACACAGATATTACAGAGGAAGGCAAAACACAACCTTACTACTATACAGTTTCTGCTACATTCGGTGATATAGAAAGCGCAACTTACGACGGCATTCCTAACTTTGTTGAAATTGAAATAAACACCGCTTTTGTTCCCGCAACAAAAGAAAAAGCCGCTTTCATTGATGTTAATTTCAACTGCGAAAATGCAGAAAAAATTGAAGTTTATAAGAGTACAAACGGCGAAGAGCCTATATTACTTGAAAATATAGTAACAGGTTTTGAAGATGCGGAAATTGAAGAAGGCAACACTTATACTTATACTATCGTTGCTTCTGCAACAGGCAAAGTAAACGGCGTTGAATCATCTTCTGCAAAATACCCCCATCCCCCTCTTAACCCGGCAATTATCACAAACATTGAAAGCGATTACAATGACGGCGAACCCACTGTTACGTTAACCTGGAACGAAGTTACGTTCGCTGACGAATATGCAGTTCTCAGAGCAACTGCCGACGGTGAATGGGTGGAAATAGGAACAGTTAAGGCTGAAACCGAATCCGACGTTGTTAATCCCGAGGAACCAGAAACTGTTTCCGACGAAGCAGAAGTCAAATCTTACTCTTTCACAGATACAAATGCAGCCGCTGAAATTTCTTACGGTTATAAAATCAAAGCAGTTGCTACTACATCAGAAAGAGATTCCTCTGAATCTGAAATTGCACAGATAACAGTTTACACTCCCCTTGACAGTGTAACAGGAATTAAAATACTCCCCGAAAAAACTCCCGAGGGTAAAATCACAATTACAATATCCTGGGATGAAACAAAATTCGCTGAAGTTTACACCATTTACTGCAAAACTCCCGACAGTGAATGGAAAGAAATCGGCAACGGCATTTCAGGCGATAACGGTTGGTATTACACCGATGAAGTCAGCATCAACACAGAATACTCCTTCAAGGTTACCGCAACCGCTGTTAACAGAGGTTCCGTTTCCAATGAAGAATCTTTCTGCTGGACAGAAACCTTAACACCTTCAGACCCGGAAGTTGAAACATATTTAAATATTGTTGATGACGGTACATTTGTTTCCGGTAAATACCTTGTTACCGATAATTTAAAAGAAACTGACTTTGAAAACATTGCAACCGCAAAAGAGGGTTACACCGCAGAAGTTTTAAAAATCAATGAATTTTACGGAACAAAATCAACCGTAAACATTTACAAAGACAACGAACTTGTAACCACATACACTCTCATAGTTAAAGGCGACGTTGCTAACGACGACGGTATTTGTGACACCATAGACTGTTATGTTATAGAAAAACTTACAAGAGGTAATTCCTCTTTAGAAGAAATCTATGTTTTCGCAGCAGATATGGATAATGACGGTAAAATCACCATTGCCGACTATAACATGGCATCAGCACTTCTTTAATAGCAAAACGCTCCGAGAGAAATTTTTCTCTCAGAGCGTTTTCATTATTGTATAAAAAATCAAAGCAATTCCATTAACTCATCTGCAATTTCTTTTGCGACTGCCATTTTATAAGCAAACCTTGTAGGTTGTACGGGAAGTTCCACATAATAATCTTTTGTGCATTCATTAAAACTAATGGCAAAATAAACGCAACCGGGAACAGATGCATTTTCATTTTCGGGGTCAACATTACCCATTGTTCCGGTTATTCCTATACCAATATCTGCGTTATATGCCTTTCTGCAACTTTCTGCCATTGCCTGTGCAGTTTCCTTGGAGTATACAGAGTATTTATCAATAACTTCCCCGGGAACGCCTTGTTTTATTTTGGCTTCATTACTGTATACCACAAAAGCACCTTTTAAAACACGGGATGCGCCTTCAGTATCAGTAATCAATGACGCTATCTGTCCGGAAGTTGCACTTTCCATTGTGGTAATCGTAAGACCTTTTTGAATAAGCGTTTCAGTAATTTTTCTGTAATCTTCTCTTATTTCTTTTTCGTTATAAATCTTTTTCATATTTTTGTAAAACCATGCCCAAGTGTATAAAACACTTGGGCTTTCGCGTTTATTTATCAGTCGTTATCCATTTCAACTTCTTTAACTACTTCTTCCGGAACGGCTTCGCCGTGTTTAACGAAGAGTATAAGAAGAATTGCAAGTATGAACATTATGGGGCTGTAAACGAAGAGTGAAAGGTATGTGCCCGAGAACATACGAACAATACCGTAAACGATAGGAGATGCAATCTGTGCTGAGAATGTTGCTGTGTAATAGTAACCTGTAAATGTACCAACCTTATCAATACCGCCAATATCAAGAACGAGAGGCAATGTATTAACTGTAATAAACATATTTGCAAAGCCACCGAAGATAAGAGCAACCCAGATAAGTGCCATACTGCCTGTTAAAACATAAAGAAGGAAAACAGCCATAAAGATAACAAGACCTATAAGAATTGTCTTTTTTCTACCCAACTTTTTACCCATCTTACCTGCGGGAATTGCAGCAGCAGCGGAGCAAACGGCAAATAAGGTTGTCATAATTGTTGCTTCACTTGTTGACTTACCGAGAACTTCCGATGCAAAGAGAGCAAAGAAAGTTGTAATTGCGTTTGTACCGCAGAAGAGGAAGAACAAACCGCCAAGCATACAGATAAGGCTCTTTCTTTCGCTTTTTGAAAGTTTTTGCTCTTTTTTTGCAGCTTTTTTGGCTTCTTTTTCAGCCTTAAGTTGTGCTTTTTCGTCCAATGCCTGATTTCTTGCGGCTTCGATTTCAATTTTGCTTGAGGGCTCTTTAACAAATGTGCGCACAACAAGCATACCGATAATCATAACGACAGCACCTACAAGGAACACGTAGGGGAAACTTGTTGACTGTTCGTTTATTGCTGTAACTTTAGTATTTGTAACAAGGGTGTAAACTGCACCAACGGCTGTACCTGCAACCATACCGATTACAGAACCTACACCACCCATAAGGTTAATGATAGCATTACCTTCACTTCTGAGTTCGGGAGGAGTAAGTGCAGGCATAAGTGCTACTGCAGGGGCTCTCCACAAAGACATAGAGAAGACGAAAAGAATAATGCAAACCATTGTAGCAGGAAGAGAATTGCTTAAAGCAACCCACGGAATGAGTGCAAAAATTGCTGCTGAAACAGGCGCACCGTAAACAATAAAGGGACGGCGTTTGCCGAGTTTTGAACGGCAACGGTCTGAAAGTTTGCCGAATGCAGGCTGGAAAATAACACCGAAGATATTATCGAACGTCATAATAACACCGATGAACAAGGGAACAAGTGTAATTCCGCCGCCTGCCGTGCTGACATCCTGACCCTGTGTTTTTGCAAATTCCGCTAAAACAGGGAAAATCTCGTTAAGTTTTTGGCTGAGTTGTGTTATCCACGCTGATTCTGAAAGTAACCTGTTAAGAATCTTTGTAATGTATGGGTCATAAATTGCCCATGCAATTGATGTTGAAAGAAAAGCGAAACCTGTAAGTATAGTATGACCTACATGGAGTTTACCGTTTTTCTCACAAAAGAGTTCTTGTCTGCTCATTTGTTTTTCCTCCTTTAGACTTCTAACGAAATCTATGATACGAAACCTATTTTAACACACATAATTAAGAATTCCAACAAAATAAAGAGCCTGTTATTATTTTTTGGAACATTCCATAAATAATACGGCTCTTTTTTGTTTACTATTTTTTGTTTTACTGTTTACTTCTGTAACTTTCTGCTTCCCAGTTCACAATAAAATCGGTAAGGTCATCACTCATAGGCTTTGCGCCTCCGAAATCCTTGGCGAAAACCGCAATTTTCATTGCATCGTTAAAGAGCGCAACTGCAGTTTCGCTTCCCTTTTGGGAATAGTCCACACCGTAAACACCACAGTCCTTAACAAGAAGAATTTTCGGAAGAAAACCGTTTTTCTCTTTGTATTCTTCCACAAAATTTTTGATTTCTTCCTTGTTTTCGATATAAACAGGGTACGGTTTGCAGTAAACTACCTGGTCAGGATTAAAGGGGTAATAAATCTCCTTAACGCTTTCCTTATCTTTACTGTATTTAAGAGAAATCACCGAGGGTTCATAGGTTACAACGCTGTCCTCACCGAAAACTTCTGAAATCACGTTAAAAATCTCCTGTGCTTTGTCACCGTCAAAGTCACCTACAGAAAAGTCAGGTTCTTCGGTTACTTCGCCTCTTATTTTTGACATAACAGAATAAAGTTTGTCGCCTAAACCCTCAACTGTATCATCAGCAACAAAAATGCCGTGGTTTGCGAGAAGAACAATATCTGCATCCCTACCCTTTGAGTTTTTATACTCTCTAAGGGTATCATAACAGATTTTTGCAAGTGTATATCCGGGTTTACAAGGGTCTATCCACAAAACATCGTCACCAAAAAGTTGTTTTGTGGCATTTTTGCCGTTTTCGGAACAGGTAACACCGTTTATAAGTGACGGATGTAGATGAAGAACAAACCTCTGAGGGAATAAACTGTGCAATGTAGTTTCAACACTAGGGCGTTTTTTCTCCTGTCCGGGAAGTTTTGCATCCATCAGATCCTTAAGAGAAAGAGCCTCTCTCTCCTTATCGTTATCGGGATATGTTTTTGTGAAAATTTCAGCAATTTTACTGCGGCTCATCTTTACAAAACCTTCGGCGGTAATATCGGAAAGGCGTGTTCCCGACCCTTTTATATACATTACGTCTCCGTCTTTAGCAGATGTATTACCGCCACCTGCAAGAACAAGTTCTTCATTGCTTCCGTAAAGGTTTGAAAAACCTACAAGTTCATCAATTATCATTTTTTCATCATCCTTTTATATATGGTCGGGGTATCTTTCAATTTCGATTTTCCCGTCGCAAACTTTCATTTTTGCAATTCTTGCGTTACGTCTGTCACCGGGAAGACCGTCAGCCTCGGCATTTCTTGCGTGGTAAACGCAATAATACTCACCGTCAACTTTTATAACGCTGTTGTGACCTGTACCCTCTTCCCACTCATTACTTCTGAGAAGTGGTGCATAAGTTTTATCATCGGGCATTTTTTTGAATTTAACTTTAGTTAAATCCTGTTCGGTAGTTTTGGCTGCAGCGTAACCCACAAAATAAGTTTCATCTTCATATCTGCCGCCGCTGTACATAAGATACTGCCATTCGCCCTCTTGGAACCAGAATGCTCCCTCTAAAGTATGCCAATGCTGACCTTCTTTATAACGGTTACGGCAGAAAATCTCTTCATCAATGGATGCAAGAAGTACAACCGTCGGTTCACCCTCAAGAGTATAGGGATCCTTCATTTTCTGCACAACGATGTGTGTGCCGATTCTCTCGCCCTCAAAGGTATTGGGTGAATAGAAAAGGAAAAGTCCTGCATCAGTTTTAACTATATGGGAGTCAATACTGAAAGGTCTTGCTATCTGACCCTTAAGTTCAAAGGGACCCATGGGATTGTCGCCCTCTAAAACGTGCATAGCACCGTGGTGTCCGCCCTGATCGGGTTCTGCTTCGTCAAGTTCAAAAGAAAAATAAACATAGAATTTACCGTCTAGGCAAATAGCAGACGGTGCCCAGAAATTTCTTCTTCCTTCTAATGTAAAAATCTGACCCTCGAACTTCCAATCACCTAAAAGTGTGTCACAGGAATAGCCGTAAAGACCGTCGTCACCTGTTGTGTAAATATAAAATTTACCCTCGTGCTCAATAATATATGGGTCTGCCTGGCCGATGTAATTTTCTTTATCTATTTTCAAAAGTTGCATCAGTATCGCCTCTTTCCCGTGTTTTTATTTTTACCGCCTCGGCGGTTAGTGTTTCTTTGTTGTTGTGCTTTTTGTTTTTTTGCCTGTTCTACCCTGTCTTTATACGAGGGTTTCACAAGGCATTTTTTATCAAAACCTATTAAGTCTTCTCGGTGGCAGGTCCTTAATGCCGTTCTTACAAGGTCTGCATTTTTAGGGTCACCGCATTGAAGCAACGCTCTTTGCATACGTTTTTCCTCGGGGGTTTTGGGAACATAAACTTTTTTCATTGTGAAAGGGTCAAGTTCCGTATAAAACATTACAGTTGAAGCAGTTCCGGGGGTGGGATAATAATCCTGCACCTGTTCGGGATTATAGTTCCACATTTTTATATATTCTGCAAGTTTTACCGCATCCGAAAGGGTGCTTCCCGGGTGGCTGGACATAAGATACGGAACTAAATACTGCTCCAAGCCGAAACTTTTGGTAAGTTCAAAATATCTGTCCCTGAACTTCTCGTAAACTTTGAAATCGGGTTTACCCATAAGCCTCAAAACATTACCCGAACAATGTTCCGGCGCAACTTTAAGTTGTCCGCTGACGTGGTCTTTTACAAGTTTCTTGAAGAAAGCGTTACCCGACGGTGATTTGTCGGCACAAAGGTAATCAAAACGAATACCCGAACGGATAAACACCTTTTTGATTTTCGGTATTTTTTCGATTTCCGAAAGCAGTTTTATATATTCGCTGTGGTCTGCTTTTAAATTTTTGCACGGCTCGGGAGCAAGACATTTTTTATCGGGACACACGCCGCTTTTTATCTGTTTTTCACAAGCGGGGTATCTGAAGTTTGCGGTGGGACCGCCAACGTCGTTTATATAGCCCTTAAAGCCTTTCATTTCAGTAAGAAGTTTTGCTTCTTCCACTACGCTTTCTATACTTCTTGAACGAACACTTCTGCCTTGATGGAAAGCGAGAGCGCAGAAATTACAACCGCCGAAACAACCTCTGTTATGGGTAAGAGAAAACTGAACTTCTGTTATAGCGGGAACTCCGCCGTCTTTTTCATAAGACGGGTGATAAGTTCTCATAAACGGAAGTGCATAAACTTCGTCAAGTTCCTCCCTTTCAAGCGGAGGCATAGGGGGATTCTGAACAAGCATTTTATCCCCATAATATTCCACAAGGGCTTTTCCGTATGCGCTGTCTTGGTTTTTATACTGCACAGCGAAGGCCCTGGCATAATACTCTTTGTCAGTTTTTAATTTTTCAATATCCCATTCGCCAGTGTAATCGTAGTGAATTTTATCGCCTTTTTCACCTAACCAAACAGTACCGCGCACATCTCGGATTTTGCTGACAGGCACACCTTTATCGAGAAGTTGTGCAATTTTTCTAATAATATTTTCGCCCATTCCGTAGGTAAGAATATCAGCGCCCGAAGAAACAAGCAAACTGTCTAAAACTTCGTCATTCCAGTAATCGTAATGAGCAAATCTTCTCAGCGATGCTTCAAGACCGCCTATAATAATCGCAGTATCCGGGTACGCCTCGCGTATAAGTTTACAATAAACTTCCGTGGCTCTGTCGGGTCTTAAACCTGCTTTTCCGCCCGGGGAATAATAGTCGTAGTTTCTTTTTCTTTTTGCTACTGAGTAATGGGCAACCATAGAGTCAATATTGCCTGCAGAAACAAGAAATCCTAAACGGGGTTTTCCGAATCTTTTGAAATCATTGCAATTATTGAATTTCGGTTGAGCAAGAAACGCCACGTTAAACCCCTGTGCTTCAAGCACACGGGTTATAATAGCCGCACCGAAAGACGGGTGGTCAACATACGCATCACCGCATACGTAAACAAAGTCAACCTCTGCCCATCCGCGTTCTTGGGTTTCTTTTAAAGTTATCGGTAAAAATTTTTCACCTTTCATATATAAAGTAACACCTTAATCTTTATTGATTTTTCTTAACAGTTCGGGAAGTTCCGCAACCGTTTCAATTTGTAATGGGGGTTTAGGAATTTCGGGGAATATCCAAGTGCCCGTGGTTTTAACCCACACGGGAACACAACCCGCATTCCTTGCACCGTCAACATCATTCAAAGGATGGTCGCCGATATACATCATTTCCCCGGGGGTTATATTAAGTTTTTCCGCCATCATAAGAAAAATTTCTTTTTGCGGTTTTTCGTAGGGTGTTTCACCGCTGACGATTATTTCATCAAAAGAATTCTCAAGTCCTAACATTTCAAGTTTTTTATGTTGAAGAACAGGGTCTCCGTTTGTAATAAGACCCACTTTATATCCGCTTTTTTTCAGTTCTTCTAACACAGGTTTTGAAAAATCATATTTAACCGCAACGTTTTTGAAATGGGAAATAAGAATTTTCGTATACTCCGAAAAATCGGGTACTGTTTTAAAAATACCCTTACTTATAAGGTGTTTATGAATGCCTTCCCAACCTTTATGGACATTGTGCTTATCACCGTAACAAAGTTCTTCCGCAAAAACTTCGTCGGTAACGCCTTCATTTAAGTCGAAATGCTCTCTTAACCCGGGAACAATTTTTCTTATAGTCGCATATCTGTCAAACAATGTGTGGTCAAGATCAAACACCGTGGCTTTTATCATTCATAACACCCCTCTCGAAGAAAATACAAATACACAGTAATTGTAACATAGAAAAACGGCTATTTCAATAAAGATACATATAAAAAATGCTCTTTACGTGTAGAGTCGTCAATGATAGGTGACAAAAAGTCTCAAAAAAATATGATGATAGAAGAAACTATTATGATTTTGGCAGAAATGAGGAGCCGAGGCGACGAATTTCTGCCAAAATCAGTGCGAATTTTGTACCTCTTGATAT
>JAGAJB010000017.1 GCA_017626295.1 Clostridia bacterium | reverse complement strand
CTTTTACAACAATGAAAGAATTCAATTAAAAACAAAACTGACTCCGCTTGAAAAACGAAATCAGTTTGTTACCTAAAATTTAATATTTAACACCATAGGTGGGTGTTTTTTGTGCTGTCCGTACAAATTGGGGCAGTTCAAAAAACGGTGTAGTCGTTTAATTTTAGTTAGTTAGCTTGTGTAGTTGATGTAAGTTCGGGGTAATATGTGTGAGGTTTAAATGTAATAGCCTTACAAAATGCTTCGCTTTCAGCAATTACTGTTGGAGAATTGGGCCCATCAAACAACACAAAATAAACATTATTTGAGTTTTCAAAGAAATAAGTAAATGAAGCAAATTCATCATTTGACAACGTGAGTCGACAAACCTTATTAAAACCCTCGCCTAATTGAACATCTTCTTCCCAAGAAGCATCGGCTTCAAGAGTTTGGTCACTCAAACGATCATAGAACTCTTTGCTTTTTTTATAATAATCTTCATAAGTACTTTTTACAATACTTACCTCTGCCGTTTGATTTTTTTCAGCATTTTCAAAATCTCCGAATTGTTGAGTTGTTTTCCAACCTTCGGGAAGAGTGAGTTTGAAACCGTAATCTTCAATTACGCCATCATCTTCAATTGGTTGAAATTGCTGAGCAAGCGTTTCATACTCACCTTTATCGTTTTTAATACGGTCGCCATCTTCATCAGTTGCGTACACAAGAAGTTCGCCATCATCGTTAAGAATTTTTTCGCCGTTTTCATCAGTCACAAGATTAAAATCATCACTTTTGGCATATATGCCTTCATCGTTTTTATTACAGGCAGCAAAAACGCTGACAAAAACAATGGTAACAACTGCAATTACTGCAATTATTTTTTTACTCAAGAGAATTACCTCCGTTTAATTTAATTCATTACTCAGAAACTTCTTCTGCAGTTTCGAGGGGACTTGTGGGAAGTTCTGTTGTCCAAGTAATGTTGAAATCAGCCTTATCTTCAAGTTTGAACATAACACTGACGTCACCGTAAGACTCAAATGTGCCTGCACCTGTCATATCAGCAGTTACAAGAGCAGCCTTGTAGTAGTTGATATTGGTGATTTCATTTGTAAGTCTGTTAACGGTAGCAGTAATTTTACAATCTGTATATGCTACGTCATAATCGTTAAATTTGAGATATTCGCTTGTTTTTGCAAACTCTTCGGAAGCGAGGACAGCATCTTTATCGTGAAGTTCAAAAGCCTTTGCAAGAGCAGCGGTATCGCCGTTCTTTTCAATATCATTAAATGCTATTGTGATGTAGTAATTGTCGCCTACTTCTTTAATTGTAGCATAGTCAATATCCGCAACGGTAAGTGCTGATGTAAAGGATTCGCCTTTAACGAAAAGAATTTCGGAATTATCTGCACCGTAAGCGATTTCGCCGGATGTTTCTTTGGTGTTTTCAAGTATCATATCCTTGATACCGCTTGCAGAAGAGTTAATTGCTTCAAGTGATTCGTCAATTTCCTCTGCATCCTCCGCACCCTTCTTTGTAACCTTAAGGCTGTCGTCAGGTACGTTCTTTTCAAAATAGTAAGAGATAGCAGGCTTGGAAGTTTTAACACCGTTAACAAGTGAGTTAAAATAATCAAGCACTTCTGCACTTGTCTTGCCTACAGGTGTAGCGCTTTCGGTGTAAACTGCTTCATCCGTAGTGAAAACTTCTGCTTCTTCTGCTTTGTCATCAGAACCGCAAGAAGCAAAAGACATAAGCATTGCGCTTACAAGCAAAATAGCCATCAATACTGTAAAAATACGTTTCATAAAGGTTTTACCCCTTTCGATATTGTAGCAAAGGTCGATAAATACCGACTTTACTTTATTTATTCACTCGGTAATTATACCATAAAAAAGCAGTTAACAACAGTTATTTTTAAGATTTTTTTATATTTGTAAAAAAAGCACAAAACTTATAAGTCCGATTTGTATTTAACAACTAATTTAAATAACTTAATGTACCGTTACATAATTGACTTTTAGACCGTGTTGCAATATAATTACTTTAGAGTGAGGTATGCAATATGATAGATTTGAATAAAAAAGAAATTAAAAACATAAAACACAAAAAAGCGAGGGAATCGGGGGCGCAGAAATTCCTGTGCATAGTATTGGCGTGCATTGTTGCCTTTGTGGGTATAGTTTGCGTTTGTGTTAACAACCGCAATAAAACTTTACTTGAAGCACAGACTTCTTCAACCGCAGGTGAAAGCAATGATTCCCAAAACGCAACAACAACCGTTCCGCCGAAACAGGAAACCACCGAAAGCACTTCCTCAAAGGTTCCCGAAAGCACCGAGGCAGAAACGGATGCCGCTTCTGTTAATAAACCCGGAACTATTGATAATCCGACGATTATTACAATAAGCGAAACAGACTGGCACTTAACCCTTGTAAATTCTGGTTACCGTATTCCCTCTGATTATGAGCCCGACCTTGTATACGTCTGCGGCAGCAGTGAGCGTCTTGACAAAAAAGTTGCCGAGCATTATGAGAAAATGTATGCTGCAGCAGAAAAAGACGGCATAAAACTCACTCCCTGCTCGGGCTACCGTTCATACGAATTACAGGAACGCAACTACAACAGAAAAATTGAATTTTTCGAGGGTCAGGGTTTTTCCACGGAAGAGGCAAAAGTAAAAGCCGCAACAATAATTATGCCGCCCGGAAGTTCTGAACACAACCTCGGTTACGCAATGGATATAATCTGCGTTGAAGAATGGTTTGAGGGAACAGAAGAATTCAAATGGCTTCAGGAAAACGCCGCAGATTACGGTTTTATTATGAGATACCCCAAAGATAAACAGGATATTACAAAAGTCATTTATGAACCGTGGCATTGGCGTTATGTCGGCGTTGAAACAGCAAAAGAATTAAAAGCAAGCGGACAAGTACTTGAAGAATATCTGGGGGTTTCTTAAATGATAGGAATTACAGTAGAAAAAGCACACGGGGAATACGACCCCGGCACAAGCAAATTTTTCGGCGCACCTACTATGCCGGAAGAATGGCTTGCAGACGGAACTATAAATGACGAAGATTTTTTCTTTTGTCAGTTAAAAATATCCGAATTTAAATCATTTGATAAAGACGGTTTACTTCCTCAAAAAGGTTTTATTTACATTTTCCTTTCTTTCAATGACGGTAAATTCATACCCAATATCCGTTACTGCAACTCAGAACCCGACACACTAATCGACGATTTCAATGCAGGCTTTGACTTTTTAGGCGATACCGACACGGAATACTCCATCGACTTTTTTGAAACCGAGTCCAGCGAGGACGGCACAAGACTTCTTTCGGAAGATAACGGCAAAACAGTTTTATTACAATATGATCCGCTTGATGATAATATGCCATCATTCCTTGCAGATACGGAAAAAATCGCATATATAACAGTAGACAAAGAAGAGTTGAAAAAACTTGATTTTTCAAAAGCAGAATTTTATATAAAATAATAAAAAGAATGCAATTGAGGCACACTTCTTAAGAAGCGTGCCTCAATTATTTTTGTGATTTTAATATTTATCTTTACAAGAAATGCCCGAGTTATATGAACTCAACGTTTTTCCGTAATATGCTCTTACCGTATATGTGTATGTTACTCCTTTTTTTGCGGTCTTATCAATGTACGTTGCATTGTTTGTACCTTTTGTTGAGCCAACAAGTGTCCAACCGGAATTTGCTGTTTTCCTGTACACATAATATCCTGTTGAACCATACACGGAATTCCACTTAACAGTAATACCGGTTTTACTTGACACCGCACTCTTCAGTACAGGGTTTGAAAGACGTTTTGTAAACGCACAATCCTCATTGAAACCACTGTAATAATCATTAACGGCAATTACTGTATACTTGTAATAATAACCGTTTGAATTTTTTATGGGACTATCTGTAAACCAGGTATTTTTAGTTGTTCCGAGATACAACCAAGAATTATAATTAAGTCCTTTTCTGTATACTCGGTATTCTTTTGCACCCGGTACTGCATTCCATTTAACATACAAACCGTTTGCAGCATTAGAAACACCTGTTACCTTAGGAGCAGTAACACATTTTATTGTTTTACCTACTTTGTCAAAACCGCTGTATCCCGCTTCATTTACCGCAATTACGGTGTAAATCCAGTATTTATTATTTGTCGCTTTTGAATCTGTAAAAGATGTATCAGTTGTTGTGCCGATATATGACCAGGTATACACACCGCCTGCACGACGATACACCCTGTAACTGTCTGCACCCTCAACTGCATCCCAAGTTACTTTTACACCGCTTACTGTATTTGCGGTTTTTGTAAGTTTGGGTGTTGCGCATTTGAGTTGAGGAATGGTGGCTGTTTCAAGAACTTCACCACATACTGTGCATTCTTTGTGCTTTGAACCGGCCTCAATACAACTCGCTTGTGCATCAATTATCCAGTCCGACAAAACGTGGTTTGCCGTCGGTGGTATTATCCCCGTTTCAAGTTTTTCTTCGCAAACTACGCACTCTTTATGCATTGTGCCAGTTTCTACACAAGTTGCTTGCGTGTCAATTATCCAATCGGATAATGTGTGACCTGTTGCAGGAATAATTATTTGACTTCCTTCTTTTATACAATTACAGTACGAGCAATGTACTGATTTAATTCCATCTGCAACACAGGTTTCGGCGGTATCAACAATATAATCATCTGCCCATATATGTTCAGTTTTTTCAACATAGTCGGAAAGATAATATGTTTCGCATACAGAACATATATACTTTGTATACCCTTTAGCAATACAAGTCGGTGAAATAGTCTCTGTAATATACGTATGCGGAGTTACTTTTACCTTATAACTCAATGTATTTGTTGCACGAGAACCTTTAACATAAAACACATAACTGCCAGGCTCATTAACAGTTATTTTATATTCCTTACCGTAATATGCCGTTCCGTTTGAAATTGTATAACTTGTGCCATATAAACTTGTTACAAAATCCACATTCTCGTTACATGTAATTGTGAAATTTTGTGATACTTGTGAAAAAACCTCTACATTAAAAGAATACCCTTGATGAATTTCATAATCGTAAACAACATTGGGGTCTAGAATCCACTTAGCTGTCACAGTAAGGTTTGAAGTAACGTTTGAAAAATCAGTATCCCAGCCATTAAACACATATAATTCATTTGTTGGAACAACAGGTTCAACTGCATCTTCACCTTTAGCAACTCTTTGTGTGCTTAATGTGTTCCCATAACCATCTTTAAAGAGAACAATAAAACTTCCGCTATTCTCGTTTGCTTCATTATCCTCACTGATTTCAATAACTTCAAAGTTTAATGCTGATAAATCAGTTTTTTTATTTCCGTATGATGTAACATTGCTATTGTACAAATCATAACCATTTCCGTTGGTATCATAAACACAAAAACGTCTAGGTCTCCACAATCCGATTTCAGTTTCTAAATTTATAGTTAATGTGCCTTGATATAATCCGGTGAATCCATTTAGATGTGTTACTCGGACTTATATACCAAATATCAAAACTTGAAGGAAGATGTTCATCAATGATTTTTGCTATAATTGTAACACTCTCTCCATTAGAAACTGTATTTTTATTTATACTATAACTTTCAATCACAGGCGCTGTAATATCTGCACTTGTGCCAATTACTTCAAAATCTATAGACGAGAAATCTATAGTATCTCTAGTTATTCCTGTATAAGTATTACTATTGTAAAAATATACCCAGTCTCCATTAGAATCCTCTAAAGTTAGGCTTTTCACTTTCCAAACACCAGATTCTGTTTGGTCATCAACCTTAAAAGTCCCTTTGTAAGTATTATCCGAAGCCGCATACAAATAAACAGTTTCAGTATTATTTGTTATAGGCTTATAAAGATAAACCCATTTTGCTGTATAACCGTCAGCAACTTCAACTGAAATAGTAGCTGTTTCGCCTTCTGACATCAATGTTTTATCAATCGAAAAATATTCAACTGCAATTGTATTTTCAGCTTCATCTATAGCAGAGACCGTAATAGGAATTGATGTTAAAACACCAAAAACTATTACAACTGTTAATAATAAACTACATATACGTTTCATAACCAAAACCTCCAAAAACACATTATTCACCGAACAGACCAATGCCCATTGCTAAATGCAAATTCATTTTAATACTATAACAAAAAAATGTCAACATAACGATATAACATCACAAAACAGAAAAAACTAAATGAAACACTTTTACAAAACATCATTCCTCACCACTAACATACATATCTTCCGTAGTAATTTGTGCATTTTTTAAAATAATATCAGCCTCTTCTTTAGTGTCACTGCGTATCGCGTCGGTTACGGCATTAAATAAATGATAATACATATTTTTATAAAGTTCATTTTCCATATAAATACCCCTCAAAAAACAAAAAATGCGCAGCCGAAGCCACGCACGAAAAACACATAACTCCGTCTGTCGCGAAACAAATACAACATACGGCTATTCACATAACTCAAATATGTCAAAACAGAGCATGTGCTTTTACCAAAGCAAAAGCCATACTTGATTATGTGAAAATTATAAAGTTGTATTCGTTTCGCGGTCATAGTATACCACAGAATACATATAAAATCAACAAAATTTACATTGATATAATTGATAATATTCATGTTCAATTAAATGCCCGATATAACGCGTAATTATCCGAGCAAAGTTACAATAAAGCGAAGCCTATCATCCCTGTTTGCTTGCAAATAGGGAGGGGACCATTCTGTGATACAAGTGTTGTTTAAGTCGTGTTTCCACGGGTGATATACTTTTTGTTTCATAAAAGTTCGGGCGGAATGGTGGTGGGTAGTTCACTGACCTATAGTTGTCAGTTGGATAGAAAATTGTTTTTTTACTTTATATTAACATTGTTCTATCCGACTGAAGAATTACCACAAGAGAACTACCCACCACCGCTGTCGCGGTCCCCCTCCCTATTCCGACAAAGTCGAAACAGGGATGATAAAATATTGTTCTATCCGACTGAAGAATTACCACAAGAGAACTACCTATATGCCCTTTGGGCGCGATATACTGTCGTGCGATATACCTACGGTGCGATATATACTTTGTATGCGATATATTTCGCAAGCGAAATGCAATTAAAATGCCAACGCAGTTCCGAAATTTGCCATTTCCCATTTCCAATTTGCAATTAAATATAATCGGCTTGCCCCGAAACTCCTCATTCCTAACTCCTCACTCCTAACTAAATTTCCCATTTGCAATTAAACAAAAATACCCACCCGCAAAACAGCAGGTGGATATTTATTATTTAATCTCCGCTATCGTTACTCCGTTTTCTCCCTCACCAAAAGTGCCGAGACGGAATGTTCTGATTCGTGGGTCACCTTTTAAAAATTGGGTAACTCCTGCACGCAGAGCGCCTGTGCCTTTACCGTGAATTATTGTACATTCCGTAAGTCCCGAACGTAACAAATCATCAAGGAATCTGTCAAGGACTATTATGGCTTCATCTACCATAAGACCCCTTAAATCGCAACGGTTGTTGACTTGCATAGAGGCTCTGCTTTCGCCTGTAACTTTACCTATTGAAACCTGTTTTTTCTTTTTGTTATCCGTTTTCGGTTTATCCACAAGGCGAAGTGTTTCCTCTTTAACCCTCATTTTAAGCATACCCGCGGCAATTTCCACAGTACCCTTTTTATCCTTGAGGGCAGTAACACTTGCATTTTTGCCTATAGTTTTACAGAATACCGTATCACCTATTTCCAGGGGTCTCGGTAATACATAATCATCCTCATCATCCATACCGTCAAAAACAGGGTTTATGGCACTGTTTATGGAATTAAGATGTGAATTAACGGAACTTTTGGCTTTTCTTGCAAGTTCTGCGGCATTCTTCGTTTGTTTTGCTTCTTTTTTCAGTTTTTCAACCTCATTAAGAAGTGCGTTTGCTTCGCGTTTTGCGTGTTCAACAATGCGCAAAGCCTCGCCCCTTGCATTTTCAAGTTCTCTTTCGCGTCTGAATTCAGCATCTTTAAGCACTTTTTCAGCCTTTTGCCTGTCCTGTTTTGCGGCTTCGGTTATCTCTACCGCTTTTGAATGTTCGCCCTCCATTTCAAGACGGCTCTTTTCAAGCATATCAACTACATCTTCAAAACGGACACTTTCCGACGATACAAGTTCCCCTGCTCTGTCGATTATAGTTTTATCAATACCGAGCCTTTCGGAAATCGCAAAAGCATTAGATCTGCCGGGTATACCGATAAGAAGCCTGTAAGTAGGTCTTAAACTGTTCACGTCAAATTCGCAAGAGCCGTTTTCAACCCTCGGGGTCTGAAGAGCGTAGGCTTTAAGTTCCGCATAGTGTGTTGTGGCGGCAATTTTCGCACCTTGTTGGTGCAATTTTTCAAGTATAGACATAGCAAGCGCCGCACCTTCAACGGGGTCTGTACCTGCACCCAACTCATCTATAAGAACAAGTGACTTTTCGTTGGCTTTTTTAAGAATATTTACAATATTCACCATATGTGATGAGAATGTTGAAAGGGACTGTTCGATGCTTTGTTCATCACCTATATCAACGAGAATACTCTCGTAAACGCTGACTTTACTTTCATCCGCAGCAGGTATCATAAGCCCCGATGCTGCCATACAGGATAAAAGCCCGACAGTTTTAATAGCAACAGTTTTACCGCCTGTATTAGGGCCTGTTATAACAAGTGTATCGAAATCAGAACCCAACCTTATATCCGTCGCAACGACTTTTTTAGGGTCGATAAGAGGATGTCTTGCTTTCCTTAAATCCGTAATACCCCTGTCATTAAGAACAGGGACACTCGCTTTCATCTGATAAGCAAGGTGTGCTTTGCAGAAAATAATATTTATTTCAACGGCACATTCGTAACTGCCTTTAATTTCTTCAACGAAGTTACCTGCTTCCACAGAAAGTTCATACAGAATTCTTTCTATTTCCTGTGCTTCTTTACCTTTTAATACTCTTATATCGTTGTTCGCTTCAACTACACCTGCGGGCTCAACAAAAACAGTTGCACCTGTTGATGAAGTGTCGTGAACCAGACCCGAAACAGAACTCCTGTGTTCACTTTTTACAGGAACAACGTATCTCCCGTTACGTTGAGTAATAATCGCATCCTGTAAAACAGTTTTAAGATTCTGGGAACGTATAAGTTTTTCCAACTGGTCGCGCACACTGTTTTCTTTATTCTTTATCTGACGGCGAATAGAGGCAAGTTCGGGCGAAGCATTGTCGCTCATTTCATCCTCAGAAAGAATGGCGGCGGTTATTTTATCTTCAAGATATTTATTGGGCATCAGCGAATTAAAATAAATATCTATACTCAATTCATTCTGACCGCTGTTACTGCGCCATTCACTTATAGAGCGCACCGCCCTTACGGTACTTGCAATATTAAGAAGTTCTTTCATTGAAAGAACACCGCCTGCCGCTGCTCTTGATAAGGAATTAGTCACATTTTTAAGACCGCCGAAAGAGGGACCGCCGTGCTTTGCAAGCAATATGTAAGCGTCCTCTGTCATTTTAACAAGTCGGGAAGCCTCTTTTATATCGGTTTCAGGGCGCAACTCCATAATGCCGTCTTTTGCATCATCATTACACGCGCGAACGGCAAGAAGTTCCAACACTTTATCAAATTCAAGTGCTTTTAAATGTCTGTTCATTTCTTTCATAAAATTATCCTCAAAAACATCGGCTCTTATAATGCCAATGTTTTGTAAAAATCAAGTGTTTTAAATTTTCTTTGTGTTTTATGTAGAAGATACCCTTCGCATAATTCGGAAAACTTTTTAAGTGCATCCTCTTTTAAACTGAAAGAAAAAATCTTTTCAAAATCAGAAAGTGATACATACCTCATAGCCTGTATTACAGATGCGTTAACACAATACCGCTGACCCACAGGCAAACATTCTTCGCAATAGATTTTGCCGTTTTCGGGTGAAAAATACATAACCTCGGATTCGTATTTACCACATTTGTCACACCCTAAAAGTGCGGGCATATATCCGCTTAGTGACATCAACCGAAGTTCTGTTACCGCCTTTATAAAACCCGGTGTTTTTTTATCACTTTTCAAAAGCCACAAGGCATTAAGAAAAAGTCGGAGAATCTCCTCCGACTCATAATCTTCCTCGCAAAATTCGTTTGCAAGTTCGCAAAAATACTGTGCCAAAGCCATTTTTCCCACATCTTGACGAAGTTCAAAAAACACTTCTTTTACAAGGGCATCCTCAACGGAATAAGCATCCCTTGTTTTTACAAGTGTAAAATCCGAATATGCAAGAAGTGCCGTTGCGGCAAGTTTTTTGCTTTTGGTTTTTTTGGCTCCCCTTGAAAAAGCACGCACAAGACCGTACTGTGCCGTAAGCACAGTAATCAATCTATCGGACTCCCCGATACTCTGTTCCCTTATCACCAGCCCCGGTGCTGTTATCTTTATCACTTGGTTCCAACTCCGTTTTATTTACAGCGTTTACGCAGTTGCGGTATTCAAGGTAATCTGCCACCTTACCGCCTTCGCAAAAACGCGCCCAAAGTTCTTTCTCATCCATAAAACCACTCCCACCGAAATCTCTGTAATAATATTTTATTCAGCAGGAGTTTCTTTATACAGTTATGCCGTAGGATAAAAAAGTTAATTTAATCCAATCCGAAATTATGGATAAGCCCCTCTCGGTTACGCCAGTCTTCTTTAACTTTTACCCAACATTGAAGGTTTACTCTGCAATCAAAAAAGCGTTCAAGTTCGTGCCTTGCATTTGTTGACACTTCTTTGAGCATTGCACCCTTTTTGCCGATAATAATACCCTTGTGACTTTCGCGTTCGCAGTAAATTATTGCATCAATATCAAGTATGGGCTTGTCCTCACGCTCGCGCATTTTTTCAATTGAAACCGCAATACCGTGGGGAATTTCTTCATTGAGTCTGTGAAGAAGTTTTTCTCTTATCATTTCCGCAGCCAACACTCTTTCAGGTTGGTCTGTCAAAGTATCTTCGGGGAAGAAGAACTCCGAATACTCCGCAAGATTTATAAGTTCATCCTTAAGAGCATCCATACCGTCACCGTCGCGGGCGCTGACAGGTACAACTGCCTGGAAATCAAGAAGTTTTGTAAGTTCAAGAATACGTGACATAAGTTCCTGTTTGTCGGAAATCATATCAATTTTGTTGATAGCGAGAACAACGGGTATTTTCTCCGCCTTAAGTTTTCCCAGAAGTTCCAATTCCGTAGGTCTTATTTCGCCCTTAGCCTCTGTAACGAAAAGGCAGGAATCAACACCGCCGATACTGTCATCTACGGCTTGTATCATTTTTTCGCCTAATTTGGTTTTAGGTTTATGAAAACCGGGTGTGTCTGTAAAAACAAGTTGCACATCACCTTCGGTGAGTACACCCATTATCTTTGTACGTGTAGTCTGAGGGCGTGAAGAAACGATAGCAACTTTCTGCCCTAAAAGTCTGTTAAGTATGGAAGATTTTCCCACGTTGGGCCTTCCTACAATTGCAATAAATGCTGTTTTTCTCTGTGACATTATTTTTTCCTTTTTTTATTAAAATCAAATTTGAATATAAACAAAAGCGACAAAACAAAACTTGCGAGCAACAAACCGAAATAAATCGGCTCCGTTGTGTAGTGTACGTAAAGCGCCTTAAAAGCCTCGGGTTGCCATAAAAGGATAACACCGATTATAACTGCAGAAACCGCAAAAACAAGTACTGCACCCGCCGCAACGTCTTTGGAAACCTTAATAGCATACTTTTTCTCTCTTGTAACGGCATCGTCGGCTTTTTCGATACCTGTGTTTATCATTTCTCCGCCTATAACAAGGGCACTTGCCAACACAAGTAAAGCACATTCAATTTTTGTTAACACAAAAAAATCGTACCTTATTAAGAAGTAAGCCATATAACACAAACAAGTCATATGTATTCTGAAATTGCGCTCGTGAGTAAGCATCCACAAAAAGCCTTTGGAAGCATAAAGAAAACTTCTTAAAAGGCTGTCAATATCTTTCACGGCTCATTCCTCCTCGGAATCCATATAATACGATTCGTTGCGTTTTAATCCGAGTTCGGTAAGTACGTGTTCCTCTTTCTCTCTCATATGAACAGCCTCGATACCGCCGTTCACGTGGTCATAACCTAAAAGGTGAAGCATTGAGTGAACGGTAAGGAAACCGATTTCACGCTGGAGAGTATGTCCGTAACTTTCTGCTTGTCTTACGGCAGTTTCAACAGAGATAACAATATCGCCTAAAAGACAAGCACCTGTGTCAATATTTTTATCGTAAACACCGTCCTCACCCAAGGGGAAGGAAAGCACATCCGTACTTCTGTCGATATTACGGTGCATTTTATTAAGTTCGTGAATACGTTCATCATCCACAAACGTTACGCTGATTTCGGCAGGCTCACTGAAATTTTCAAAAGTAAGCACTGCGTTACAGCAACGTCTGACGAGAAGTCTGACACCCGTAGGAATCTTAACTGCTTTTTGGTCGTTAGAAATAATTACTTTTATCTTCTCTTTCATTTCCTTTTCTTTGCCTCCTCGTATTTTTCGTATGCTCTTATAATATCCTGCACTAACTTGTGCCTTACAACGTCTTTGCCTGTAAAACGAACTATTTCTATCTGTTCCATATTCTTTAAAATCTTTGTCACTTCCACAAGACCTGAGCGTTTACCGTCGGGCAAGTCTATCTGCGTAACGTCGCCCGTTACAACAACCTTTGAATTAAAACCCATTCGGGTAAGGAACATTTTCATTTGCTCGGGGGTTGTGTTCTGTGCCTCGTCAAGAATTATGAAACTGTCGTCAAGGGTTCTTCCTCGCATATATGCAAGTGGAGCAACCTCAATATTACCTCTTTCAAGATATTTATTGAAATTCTCAGCACCCAACATATCAAAAAGTGCATCGTAAAGGGGTCTTAAATAAGGGTCAACTTTACTTTGCAAGTCACCGGGCAAAAAGCCTAATTTCTCGCCCGCTTCAACCGCAGGGCGCGTAAGAATAATACGGTTTACTTCTTTTGCCCTGAACGCATTTACTGCCATAGCAACCGCAAGGTAAGTTTTACCTGTACCTGCAGGACCTACGCCGATAACGATTGTATTGTTTTTTATTGATTCAACGTACTTTTTCTGCCCAAGTGTTTTAGGTTTTACGGGTTTACCTTTGCTCGTAATACAAACACAGTCTGCGGACATAGAAGTTAATTTATCTTCATTGCCGTCATCAACGAGGGATATAACATACCTTACGTTTTGTTCGTTAAGTGTCTCTCCCCTGTTAAGAAGCATTAAAAGACCGTTAATTGCCTTAACCGCTTTAGAAACGTTTTCCGGCTCACCGTTAACTTTAATATCTGAACCACGGCTGATAACGTCAACCCCAAAGGATTTCTCAATAATCAGTATATTCTCATCAAAACTGCCGAACAGACTTACCGCCTGTTCCATTCTGTCTACGTTTATAATCTGTTCCGACTTAATTACCCTCTTTATATTATTATACAACTTATAGTATAACACAAATTTTGTAAATGTCCACTAAAATTTTCGATATTTTTTGTGAAAAGGTGTTAGTTTTCTTCTACGGAAAGGGGCTTTTCTGTCGCTATATTTTCCACGCAGGTTATATTCATTGAAACTGTAAAACTTTTATCGTCAGATTTTTGGGAAAAATTTATCTTTTCAAACTCAACGTCGGTAAAATCCTCCCTTTTATTCTGCACACAGTGTTTAAGACAAATCAGTAACGCTTCGTTTTCTGTAAAATCCACCTTTTTCTCACTCATCAGAAGTCCGTCAGTGCGTATTATACCCACAGGTAATACTGTTGAATTACCCTCAAGATTTATCTTAGAGTTGCTTATAACTTCCCCCTCAGGAGAAAAGCCAAAAGGTATTTTCAAGTTAAAAAGGTCCAATGTATATCTTTGTGAAGTTTCGGTTGTAATAAATCCATCAAAAGTATTGTCAATTTGCTTTTTAACAGGTGTTACGGTTTGGGCAAAAACTTTACCCCTTGCGTGAACAAAATCTTCACTGCCGTCAGCATTCACGGTTACCCCGGAAATCAGCAAACTCCCTTTTGCAACGAACGCCCCTTCCTTTACGGCATTCGTACCGCTGTACCCCTCTACCAAAGTTATTTTTCCGCTTTTGGTGGCTACTACGTTGGTGGGTGTATTTTCATCAATCACTGTGGGCGCTTTCTTTGCAGGGGTATATTCAATCTGCGCTTTGTCACCGAAAATATTTAAAGAGACCCACGAAAGTTGAGGATATTTTTTCAGTAATTTTTCCTGCACTTCAAGAATATCTATTTTTGATTTTCTTGCACCGGGTTTCACCCCTAACTCCTCAAGACTTTCTGTAAAGTTTTCTATCTTTACACCGTTTTCTTCTACAATTTCCACTTCCCAAATAAAACCCGACATAAACCATATAAACAAAACTGTTATTAAAATACCTAACACCGCGCCACACCGCCATTTATGACGCTTTGCAAAAAACGGAAGCCCTTTATTTTTCAATACTTTTACTTCCATTCCGGAATTTTCGGCAGGTACTTCTATCTTTTTGAATTCACCTATGGTTGTACAGGCTTCAACCTTTACACCGTCGTTTTTTATTTTCCATAGGCTTATTCCGTGAATTTTGCACAGATTAAGAAATCTTTCTGGGAAACCGCCTTCCGCACAAAACTCAATGTAGCCGTTTATATATCTTAAAAGGCTTACCACACCCATTCACCTCACACAAATTCAAGACTTGTAATTTCGCCGTTAATATCGGTCTGACCGTACACAAAAGAATCCGCAACAAGATTTTTACCGCTGATTTTGAGATTAAGTTCCCCTAAATTCAAAACAATGTGGTCCTGAGAATAATCAACCACACATTTACAGTCCAAAACAATAAGCCTTTTATTACCGTAAAGTTCTATGGCGCAGTTATCCATATCCTCCTTAACATTTTTTAATGTTTTCAGTTTCATACACTCTACTCTCCCGATATTTTTGGTTGTTATATTCCTATGCTTTATTTTCATAAAATATAAGGGGTGTTACAGATGAAGAAAAAACGATATTTACAGATAATTAAAATGCTTCCTGTTATTGTGGGCGTTGCACTTTCAGTTTTCGGTCTTATTATGTATCCTAACGAAACTGCACAAGGCATAAAACACGGTTTGATTTTATTGGGTGAAAATATAATCCCCTCTCTTTTTCCTTTTATGGTGCTTTCTACATATATTTCGGGCAGTCCTTTAATTGAATTTCTGGCAAAAATCATTGAAAAACCGTCGCAGAAAATATTTAAAACAAACGGCAATGGAGTTATTGCCGTTATTTTAGGCTTTTTAGGAGGCTATCCCATAGGCGCAAAAACCGCTGCTGAATTTTACGAAAAGGGCAAACTTACCGACAACGAAGTTCAGCGTTTGTTTTATTGGTGTGTAAATCCAAGCCCCGCCTTTGTAATAACCGCCGTGGGAACTTTTATGCTTTCAAACTTCAAAAGCGGTGCAATTCTATATTTTTCAACTGTTTTATCCTCGTTGTTAATAGGCTTTTGCACGCGATTCTTTTCTGACGGAGAAAAACCTGCACACAAAACCCAAGAACTTATAAACAGAAAAAATATTTTTGTAAACTCCGTTGCAGTTGGTAGCGAAGCAATGCTCTCCGTTTGCGGTTGGGTGCTTACCTTTTCTGCAATAGCGGCACTTTCCGATATTTTCGCCCCCAACGAACACTCTGCGCTTTTTATAAAATCAATACTTGAAGTAACAACAGGTTGCAAATACTCCGTTTCATACGGTTTACCTTTGCCCATATTAAGTGCAATTCTGGGTTTCGGCGGATTTGCAGTAATTTTCCAGATAGGCTCATATATGGAAAAATGCAAAATAGAAATAAAAACCTTTTTGTGTATAAGACTTCTTAACGGCGCATTAAGTGCATTTTTCTGTTCGCAACTCTTAAATTTATTTCCCCAAAGCACTCCCGTTTTTTCAGAAATAACAGTAGGCAGTGCCGCTTTCCCCATATCCCACAGCATAAGTGCAACAGTAATTCTTATTTTAATGTGTACCGTTTTAATTTTTGAGGTTGATAACAAAAGAAAAGTGTGTTAATATATGAAAACAGGAGTGAGTGATATGGCATTAAAACTATTCAAAGGTAACACAGAGCCCCAATGTGCTTGTTGTGAATACGCAGAAATTTCTGCAGGCGGCGATGTTGCAATATGCCGTAAAATAGGCGGTGTCATGCAATTGCACTCAAAATGCAAAAAATACAAATACGACCCGTTAAAAAGAGAACCTAAAAGAATTTCCTTTTCGGGTGATTTCACAAAAGAAGATTTTGAAATATAAAAAGTATATTAAGGCGAAAAACGCCCTGATGTACCGAAAGATTTAAATTTTAGGCGTACAGGGTTCAACTCCCGTCGGCTATAGCGTAGCATTCATTATGTTACGCTATTTTGTTTTTTTGTAACATCTTACAAAATGTACCCAATATCGTTCAATATTTTTTAGACCACTATTTTGTCGAATTTACTTGAAAAGAAATCAAATTATTAGTACAATTAAAAGGAAATAAAAAACAAACGGAGGTTAATGTCGTGGCAGATGCATTCGGTATTCCCAACACTATCCCTGTAGGTCCCCTCGGTATAATCGCTACACCCGGTTGCGAGGAACTCGCACAGAAAATCAACAGTTATCTCACCACTTGGAGAGAAGAAAGAGAAAGTGAACACAAAACAACTATCGCTTTCTACGGTTATCAGAGAGATACTTTCATCGTAGATGCCGATTTCACAAGATTCGGTTCAGGTGAAGGTAAATGTGTTCTTCACGAAACAGTCAGAGGTTACGATATTTATATTATCTGCGACTGCTTCAATCACGGTTTAACTTACAATATGTACGGCTACGAAAACCATTACTCCCCCGACGAGCACTATGCAAACCTTAAAAGAGCAATTTCCGCTGTTGAAGGCAAGGCAAGAAGAATAAACGTTATTATGCCCATGCTTTACGAAGGCAGACAGCACAAGCGTTCAAGACGCGAATCTCTTGACTGTGCAATTGCACTTCAGGAACTTTGCATTGATATGGGCGTTGAAAACATCATTACCTTTGATGCTCACGACCCCAGAGTACAGAACGCTATTCCCCTTAAAGGCTTTGAAAACGTTGCTCCTACATACCAGATGATCAAGGCTCTCACAAAGAACTTCAACGACCTTAAAATAGACCACGATCACCTTATGGTTATCTCCCCCGATGAAGGCGGTATGGGCCGTTGCATTTATTATTCAACAGTTCTCGGTATTGACCTTGGTATGTTCTACAAACGCCGCGATTACTCCGTTGTTGTAAACGGCAGAAACCCCATCCTCGCTCACGAATTCCTCGGCGATAACGTTGAAGGTAAAGACTGCCTTATTATTGACGATATGATTTCATCAGGCGACTCAATGATAGAAGTTGCTACAAAACTTAAAGAACTCAAAGCAAACAGAATTTTCGTTTGCACAAGTTTCGGTCTTTTCTGCAACGGTCTTCAGGAGTTCGACAAAGCATACGCTAACGGTATTCTTGACGGTGTTTTCACAACAAACCTTGTTTACAGAACACCCGAACTTCTTGAAAAACCCTGGTATTTTGAAGTTGATATGAGTAAATATTGTTCACTTATTATTGACACTCTTAACCACGATTGTTCAGTGAGCAGTCTTCTTAACCCCGCTGACAAGATTAAAGCAAGACTCGAAAAATACAAAGAACAGCAGAAAAAAGAAGAACTTTCGCTTTTCAATAACTAAACATAAAAATTCGCCCCCCAATGTGAATACGCACAATGAGGGGCGATTATTCTATTTTATTTTTAAATATTCTTCAACAGCACTTACAAAATATTCTGCATTTTCTATTTGTTTGACAACTTCCTGTTTGGATATTACGAAAAAGTCATCATAATCACTTTCTGTCCTAATATCAAACAATACGGATATAATTTCCGAAAGTTCACTTTTAAAAATACCGCTTTTAATATATAACCTACGAAATTCTGATATTATTCCGCTATGATGTTTCATATCTATCCCATCAAACGCAAGCACTGCGCGCATTGAATGGAATATTGCATAATAAGAACGGTTCGCAGCACTTTTATAATTCTCTGACTTCTGTAAACTTTTGGCTGCACCAAGGCATTCCTTTGCATGTTCAAGCCTTACGGCAGATAACGCCTTTTTCTCATCATACTGCATAAGGAACCCCCTCTTTCAAAACATTTTGATAATAGGGCAACACATTTGAAAATCTGATAAACTGCGCCAAAGGTTTAACTGTAACAGAAACAGTTACATCATAATTCAAACTCAAACTGCTTGTTATTTTTGCAACTGCACTTCGGTATTTTGAAATTTCAGAAGCGTCCATATCAACTGTCAGCAAAATATCTACATCCGAATTACTGTTATAATCTCCGCGAGCATAGGAGCCGTAAAGATACGCATGTTTTATTTTGTTTCGGAACAACTCATTACACTCTGTGAAAACCCGACCCAAAATTTCAAGCGCTTGATTTTTATTACACATATTATCACCTCACTTTTTACTTTATACCTGTATTATATCCTTTTTTTAAGAATAAGTCAATGTAATAAAACCTGCTAATGCTACTCTGTTTTTATTGTATTCTGCACAAATAATTATTGACAACTGTTTGGTAATATAGTATTATTTATTAAGATAGTTAAAGGTGTTTTTAATTCTTTAAAACCTTTAAAATCAATATTTCAATATTACATATTGGAGGCAATATTATGCTGAAAAAGAGAAAAATCGGTAAGTTTATCTTCCTCAACATCATCACATTAGGTATTTACGGTATCTTCTTCTGGTACAAATGGACTGAAGACGTTAACAAAATCTGCGACGGTGATGACAAAGACAGTGCAAACTACATCCTTATCCTCATCCTCAACGCATTTTCATTAGGTATCAACATTCTCGTATGGAACTACCAAATGGCTGAACGATTATATCAGAAAGCCGGCGATTACGGTGTAGAACTCAAACACGGCGGTATGTTCGTTATGCTCCTCCACTTCATCCCCTTTGTAAGCAGTGTCCTCAAGATTTCTTACATCAACAAATTTGTTGATGCTTACAATGCACAGGTTGTAGCAGCCGACACAACTGAAACAGCAGTAGTTGAAGAAACAACAGAAACTGTTGCTGAATAATTACCGAAATCAAAAGCCGTCCGTTTCGGGCGGCTTTTTTAAAAAAAAGGAAGTGCTACCTATGAATAAAGAACTGAAATTCAACAATGGTAAATTTACAATAATGTCACTTGGCGACATACACGAAAACATTATAATTGACACAAAAGAAAAGCGTAAACAACGGGAAGATATGCATAATTTAGTAAAAACAAGTCTTTTGGCATTCAAGCCTGACTTAGTTGTGCTTATGGGTGACACGCTCAACTTCAGGGACGAGTCCAAAGACTTTGCCCTTTACAAAAAAGCACTTCGCGAAATATTAAAACCCGTTATTGATGCAGGCGTTCCCTTCTGCTACGTTTTAGGTAACCACGAACACGATCCGGGTCAGGAAGAACTCGTCGTTCAGGCTTATAAGGAAATTGAAAACTGCTTGGGTGAAAATGATCCCACCTGTCCCCGCGGTTATTTCAACTGCAACCTTCTTGTGAAAAACTCAGCAGGGACAGACGACATTCTTAACCTTTGGTTTATTGACTCCAACAACCTTGCTGAAGATCAAAATGTATCTATGTATGACTGGGTTCACGAAGACCAGATTGAATGGTACGAGAAAACTGCACAACGCATAAAAGACGAACACGGCGGAAGAACCATCCCCGCAATACTTTTCCAGCACATTCCAGTTATAGAGGAATACGAACTTTTAAGGGAAGCAAAACCCCACGAAAAAATTTTTGAGGCAGTTGAAGGACATCGCATTTTTTCTGATAGAAAATATATGCTTAAAGATGGCGTTGACGGTTATTTGGGTGAAGGTCCCTGTTCACCTTGCATTAACGCAGGTCAGTTCGAGAGTTGGAAAAAAACAGGCGATGTAATTGCAGCATTCTTCGGTCACGACCATTCAAACGACTTTACAGGTTACGTTGACGGCATAATGCTCGGTCAGAATAAAACAAGCGGTTTCTGTGTTTATACAGACGGTTGCCGTTCTGCAGTAAGAATTACAACCATAAACGAAGATGACCCTTGGAAAATTCAATCAAAAGTTTACCACTTTAAAGAATTAGGTCTTGAATCAACTTCTTTAGGACCTATTTTCAAACGCATCACCGACAAACAGAGTGCAGCAATGCACAAAATCAGCCACGTTGCAGCAGGTGTAGCAGGCGTTGTCGGTGCAGGAATAATAATCAAAAAAATCATAAATCGTTAAAGGTGGTTATTCCCGTGAAGATTCAAAAATATGCCGCTTGGCTTGTAGGTGCAAGTGCAGGCGTAGCCATTGGCAAAGCACTGAAAAACAGTAAAATCTGCCCTACTTGTGCCGTAAAGAAAGCCTTGGCTTACACTCAGGTACATATACAGGATGAAGAAAAATATAATAACGGTGTTGCTCTCACACCCCCTATGGGTTGGAGCAGTTGGAACACGTTCCGTAACACAATTGACGAAAATCTTATTAAAGACATTGCAGATGCAATGAAAAAAACCGGGCTTCTTGAAGCAGGTTACAACTACGTTAATCTCGATGACTGTTGGCAAAGTTCAATGAGAACGGATGACGGAAAACTTCAAGGTGACCTGACGCGGTTCCCCCGCGGTATGAAACCGCTTATAGAAGAAATCAATGATATGGGTTTCAAAGTAGGTCTTTACACTTCAAACGGTACACTTACCTGCGAGGACTTGCCCGCAAGTCTTTACAATGAGGCTATTGATGCCGATACACTTGCAGAATGGGGTGTTGAGTACTTTAAGTATGACTTCTGTCATCACGAATATATCCCCACAATTGCCCCCTCCATCATCAAAATTCAAATCGGCAAACCCGGTGAAAACCATTTCATAGAACTTCAGGCTGAACACGGAATAGTTTCAAACGGCGCAAAAGTTTTTACTGATGATAAAGTAGAAAACGGTCACGTTGTAGGTAACCTGTGCGGCGGTTTAGGTGAATTGAAATTTGACACCATTGATGTTCCCGAGGATGGCGAATACTCACTTACAATCGTATTCAGAAAAGGCGGAAATATCCGAAAGTTCCTCGTTTGCAATGTTAACGGTGAAAAGGAATACGAGTGTTATTTTCCCCAATCAAAAGGATTTACTCCCGACGGCAGACTTCAGATAGTAATAGAACTGAAAAAAGGCATTAACACAATAAAATTCTATAATCCTGTAGCCTCCCGTATGGACTCTGCACAAAGGCAGTATATAAATATGGGTAAAGAACTCAAACGTGCCACCAAAGAATATGCAGAGAGAAACGGCACAACTGAAAAACCCATTTGCTATTCTATTTGCGAATGGGGTATGAACAAACCTTGGAAATGGGGTGCTAAAGCAGGTAACCTTTGGAGAACTACACACGATATAAGACCCACTTGGAGTTCTATGGTTGCAATATATGAGTTTAACACCCGACTTTATAAACACGCAGGGCCCGGAGGTTGGAATGACCCCGATATGCTCGAAGTAGGTGTGGGCGAACTCACACAGGAAGAAAATAAAACGCATTTCTCCCTTTGGTGTATGATGGCTGCTCCCCTTATTTTAGGTAATGATATACGCAAATTTATAAACCTTGACGGCACAGTTGATGCTGACAACAAGGTTCTTGAAATCCTAAAAAACAAAGAACTTATTGTCATCGACCAAGACAAACGAGGTTTACAGGCAAAACGCATTTCAACAAACGGTTTTTACGACATTCTGGTAAAACCTCTTGAAAACAAAGAACTTGCCCTTTGCTTTTTAAATAAATCAAACAACCAAAAAGAAATGTCCCTTAATATTGCGAAAATTCACAATGAAGTTTACGTGGACCTTCCCATTGCAAAATCTTACGAAGTTACTGACATTTGGGAAAAAGAAACATTTACTATTTCGGACACTGATGTTATTATAGGTAATGTTCAACCCCACGGTGTTAAAGTTTACAGAATAAAAGCTCTTTAATTTTACAAAGGAGAAAGATTATGAATAACAGCATTTTAAAAGCAAATGCCCGTAAAAACATGCAAAAAAACCACTGGCTTTGCGTCGCAGTTGCTTTCTTTATGGCTTTCGGTGCATCAAGCATTTCTGTACCGACATACAATTTTACTTTTAATTTTTCAAGCAGTACCCCTTCTGAAACTGTACCTGCTCAACCGTTTGAATTGCCGTCTTTCGAGAATATTTTTTCAGACCCTGCAATAGTACCAATGTTTATAATGTTTGGAATAGTAGCAGTTGTAACTATAATTATCTCAACACTATTAAAAACATTTGTATTCAATACAATGACAGTAGGCGGTTCAAGATTTTTCTTAAAACTCAGAAAAAATCACCCTGCTGAATTTTCAGAAATTTTTGTAAATTTTAAAGACAAAACCTTTCTTAATATTGCAAAGGTAACATTTTTAAGAGATCTTTTTATAACACTTTTCTCTTTCCTTTTTATAATTCCCGGCATCATAAAAACCTATGAATATTGGGCGGTAAAATATATTCTTGCAGTTCGTCCCGACCTTGACTATAAGGAAGCATTAAGATTAAGCAAAACCATAATGAAAGGCAATAAACTTGATTTATTTGTACTTGAACTCTCATTCATTGGTTGGGAAATTCTTTCTCTTTTCACTTGTGCTCTTCTTAATATTTTATATGTTGCACCGTATATGCAGGCAACTTATGCGGAATTTTTCAATTACGTAAGAGAAGATGCTATTGCAAGAGGTGTTATAACCCCTTACGATATTCCCGATTATGAGCCCTATGTTCCTCCCGTACCTGCTGCACCTTTTTACAGCACATCTTACGGAATAAACACATATCCCCAGGGTTTTGCACAACCCCAAAACTTTGCTCAGTCTCAAAATCATTCTGTTCCTACAACACCCGAAGTTGTTACAGAGCAACACCCTATTGAAACACTTGAAACTGATACCGATACTGATACCACTCCTACATCTGACGAATAAATCACTCGCAGGAGGATATAAATGAACATAAGAGCATTAAAAAAAGATGCCCTCTCATCCTTAAAAAAGAATTATTTTGCAAAAGTGCTTGTAGCATTCATTGTGACATTTGATATAAACGCCGTGCTTTCGGTGTTCAGCGGTGAGTTTATAGCACCAATACTTAAACTCCACGAATTTAACTTTGAAGCAATCAAAGACTACATTATCACCCACAATACACCCGACAGTTTAACTGATGCAGTTATTTCTGCCGTAATAATACTTTTTGAAATATTGTTTTTATCAATTCTTAAGGTGGGCGGAACCCGCTACTTTGTAAAATCGCAGACCGAAGAAGTTAAATTTACCGAAATCTTTTTCAGTTTTCGCGGTGAAAACAAAACTTATTTACACCTTGCATTCGTTTCGGTTTATAAAACTGTTACGGTTTTTCTTTGGGGGCTTTTGTTTATCCTTCCCGGTATAATAAAGGCGTATGACTATGCGGCTTTTCACTATGTCTTAGCGTTACGCCCCCACATCAGCGCAAAAGATGCTTTACGTTTAAGTAAAACTATGATGCGTGGTAACAGGCTGAAATTTATTTTATTGGAATTATCGTTTATCGGTTGGGATATTATTGAATTTGTATCCTTCGGTATACTGAAGCACCTTTTTATTACGCCCTATAAACTTATAACCTACGATGAATTTTTCACCGAAATAAAAAACAAAGGTATTGAAAACGGCATAAAAGAATTGGAAATACTTAATAGCGCTGAATAAAAAATGTACAACCGTCAATTATTCGGCTGAAGGTGATGTGAATGAACAAACGCGGAATTTTAGATATGACCACAGGTCCGTTTTTTAAAAAAATACTTATATTTTCCATACCGCTGATGTTGACAGGTGTTTTGCAGTTAATTTATAACGCTGCCGATGTTATGGTAGTAGGCAGATTTGCAGGGAGTACATCTCTTGCGGCGGTAGGCTCAACAAGTTCGCTTGTAAACCTTATCATAAATCTCTTTATCGGTCTTTCCACAGGTGCAGGTGTTGTAACCGCCCGTCATATCGGTGCCGCTGAAGGTAAAAAAATACACCAAAGTGTTCATACAGCAATGGCAATAAGTCTGGTTTCGGGCTTTGCCGTAGGTGCTTTCGGATATTTCTTTTCAGAAAAATTTCTTACGCTTATGGGAACACCCAACGACGTTCTCCCACTTGCAACATTGTATTTGCAAATATACTTTTTAGGTGCGCCCGGCTCCCTTGCATATAACTTCGGTGCTTCAATAGTGCGTGCAACAGGCGACACCAAAAGACCTTTATATATTCTGTCATTTACAGGACTTATAAACGTAGCGCTAAACCTTGTTCTTGTTGTAGTCTTTCATATGAATGTGGCAGGTGTTGCAATTGCAACAATAGTAGCGCAGTACGTTTCCGCGATTTTAATTGTTATCCGTCTTGCACATCTCGAAAATGCCTGCCGACTCAAACTTAACAAAATAAAAATATATAAAGACGAACTTATATCCATCATAAAAATCGGTTTGCCCGCAGGTGTTCAAAGCAGTTTATTCTCTTTTTCAAACGTGCTCATACAGTCCACCATAAACTCATTCGGGTCAATAGCAATGGCAGGAAACACTGCGGCACAGAACGTGGATGCGATTGTTTACACCTGTACCAACGCAGTCGCTCAAACTGCCATGACGTTTACTTCACAGAATATCGGTGCTAAAAAATACGAAAATTTACGCAAAGTTTATTTTATGTGCCTTGGACTTGCTTTTGGTATAAGTATAACTCTCGGTGCTGTGGGTCTTATTTTCCCTGAACAACTTGTAGGTATATTCACCACCGACCCGCAGGTTGTTGAAATAGGCAAAACAAGAGTTTATATTATGATGAGTACCTACTTCGTTTGCAGTTTAATGGATGTTGCCGGCTGTCAGATTCGCGGTATGGGTAAATCCGTTGAGCCTATGGTTATCACCCTCTTAGGTGCTTGCGGTCTTAGGGTTTTGTGGCTTTATACAGGATTCCCTCTTAATAAAACTCTTTGGAATCTCTATCTTTCCTATCCGATTTCCTGGGCAGTAACTTTTATCGCCCTGTTTATTTGCTATTTTGTATTTGAAAAAAGGTTAAAAAAGACTCGGTCTGTTTCGTAACAGACCGAGCATTTTTTATTCTATATCTATTCCGCCGAAAAGGCAAACTGCATTAACGAAAATGGTATGAGGATTATCCGGTGAATTTTTATGTTTTTCATTTGATACGCCACCGAAAATTGAGGTTGAATGTACCTTTACGTTAACCCCCTCGGGAACAAATATATCTATCCCGCCGAAAATAGATATCGCTTTAATTACACAATCCCTGTCTACAAATGCTGTACGCAAATCACAGGTAAGACCACCGAAAATAGCACTTAGTTCAGTACCGTAAAACATTTCGCCCGAATAATTCACATCGGAACCTGAAAACAATGCGTTGTGTTTCCTTACATTAACACCGTCAATTATATTTTTTTGTATTGCTTTATCACTTTTGTTTTTAAAAATACCACCGAAAATCATTCTGATACCGATTGCAACAATTATCACGGGAACACCCAGTTTCCAGAGCATTGAAAACTCCAGAATATCCTGACAGCAAAGCAACAGAAAAACGCCTAAACAAACGCCTGCAATATTAAAGAACTTTTCCCCTTTTGTAAAAATACCGATGAAGCAAGGTACTATAATAAGAAGCGTCCACCAGCCGTCAAAAAATATATCAACATCAATAATCTCTAACGCATTTAGACCCACAATTGCTCCGATGGCCACAAGCACAATGCCCCATAAAATAGTTCTGAATCTTCTCATTTATATACCTCCTTTTGATTGTTACAATTACACATTATCACAAATCTCTGCGTTTTTCAACAATTTAAAGTTGAATTTTGTGTAAAAAATAATATAATGTATCTAAGGTGATAAAAATGGATTTTAATAAATTTATAAGAAACGCAGCTCACGTTAAGCCTTCAAAAAAGCAACTTGAAAGATTAAGGGAAACACCCTTTTATGCATTTGTGCATTTCAGCCCTAACACATACACAAATCTTGAATGGGGTTACGGTGACGAAGACCCTGCTATATTCAACCCCACAGAACTTGACTGCGAACAATGGGCAAAAGCCATTAAAAGTGCGGGTATGAAAGGTATGGTTTTAACCGCAAAACACCACGACGGTTTTTGTTTGTGGCAAACAAAATACACAGAACACAGTATTAAAAACAGCCCTTATAAAAACGGCAAAGGTGATATTGTCAAAGAGGCTGCCGAGGCTTGTAAAAAACACGGACTTAAATTCGGTTTTTATCTTTCCCCTTGGGACAGAAACTCAAAATACTACGGCACGGATGAATATAATACATACTATAAAAACCAGTTAACCGAACTTCTTACCAATTACGGTGAAATTTTCCACGTTTGGTTTGACGGTGCTTGCGGTGAGGGTCCCAACGGTAAAAAGCAGGTATATGACTTTGACGGTTATATTGAACTTGTGGAAAAATACCAACCTAATGCTACAATCTTCCACGATGGCGGTATTTTGCGTTGGTGCGGTAACGAAGCAGGCACAGCACCCTTTGCACAATGGGCGGTAGTTCCCTATGAACTTTGCCCTATGAATAAACCGCAAACCGAAGGTGCGCTTGTTGAGGGTAATATCGAATTCAGTTATAATTCCGATATTGCCATAGGCTCCCTTGATAATATTATATATTCAAAAGGGCTCGTTTTTGCTCCTGCAGAAACAGATATGTCCATAAGACCCGGTTGGTTTTACCACGAGGACGAAAAACCGCATTCTTTGGAACGACTTTTTAACACATATCTAAATTCGATAGGCAATAACACAACCTTTAACCTTAATATTCCCCCTATGCCTAACGGTAAGTTTAATGATTCAGATGTTCAGCGTCTTAAAGAGTTGGGCGAAATGATAGAAAAAGAATTCGGTACAAATCTCGCAGAGGGTATCCCCTTTGAAACCCTTGAGGGTTACGGCAAAACTCAACCCGAATATATTGTTAAATTAAAGGAAATTAAAACAGTCAAATATGTGGAAATAGCAGAGAAAATCAGCGAAGGTCAGAGAATTTCAAATTTCGCAGTTTTCTGCAAAGACCAACACGGACAATGGGAACAAAAAGCACAGTCAACAACGGTAGGCAGCAGAAAAATATTAAAAATCGACCCCACCGAAACAGACGAATTAAAAATAAGAATTATGTCCGCCCGTGATATTCCCGAAATTGAGTGGATAAAGGTTTATTAAATACTTCATTTTTTCAAACACCAACAAACACTAACAAATAATAAAAAATAAAACTACCTGAAAAGAAAATTCAACTTTTCAGGTAGTAATTTATATTTATGCGATATATTTGCCTTCGGCAAACGCGATATAACCGCTTCAATAATCGGTTACGATATATCTCGTTTCACTCAATGCGATATAATATAAATCCTCTGTGTGCCACAGCACATATCGCGCATAGCATATCGCACACTTTGGTGTATATCGCAAATCCCGTCAGGGATTTATATCGCTACCAAGTGTCATACACTTGGTATTTATCTTATACCATAATTCTCTATTATATAATCCATATCCTTATCCCCTCTGCCGGAAAGGTTAATGAGGATAGAACCGTGGTCCATTGTTTTTGCAAGTTTCATACCGTATGCAACTGCGTGTGAACTTTCAATTGCGGGAATGATACCTTCAAGACGGGAAAGTTTATAGAACGCATCTATTGTTTCTTCGTCATCAATTACATCATATTTAACTCTGCCCATTTCCTGTAAGAATGCGTGTTCGGGGCCTGATGAAGGATAATCAAGACCGCTGGCAACAGAGTAAACAGGAGCAGGCTCGCCGTTTTCGTCTTTGAGCATAATGCTGTTGAAACCGTGCATAACGCCCTCAGTACCGTATTTAAGGCTTGCGGCATGGTCACCGAGTTTGGGACCTCTGCCGAGGGGTTCAATGCCGTAAATATCAACAGGGTCATTTAAGAATCCTGCAAAAAGACCTGCTGCATTTGAGCCGCCGCCCACACAGGCAACAATTGACGTGGGAAGATGACCTGTCATTTCAATAAACTGCTCTCTTGCCTCAATACCCACTACACTCTGAAAATCGCGCACCATCATAGGGAAAGGATGAGGGCCTAAAACAGAGCCGATACAGTAAATAGAATCATTATACTCTTTGCTGTATGCATCGAATGCCGCATCAACTGCTTCTTTGAGAGTCTGAAGTCCGTGTGTAACTTCCACCACGTTAGCGCCGAGAATTTTCATTCTTGCAACGTTGGGAGCCTGTTTTTTAATATCAACAGAACCCATATAAATATCGCATTCAAGGCCGAAATATGCAGCCGCAGTAGCAAGTGCAACACCGTGCTGACCTGCACCTGTTTCAGCAATAACTTTCTTCTTGCCCATATATTTTGCAAGAAGTGCTTCACCCATACAGTGATTAAGTTTGTGTGCGCCCGAATGATTTAAGTCCTCACGCTTTGCGTAAAGTTGAACTTTACCGCCGAGAGCATCGGAAAGTCTTTCAAGATGTGTAACAGGAGTAGGTCTGCCCTGAAATTCTTTTCTTATTCTGCGAAGTTCCGCAATAAATTTTCTTGACTGACAGATTGAGTAATACGCCTCTGTAATCTCTGCCATAGCGGCTTTAAGTTTATCGTCAATAAAACATCCGCCGTACTTTCCGAAGTAACCCTCTTTGTCGGGATAGTTATTAAAATATGTGTCAAAATCAATACCGTTATATAACATTGTAGTTTCCTCCAAATAATTTATAATTTCAAATCAAATAAATTACCTACGCCATCGTTTAGTCAATAACATAAATACCACTCCAAATAAAAAAGCCCTTGACAGAAACATATTATCTGTCAAGGACGAATAAAACATTTTA
Organism: Clostridia bacterium; assembly: GCA_017626295.1. GTDB lineage: Bacteria > Bacillota > Clostridia > Oscillospirales > Acutalibacteraceae > DTU089. Next base: position 121,048 of record JAGAJB010000017.1, on the reverse strand, counting down.
TCCGCGGTGCCACCCTGAATTTGCGAAAACTCGCACACTTGCGGGATACAAACATACCCCCGATAACTTACGTATATCATCACGTTGCAGAATACTTTGAGAGGAATAAAATTTCTTTCATTTGACTGCACCCTCAGCGGCCCATTTGACGATTTGTTTCTTACCCGGTTCCAGCAACACGGGTTCTCTGTGAAGGCATCATCGCCGTTACCTCCGCCTCAAAGGTTTCTATTAAATTATTGGTATTATATCACCCTCAAAAAATATTGTCAATAGCAAGATTTGCCTTACATAAATATTGACATAAGTGACCGTTCAAAGTAAAATATACTTATTATATAATGAAAAGAAGGTATTGCTAATGAAGAACATACCAACCATCAAACTCGGCATTGTTGCGGTTTCCCGCGACTGCTTCCCTATGTCACTTTCAGAGAACAGAAGAAGCGCCATCGTTAAAGCATACCAGAAAACAGGCGAAATTTACGAATGTCCTGTTTGTATCGAAAACGAAAAAGATATGCTCAAGGCATTAGAGGACGTTAAAAACGCAGGCTGTAACGCCCTTGTTATTTATCTCGGTAACTTCGGTCCCGAATCTTCCGAGACACTTCTTGCTAAATACTTTGACGGTCCCGTTATGTACTGTGCAGCCGCAGAAGAAAGCGAAAATGACCTTCTTGACGGCAGAGGCGACGCTTACTGCGGTGTTCTTAACTTAAGTTACAACCTTAAATTAAGAAATATTAAGGCTTACATACCCGAATATCCCGTAGGCGATGCGGTGGATTGCGCTAAAATGATTAAAGATTTCCTTCCCATTGCAAGAGCATTGGTAGCACTTAAAAATCTTAAAATCATTTCTTTTGGTCCTCGTCCTCAGGACTTCCTCGCTTGCAACGCACCAATTAAAAGACTTTACGATTTAGGTGTAGAAATCGAAGAAAACAGCGAACTTGACCTTTTCGCTGCATTCAACGCACACGCAGGCGACAAGAGAATCCCCGATGTTGTTAAGGATATGGAAAAGGAACTTGGGGAAGGCAACAAGAAACCCGAAATCCTTGAAAAACTTGCTCAGTATGAACTTACTCTTTTAGACTGGGTTGAAGAACACAAAGGTTCAAGAGAATATGTTGCAATTTCCGGCAAATGCTGGCCTGCATTCCAGACAGAGTTCAAATTCGTTCCCTGCTATATAAACAGCCGTCTTGCTTCAAGAGGTATCCCTGTTTCTTGCGAAGTTGATATTTACGGTGTGCTTTCCGAATATATAGGTGCTTGCATAAGCGAAGATGCAGTTACACTTCTTGATATTAACAACTCCGTACCTCGTGATATGTACGAAAAAGAAATCAGCGGTAAAACATCTTACAGTTTCACAGACACTTTTATGGGTTTCCATTGCGGTAATACTCCCGCTTGCAAACTCAGTTTCTGCGAAATGAAATATCAGAAAATTATGGCAAGATCTCTTCCAAAAGAGTTCACAAACGGTACTCTTGAGGGTGACATTGCCCCCGGTGATATTACATTCTTCAGACTTCAGTCCACCGCAGACAGCCACCTTAAAGCATACGTTGCAGAAGGCGAAGTTCTTCCCGTAGCAACACGTTCTTTCGGCGGTATCGGCGTATTTGCTATTCCCGAAATGGGCAGATTCTACCGTCACGTTCTTATTGAGGATAACTTCCCCCACCACGGTGCAGTTGCTTTCGGTCATCACGGCAAGGCAATTTTTGAAGTGTTCAAATATTTAGGTGTTGAAAAAATCGGTTATAACCAACCTAAATCACTCCCCTACAAAACAGAAAACCCCTTTGCATAAAAAATTAAATCCCTTACGAGTCCTTTGGACTTGTAAGGGATTTTTTATTAGTTTTTAAAAAACTGAGGAAGATATTCCTTATGTGCTTCTTTCATTTCTTCGTAGCAAGCCTTTGCCTGTGCAAAGTCACCGCAAAGAGGATGGAGCATAAGAGCGTTCATTGCGTCTTCATCAGAGCCTTTCATTGCTGCTTCAACAGTATACTTCTCATAAGATTTAACTGTACGCATAAGGCTTATGATGTGGCGGTTATCGAACTCACCAATTTCAACAGGTGTTGCACCGTCTGCACCGATAACTGCGGCAATTTCAACAACATCATCGTCATCCATAAATTTAAGGGTGCCGTTATTTTTGATATTAACAACGTGAACATCTTTCTTATCGTTTGCAATAGAATCAATAAGTGAAACCGCTGCAAGTGAATACTTGTAACCGCCGCGCTGTTCAAGAAGTGCAGGTTTAATAACAAGTTCGTTATCACTGTACAATTTAAGAAGTTCCTCTTCAATTTCCATACAAACCTGTGCACGACTCTTGGAACCGGATTTAAGGTAAGCAAGTTTTGCGGCACGGCTGTAATAATACTGAAGATATGATGAGGGGAAACCTTTGCAAGCATTAAGGCATTCCACATCGAAACCGTCATCGTGGATATTCTTCATAACTGTGGGAGCAAAATTATCGTCAAAAATACTGTCAAATTTCTCTTCGCCGTTTACTTTAACAGAAGTAATCCAACTAAGGTGGTTAAGACCGAGGTATGTAATTTTTGCATCCTCGCCCACTGCCGCCTTAACATCGTCAATCATAGCAATAGGCACATTGCAAAGACCCATTGTTTTTACGTTTGTGTGATTAATAAGGAATTCAGAAATAATACCCGAGGGGTTTGTAAAGTTAATGAGCCAAGCATCAGGACAAATTGCTTCAATACGCTCTGCAATATGAGCCATAACGGGAATTGTACGAAGAGCCTTGAAGAAACCGCCGATACCTGTTGTTTCCTGACCGATAAGGTCGTGTTTAAGGGGTATACTCTCGTCAATATGACGGCAAGGAAGTTTGCCTACACGAATCTGTGTTACAACGAAATCTGCACCCTGTAAAGCAAGGTCAAGATCATCAGTCATAATAACCTCGCAGTCGATACCTGCGCTCTTAAGCATACGAACACAAAGACCGCCAACGATTTCACGCTTTCTGTCGTCAATATCCATAAATGCAACTCTCTTGAGTTTAAGAGAATCTTTAGCCTCAACAAAACCGTAAATAAGTTCGGGGCAATATGTAGAGCCTGAGCCTATGACTGTTACGCTGATTTCTTTCATTTATATCAATCCTTTCAAAGAAATTTTTAATTTATTCTTCAAGAAGCCAATTAACACAACCTGTAACAGGTGCGCAATCAAGTTTGATGAAATTAAACTTTCTGCCTGTTCTTTCAGCAACAAGTTCAGCCATTCTGTCAGTATATTTATAAGACGGAAGTTTTGTATGAATAGAACCTGAAAGAACAACGTTTATAACATCGCAGTCGAAATTCATAGCGTTAACGTGACCGCAGATAAAGTCTGCACCGCGCTGTGCCATTTCTTCAATAACCGAAAGTGCTGCTTCATCGTCATTATTAGCAGCCTCAAAAAATGAAACGATAAGTTTTCTTAAAAATGCTTCGCCTTCATCTTCGCTTTCAAGAACTGCGATTGAATCAAGAAGTGTGGCTCTGTCACAGATACCTGCTTTTTCGTTCATAAGCGCGGTAATCATTGATTTTCCTTTACCGAGGCAAAGTTCATCATACATAATTTTGAAAGCCTGTGAACCGACCCAATGGCCGTTACCCTTATCGCCGGAAAGAACGTCGAAACCGCCTATCTGAAGCATATTGCCGTCAGAGTCGAGTGAGTTACAGCAAGTACCCGTACCGCAGTTATAACCGATACCGCAACCTGCGCCGACACCCGCTTTAATAACAATGAAACCGTCGTTATAAATTCGGCAACCTGTAATACCGAGTTTTTCAAGTTCTTCTACCATAGCGTCGTGCTGATAAGGATGATCGATACCTGCAAGACCCATAAGTATGCCGTCAACATCGCCGAGTGTAAGGTTTGCCTTTTCCAAAAGACCTTTTACGCCACCTGCAATAATACCTGCAGCCTGAGGGAATGAACCCTCCATATTTTCGTGGTTTGAGCCTTCTGTTTCGTACTGCTCAATAATATTTTTATTTTCGTCAAAAAGGGCGAATGCAGTTTTAGTACCGCCGCCGTCAACACCTATGTAATATTTCATTATTCTTCCTCCGGATAACATTCTTCGCAAACCTCTTCAAGGCAGTACATACCGCGTCTGATAGGCTCGCGATCTATCCATTTGCCGTTTGTGAAATCGGGAACGGGAACAGGTGCGCCACCCATAGCAACAGACTGTTCTGAAAGGCAGGTAATTGCCATCCAGGTTGCAGTATCATAAACGTCGATATTTGCTTTTTCGCCTTCATATACGCTGTCTACGAAAGATGAAAGAATAAGGTAGTCCATACCGCCGTGACCTGCTTTGATACCTCCCTTTTCATAGAGGGTCCAAAGAGGATGTTCGTATTTTTCACGCCAGGGTTCAAATTCGTCCCATTCGTGAGTCCAACTCTGGTGTTCCTTATGAGTGCCGTCGATATAAATTCTGCCCTTACCGTCTTCGGGTTCGGAGTAAATTCCCTTTGTACCCTGAACTTCATAATCACGTGTGTAAGGTCTGGGAAGTGAGCAGTCGTGAGTAAGTTTAATTGTTTCGCCGTTTGCACATTTGATTATTGTGGTTACAATATCGCCACAGTTGAATGTGGTGTTATAAAGGTCGTATTCTTCGCCTTTGTTATCTTTAATCCACTGATGAAGCCCGCGTGATTTACTTGCAACGGAGTTAACTGTAAGGAAACGGTTACCTCTGTTAATATTAAGTGCTTTTGCAATGGGACCTAACTGATGTGTGGGATAAACCTCGCCGTTACGGTGAATAAAGTTATAAAGTCTGCCGTGGATGTTTTCACGACCGAGAACAATTTCATCGCGTAAATCGTGGCGGTAACCGCCCTCCATATGAACGATTTCACCGAAAATGCCCTTACGAATCATATTGAATACTGCCATTTCATTTCTGCAATAGCAGCAGTTCTCAAGAAGCATACAGATTTTGCCTGTGCGCTGACTTGTACGAACCATTTCCCAACATTCTTCGATTGATGCAGCACCGCCGACTTCCATACCTACGTGAAGTCCTGCGTTCATAGCGTCAACTGCAATCATAGCGTGAGTAATCCAGGTTGTTGCAATAACAACCGCATCAAGATCCTCTTTTTCAAACATTTCTTTGTAGTCAAGATATGCGTGAACAGGGTATGATTTCTCATTGCGTTTTTCAACTATTTCAATACCTTTTTCGGCTCTTTCGGGAATAAGGTCACAAACTGCAGGAACTTTTACACCCTCAACCTGTAAAAGTAAATCGAGCATTCCTGAGCCTCTGCCGCTGATACCAATAAAACCGATATTTGCTGAAGTTTTTCTCATAATACCACAACCTAAGTAAAAAATGTTTCTATCCAAATTATTGTAGCACAGTTATATCTTTTTTTCAACAATAAATCACCCATTGAAAAAAGTTTTTTTCAATGGGTGAATATTATAAAATTTATTCTGTACGCAAAGCCTCAACAGGATCTTTCTTTGCTGCCATACGCGCCGGAATAAGACCCGCTATAAGCGTCAGCGATATGCTGATTACCACAAGGATAACACCGCCCGCAACAGGAAGCGATGCCGTAGCAGGTACGTGGGCAGCATATTTCAAAAGCAAGTTAATGGGTATCTCCAACAGTAGCGTTGACAAAATACCTATAACACCCGCACCGAAACCGATTATGGCAGTTTCCGCATTGAATACACGTGCAATATCTTTCTTTGACGCACCTATACTTCTGAGTATGCCGATTTCCTTTGTTCTTTCAAGAACCGAAATGTAGGTAATAATACCTATCATTATCGAAGAAACCACAAGGGAAATTGCAACAAAGGCAATAAGAACGTAAGTAACAATATCAATAATTGTTGTAATACTGCTCATAAGAATTCCGATATAGTCAGTGCATTTAATCTGACTTTCGGGGTGACCGTCATTTGCAACTTGTTGGTTATAGTAATTTATTAGTTCATTAAGTTGCTCTTTGGCTTCAAAACTTTTCGGATAAAGTGCAATTGATGACGGAGATTCTGCGGTAGAATAGCCGAGTTTTGTAAGGGTTCCTTCAAGTGAACTTTTTGAAGCAAGTGTATCAACATACGCCTGTTTTAACGCTACCACCTGTTCATCACTCAAAAAACCTTCCATAAGTTTCTTTTGAAGGTTAGACATATCGTCAAAGCCGAACATAGCTGCCATATCCATCATATTGACTTGCGACATATCCATTTCCTCTGCCATAGAAAGAAACGGCGTGTAATCAAGATAATTGAAATCTATAAGAGTTAAATCAACATCTGCTAAATCAAAGTCGTTAACAGTAAGATTTGAAAACTCGTAGCCTGTTATAACGTCTTTACTTGTGTCTTTAAGTTGAGCCTTAACAACCTCGCGTTCTTTTGTTTCGTTTATTGCGTAATCCATAAGTTCGCGGGTGTAACCTATACCGCCTGTACCGATGGAAAGTGTATTATTTTCATCGGGTTTAAGAATACCGACAATACTTATTTCCTCGCCTGACTCAACAAGTTTCTTTACATAATAATCGTTTTCGCTGTTATCAGTCCAAAGACCTGTCTTTTTATCTTTCACAAAGTAATCGGCGCTGAGAACGAGTTTAAACTTCATATCGAGAATTTCATCGTATGAAAACTCGCTTATATCGTCATTTTCCAAAGTTTCACCGCTGGCAAGTGCAGCCATAATATTCTTTGTAAACTCTTCCTGATTTTTAAGACCGAGAGCGTATACGACAAGTTCGTTTATCTGATTATTGCCGTCAACTATAAGCACTACTTCGTTGTATTTTTCGGGCATTCTGCCTGCAATAACATCATATTGGGCGTCCATCAGCCTGTCGTCACCGATAAGTTCCATCCACACGCTGAAACTCTGTGTCATACTTGACATTGACGAAACCATACTAGCCATACTTTCGTCCATTGGCATATTTTCCATTAAAGTACTGGGATTAACTTTAACAATGCCGTTTTCCGTATCCGACCGATAAATGTTAAGTTGCGTACTGTATTTATACTGTACGTCATTACAACATTCGTCAAAAGCCTCTTGGTTATCTTCAATATACTTCTTAAAGTTATCAAGATTATTTGATGTGGCTTCTGAAATAAATGAGTTCACCATCTGCATAAAGGATTCGTTTACATAAACTTTTCCTTCTTCATATTCGGCACCTTCCATCATCTCAGCACCCAGACCCGTAAAGGAACTCATAATACTTTCAAAGTCCATAGTCTGCTTTTCAACCATCATAGGATACGAAAGAAGCATATCCTCCTGAACTCTGTCAATATAAACTTGAATACCGTTTGACAGTGCAAGGACGAGGGCGATACCGATAATGCCTATACTTCCTGCAAAGGCGGTTAAGAATGTACGGCCTTTTTTCGTCCTTAAGTTATTTATACTAAGCCCGAAAGCCGAGCCGAAAGACATAGATTTTTTGCCTTTAACTTTGGCATTGGCAACTTTCTCTTTTTGCTGAAGAACATCTTCCTCGGTAGGCTCATACGGGTTTGAATCGTCAACCACTTCACCGTCAAGGCATCTAATAATACGGTTAGCGTAATCATTTGCAAGGTCGGGGTTGTGGGTAACCATAATGATAAGTTTCTCTTTGGATATTTCTTTAAGAAGGTCCATTATCTGAACACTTGTTTCGCTGTCCAGAGCACCTGTGGGCTCATCCGCAAGAAGTATATCAGGGTCATTTATAAGCGCACGCGCTATTGCAACACGTTGCATCTGTCCGCCCGACATCTGATTAGGCTTTTTATAAATCTGTTGTTCAAGGCCAACCTTTTTCAAGGCTTCAATTGCACGCTCTTTTCGTTCTTTTTTAGAAACACCCGAAAGAGTAAGCGCAAGTTCAACGTTGGCTAAAACCGTCTGGTGAGGAATAAGGTTATAACTTTGGAAAACAAAACCTATTGAATGGTTACGGTAAGTATCCCAATCGCTGTCCTCAAAACTTTTTGTGGATTTGCCGTTTATAAAAAGGTCACCGCTTGTGTATCTGTCAAGACCGCCGATAATATTGAGCAGTGTTGTTTTACCGCAACCCGAGGGTCCCAATACAGCAACAAACTCATTTTCGCGGAAATTGATGTCGATACCTTTAAGGGCTCTTACGGTAGTGTCACCGGTAACATAATCTTTAACTATATTTTTTAATACTAACATCTGACCTCACCCCTAATTGTACAAGCGTTTTCTGTTGAAGTAAATTATTAAGCCTATAGCACCTGCCACAAGTAAATACGCACCGAAAGCATAAAGCAAGGTATAGTTTTTTTCGGCAGGTTTATAAATGATAGTTGGTTTATAATCTTCACCTGTAACAAGTTCTATCTGAACTCTTTCTTTAAATAAAAGGTTATAAAGCCATTCTATAAGTTCATCTTCCGTCATAGTTTCAAACTGTTTGGAAATAGAATCCGAATACATTGAAATTGACGGGTTGTTGGTGTCACCCATTGCCCCCATAAGAAGATTTTCGTTGCCGGGCAACTTCATTGTTTTTGCAAGAACTCTTAAAAGAGTCATAAGCACACCTGTTTTATCGGCTTTCACGTAGGTGTATTTTGTATTTTCGCCGTTTATGGTGCTTTTACTTGTACGCTGTTCGGGAGTTCCTAAATTTGCGAGTGTATTTATATCAAACTCCGCAATTTTCATACCCGTTCCTTCAAGCATACCCTTTAAAAGTTTGTTTATATCAAGTTCTTTTGTAATTGCAGAAGTGTCGAGTTTCACTTCATATATTCCCGAAAGTTTATCTGTAAAAGCGGTTACGGGAAGAAGTAAGTTGGATATGCATTTTTCGAGAGAACCGCTGTTCATAAAATAAACAATGTTAGGAAGTATTTCCGTCAATGTATAAACAGGCTTTTCGCAAACATCATCCAATAAATCGAACACAGGTTCCAGAACATTCTTTATAACGCCGTCATTATCGGCATTTCTTTTATAACTTGAATACGTTTTAATGTGCGATGACTTGCAACCCAACGCTTCCAATATAGGAATTACTGCGGTATTATAACCGTCCGCACCCTTTAAAGTGATACTGTTCATAATAACCATATCTTCGCCTGCAAGAAGAACTCTTAAAACAGGGAATAATGGTCTTAAAACCGCAGTAAGTGTATTTTGGAAACCTTTGCGGGAGCCGTCATAAAAACCCCAGTTGATACCGTTTAATGAAACCTTTGACCAACTTTCAGCCTTTGAAAGAACTGCTGCGGCTTTTTTATAGTCACTCTCTGTAAGTTTTGCTGCAACACCTTTGGGTGAAGCATCTATGCCGAGAAGTTTCAGCATACCGGTCATACCGTTTTCTTCAAACATTGCGTATATGCCCACAACTGCGGAATTTATATTATTGTTAGTATAAATTGTTGATTTCAAAAGACTTTCAACAGTACTGTAACTGCCCCCTTCTTTTACAAACTCATCAAGAAGAGAATCTATTTCGTTAAGAACTTTCTCGTAATTTTCCTTTGTAAGATTAGGTGTATATTGCACATTTGCAGTTGTTACGGAAGGATAAACCATAGCCTCTGCCCTGCCTATTTCTGTGGGGCTGAAAAGTAATATTATCGTTCCCACAATTGTATCTGTGTCTTTTGAAAGAATTCCGTTTAGAAAATCGCTCATTGCCGCAGAAGTGCCACCCATAGTATTCAAAAGCGCGGGAAGATTTTCGGAATTAAGTTTAAGAGTATCCACAATCCATCGCATTATAACAACGTAGGCTCTGCCTTTATCCGAAACGAATGCTCTTCCGTTATGAGAGCCACACTGAGAAAGCGCCTTAGTATCAAATTCTTCGAGTTTTAAACCGCCCTCGCCTACATCCGTAAGAAGCGTATTAAAAATTTCTTTAATATCTACATTGAATAATTCTAAGTCAATTATTTTAAGCCATACTGCGATTTCAACAAGTTTATTGGATGTTATGGGGGCAAGAAGTGCATCCATACATTTATCCATTTCGCCGCTTTCCGTAAAATAAGCGAAACTCGGCAAAGAATCCGTAAGGGTATTGGCGGGATTCAAAAGAACTTGTTCGAGTAATGTGAGTATTGGTAAAAAAATATTTTTTACAATATTATTTTTGTTTACATTTGCCTCTGCAGTGAATTGTTCCTGAGTAAGAACACCGGGGCATTTCAAGGAATTAAGCATAGGCACAATAGCGTTATTATAACCGTCGGCGCCTTTGATTTTGATAAATCTTGATACTTCGTATGTGCCCGAACACAGAAGCATATAAAGAACGTCATTAAGCGGTGAAAAAGCAGCACCCATTGCAGCAGCAAAACCGTTTTTATCGGTTACGCCCCACTCTGCACCGTCAAGGTTAACTTCCGACCAGGACCCATATTTCACAAGAGTTGCGCTTACATCGGGATAAGCGAAAAGAGCCTTTGCAACATTAGAAACAGAAATATCAACACCTATGCTGTCAAGTTCGCTGCCGCGTTCTTCCAAAGATGCATAAAGACCTATAAGCACCGAGGAGAGCGTTTGACTGTTATAGAGCATAGGTGTTCCAAGTTGTGTTAAATTCGCGCCTGTAAGCACGGGGATTGCAGAGTTCAAGAAAGCATCCGTACCGTTTACCGCAACAAGAGCCTGCTCTGCAGTTACGCCGTCAGGGTACGGGGCATTATCGCCTGCCACGGCTACAACCGAAACAGACGAGAACACAACAAGTATACACATTAAAAAGCATATAAATTTTTTAAAACTTTTCTTCATAAAATCACTCGGAATTATATTTTATAACTAACATATACTTTCATAGGGTAAAAAATTATACACACTGTAATTATACAATATGTTAGAAATTATATGTTAACTTTTTGTTAAATCTAAGGGGCATAACGGAGGAATTTTTCTGAAAAAGATAAATACATTTTCATTACTTTTTATCATAATGACATTTGTTTTAAGCGGTTGCGCAGTTTCCGAAACAGGAAACAGCCTGCACGCCTTTACTGAAAGGATGAACAAAATTTCCGAATCTTATTCACTTACCGAAAAAGGATATATTTTTAATGATACGGACAATACTTTTACACGGTTTTATAAATTCAATACAAACGAAATAATGGTGCAGTTCACCTGTGACGAAAACAATAATCTTTACAGGCTGGATTTGGTATTCCCAAATGAATGTGCAAAAAATCCGCAAGAAATAAAATTTATTAAAGACTGCATATGCGCTTACATAAATAACACCGAAACACAAACAGATTTAATGAACAAACTTCAGTTTGATAACACATTAAATGAAGTAAACTACGAAACTCAAAAAGCCGAAAGCGGTGACACCGAAATGCTAATCGATGTCACCGCAATAGGTACTGTAATTACAATTATCCAAAATAATCTTTAAGTTTCTCAGAAAGTAATCTGAGTGCGTTTCCGCGGTGGCTTAAAGCATCTTTTTCTTCAGGTGTAAGTTCTGCAAAACTCTTGTCACCCACCATAAAAAGAGGGTCATAACCGAAACCGCCGTTGCCCTTGGGTTCAAAACCGATGTAACCCTCGCACTCTCCTCTTGCAGAGATAATATCACCGTTAGGAAATACGCAACAAACAACCGATACGAATCGCGCAGTTCTTTCGGGAACTTCCACATCAGTAAGAAGTTTCAGAAGTTTTTGGTTATTCTTTTCGTCGTTACCGTGTTCGCCGGCAAAACGTGCTGAATAAACACCGGGAGCGCCTACAAGATAATCAACCGCAAGACCCGAATCATCCGCTACGCAAGGCATACCACTTTCACGGCATCCGCTTTGTGCTTTCAAAAGTGCGTTTTCATAAAATGTTTCGCCTGTTTCGTCAACATCGGTAATTTCTATACCCAACTGGTCAGCGGTCTTTACATCAATACCCAAAGGCGAAAGGATTCTGTAAAGTTCATCCCGCTTTTTCATATTGTGTGTAGCAATCAAAAATTCCTTGTTCATCAGCCGAATAACCTCCCGAAAAAGCCTTTTTTCTTCTTAGGTTCTTCCTTAACAGGCTCTTCTTCAACTTCTTGTGCCACTTCTTCCGCAACTTCTTCGGCTTTTTCTTCAATTACTTCTTCAGTTGCTTCTGCAACTTCCTCAACCGCTTCTTCAACTGTATCCTCTACGGATTCAACCGGTTCTTCAGGTGTTTCTTCCTGTTGAGATTCTGCACTTTCTTCAGCCTGTATTTCAGCCATAGCCTGAAAAATTTCGCCCATTGCCTGTGCAAGTTCAGAAGTTTCTGCATTTTCATCAGAGGGTACAACATCTTCTCTGATTTTTGAAAGGTCTATATCGTCCTCTTCATAATCTTCGGGAAGTGCTTCAAAAAGACCTTCGGCAAATGCCTTGGGGTTGAAGGGTTGCAAATCATCAATACCCTCGCCCACACCGATGAATTTAACGGGAACTTTAAGGTCATTCTTAATAGAAAGAACAACACCGCCACGTGCAGTACCGTCAAGTTTTGTAAGAATTATACCTGTTATTTCCGCAATTCTTGCAAATTCACGAGCCTGATTTACCGCGTTCTGACCTGTTGTAGCATCAAGAACAAGAAGCACTTCACGGTCGGAATAAGGAAGTTCGCGGTCGATAACTCTGTAAATCTTTGCTAATTCCTCCATAAGATTCTTTTTATTGTGAAGTCTGCCCGCAGTATCACAGATAATTATTTCAGTTCCGCGAGCCTTAGCCGCTGAAATTGTGTCAAATATAACTGCGGCAGGGTCTGCACCCTCTTTGTGTTTTACTATATCCACACCTGCACGCTGTGCCCATACGTCAAGTTGGTCGATAGCGGCAGCACGGAAAGTATCCGCAGCAGCAAGTATAACACTTTTGCCCTCTGCCTTATATCTTGCGGCAAGTTTACCTATTGTTGTAGTTTTACCTACACCGTTAACACCGATTACAAGAATCACGGAAGGAATGGTAATAAGACCCATATCCTCGCCGCCCTCCAGCATTTCGGCAACAATTTCTTTAATTTCAGATTTAACGTCTGCAGGGTTTTTGATGCCTTTCTTACGAACCACGTCATTAAGACGGAGTGTAATTTCAGAAGCAGTTGTAACACCTACATCGCCCATAACAAGCGCTTCTTCAAGTTCATTAAAAAGTTCCTGGTCTATTGAAGTGTAACTGTCAAGAACATTATCAATAGCACCCGAAACATTGTTTCTGGTTTTTCTTAATCCGAAATTTATTTTTTTGAAAATACCCATAAATTCACCTTAAGTCAAATCAAATTTTGAAGCCATTTCTGCGGTTTTTAACTCAAGGAGTTTTGATACTCCTTTTTCCTGCATAGTAACACCGTAAAGCATATCAGCCTCTTCCATTGTACCGCGACGGTGTGTGATGAGAATAAACTGCGTGTTATCTGTCATACGGCGAACGTAAGAAGCGTAACGCGCTACGTTAACATCATCAAGGGCTGCTTCAACTTCATCGAAGATACAGAACGGACAAGGATTGATTTTAAGAATTGCAAAGAGGAGTGCAATTGCAGAAAGTCCCTTTTCACCACCGGAAAGAAGTGAAATGTTCTGAACGTTCTTGCCGGGAGGCTGAACCTTAATATCAATATCGCATTCAAGAACGTCGTTTTCGTCAGTAAGCACAAGCGATGCTTTACCGCCCCCGAAAAGTTCGGAGAATGTCTGACCAAAACTAAAGTTAATTTTATCGAACTGTTCCTTAAACTGAACGCCCATTTTACCTGTAAGTTCATTTATAAGTTTAGTAAGTTCCGCTTTTGATTTCTCAACGTCGTTTACCTGACCGTGCATAAAACTGTAACGCTCGGAAACTTCTTTATATTCCTCAATAGCGCTTACATTAACGTTACCAAGGGAACGGATTTTACCTTTAAGTTCGTTGAGGCGTTTTTTGGAATCAGAAACATTTTCGATTACAATGTTCATTTCCTCAGCTTCTCTACGGGTAAGTTCGTACTCATCGTAAAGTTTATTGGAAATATCGTCAAACTCTTTTTGCATTGTATCACGGCGTTCGGTAAGTCTTGCTTTTTCACCGCCGAGTTTTTCGCGTTCTTCGGTTTTTTCTCTTTCAAGAATACGAAGTTTGCCTGTTTCCTGTTCAAACTGTTCGCGTTTTGAAATTTCTTCTGCAATTTTTTCTTTGGACAAAGCACTCTGCTCTCTCAAACCTGCGGCTTCTGCATTAAGTATCTCAATGCGTTTTCTGATTTCCTCATTTTTGAGTTTTATCTCTTCAATTTCGCCGTTAAGTTGTGAAAGTTTGTCTTTATGGCTTGTGCTTCTGCCCTCAAGACGTGTAATCTCTTCCTGCTTTGCCTCAATTTCCTTTTGTGCAGTAGCAATATCAAGGTTAATATCCGCAGCATCCGCAGTAAGTTTTTCGCGTTTTTCTATTAAACTTTCCCTATCACCTGTAAGGGCGGAAAGTTCACTTTCAACCTTTTCAAGTTCACCTTGAAGTTCACCGAGTTTTTCCTGTGCGCTGACAGCACCGTTATTTATGCCGTCAATACGCTCTCTAAGTTGTGATTTTTCGAGAAGTGCCTGCTCACGTGCATCTGTAAGGTTAGAAAGATTTCCCTCTTTGAGTGCAAGAATACCCTCTACCCTGATTTTTTCTTCACCTAAAGCGGTAATTTCAGCCTTGCAACCGTCAAGTTCGGCAGTAACTGCCGAGCAACTTTCCTGTTGCGCCGTAACATCTTTAAGAAGAAGTTCGAGTTTTTCCGAAAGTGATTCACACTCGGATTTAAGTCTGTCAAGTTCGTTACCACGGCTGAGAATACCTGCATTCTGGAGTTTTGCACCGCCTGTCATTGAACCGCCGGCGTTAACAACCTGACCGTCAAGGGTAACAATTTTGAACTTATAATTAAATTTCTTTGCAATGGCAATGGCGGCATCAAGGTCCTCTGCCACAACAGTTCTGCCTAAAAGCGAATTGATTATTTCGGTATACTTACTTTCGTATTCAACGAGTTTCGATGCAAGGTTTATGTAACCGTAGCAATCGTCAAGACCTTTTTCATCAATTACTTTACCCTTTATTGCAGTAAGTGGTAAAAACGTTGCTCTGCCTGCCCGACTTTCTTTGAGATAGCCGATGGCTTTTTTAGCATCATTTTCTGTTTCTGTAATAATATTCTGAATCTGTGCTCCTAAAGCAGTTTCAATAGCAAGTGAATACTTGTCGCTTACATTTATAACCTGTGAAACAGGCGCGTGAATGCCTTTTAACGTACCTCTGCGAACTTCACGCATTACCGCCTTAACGCTACCCTGATAACCTTCCATATTCTTTTCAAGGTCTGAAAGCATATTTAATCTTGATTCTTTAACGTGTTTTTCATTACGAAGAGCATTTTCTTCTTCTTTTAATCTGTTAAGTTTCTCAAGACGTTTTGATGCAAGAAGTTCAATACCCGAAAGAGAATTGTTAAGTTCTGTACTGCGTTCTTTGATATTAGCGAGGTCTTCATGAACTTTATTTTTCTCTTGGGTAAGTGCATCAATAATGGGTTGTTGAGATTCTATTGCACCGTCAATAACCTTAATTCTGTTTTCAATTTCTTCAACAGAAGAAGCGGCGGTTGAAACAACAACTCTACTGTCTGCTATCTGTAAAGAAAGAGCAGAAACCTTTTCGGAAAGTTCAACACTTCTTTGTGCCGATTTATTATTTTCATCGCTTAAAACTTCAAGTTCCGTTGAGAAAGACTCCAAGGCTTCTTTTTTAGAATCTATTGTCGCCTTTAAATCTTCAATTATTTTTCTTGCAGTTTCAATCTGTTCGGAAATTTCAGAGTCAGTATCATTTTCCTCTGTCTTTTCTCTTTCAATACGCTGAATGGTTTCGTTGTTATGTTCTATTGTATTTTCCTGAACTGCTACCTGGCTTTCAAGTAACGCCGCCTGTTCTTCAAGTTGGGAAGACGCGCGTCTTATTTCATCAACCGCTATTGTGATTTTTTGCGAATCGGCAATTGCAGAGTCGATTTTTACGGTTATTTCGTCAAGAACTTTACACACTTCGTTATACTGTGCATCAGTAATTGTAATTTTCTTTTCATATTCGCGCAAATCATTTTTGGTTTTCTCAATAGTGTAAAGCCAAAGACCGATTTCAAGGTTTTTCTTTTCCCCTGCATATTCAAGGAATTTTTGTGCTTTTTCACTCTGAATTTTCAAAGGACCCACGCGGGATTCAAGTTCTGTAAGAATATCCCTTAATCTTAAAAGATTTTCTTCAGCCTGATTAAGTCGGCGCATAGCATCAGCACGGCGGTATCTGTAATGAGAAATACCTGCTGCTTCTTCCAGCATATCTCGCCTATCCTCTGATTTACCTGATATAAGTGTTTCAACTTTACCCTGGCTTATCATTGAATAACCGTCACGCCCCAGACCCGTATCCATAAACAATTCATGAATATCCCTGAGTCTTGCCTGTTCGCCGTTTATTCTGTATTCACTCTCGCCCGAACGGTAATAACGCCTTGTAACAGTAACTGTTTTTTCGGGGTTATTAAGAGCCATATCAGAGTTATCGAGTTTAAGTGTTACTTCCGCAAAACCAACCGCACGGCGCGAATCGGTACCGCTGAATATAACGTCTTCCATTTTTGAGCCGCGAAGATTTTTGGTTGACTGTTCACCCAAAACCCAACGCATAGCATCGGAAAGGTTACTCTTTCCGCTACCGTTAGGGCCTACAACAGCCGTTATGCCTTTACCGAAATCAAGAACCGTCTTGTCCGGAAAGGATTTAAAACCTTGCATTTCAATGGCTTTAAGATACATTTATTTCACCCTATTGTATTTTTATTTCGTACTTATTTAAATTCTCGTCACCTTTTACGGTGATTCTGTAACCGTCATCTGAAAGTGCTTTTTTATTGCACCCTTTCTGACCTGTCATTTTTGATATTTCACGGGGATTAACGAAAACCGTAACATCTGTTTGTCCGTTAAAACCTTTCAAAAGATTTCTTAAACATTCCAAATATATACGGGATTCACAAAGTTCACCGAACGCAGGGTGGTAAGGCCCCGAAAGAAAACCTTCTTCAACATTACCGCCCGAATGAAGACCCAACCTTATAACCTTAATATTGTTATCGTAAAACCTCTTTAAAAGTTTTGAACAAAGGTTCACGGCATCTTCAAGATTTTGAGGTGCATACTCACCCTTTTTATACATCTCGCCGAGTTTTGTGCCTTCAAGAACAACCGTAGGGTATATCCTTACCGTGTCGGGTTTTAAAGAAATTATGTCATCACAGGTTTTAAGGGATTTTTCGTCCGTATCGCCCAAAAGCCCTGTCATCATCTGAAGACCTAAAGAAAAGCCTTTTTCTTTTATAAGTTGTGATGCTTTAATAATATCCTGCCTTGTATGACCGCGACGGTTGAGTTTGAGCACCTCTTCATCGGTACTTTGCGCACCGAGTTCAACGGAACGCACGTTGAAACTTTTTAATATTTCAAGAACTTCACTGTCAATGGCATCGGGTCTTGTTGATATTCTTATTCCGCTGAAATAACCTTTTTCAATAAAAGGTTTTGTGGCTTCCAGTAACGAAACCATATATTCTCGGGGTATTGCGGTAAAACTTCCGCCAAAAAAAGCGATTTCGGTATTTTGCGGGTCGTTGTTATCACAAACTGCCTTTTCTAAAGTTTCTGTAACCTCTTTCGGTGTCAAAGTATTCACTGAACCCGAAATGGTTTTCTGATTACAAAAGGAACATTGATGGGGGCAACCCATATGAGGCACGAACAACGATATATTGGCGTGTTTCATTTTTTTATACTCATAAGGGCATTGCCTGCCGCCGCCTGCTCGGCTTCTTTTTTGCTCTTGCCTTCACCCTTGCCGATAATTTCACCGTTGAGTTTTACAACAAATGAGAAAACTTTTTCGTGGTCGGGACCGCTTTCGCCTATTTCCTCGTAGACAATGGTATTACCTTTATTTTTTTGTATTTCTTCCTGTAAAAGCGACTTATTATCTTTAAAACTTGCTTCGCGCTTTACGGCATCTTTAATAAATCCGAGTATATACGGCCTTACTGCATCAATACCGCCGTCTAAATACATTGCGGCAATTACAGCCTCAAAAGCGTCGGAAACAATGGAAGGCCTGTTTCTGCCGCCCGAATGTTCCTCGCCTCTGCCCATAAAAATATGTTCGCCCAAAGAAATTTTTTCTGCGAATTTGAAAAGTGATTTCTCACAGACAACTGCTGCCCTGAGTTTTGTAAGTTCACCCTCGGGGCGACTTTTAAACTCTGCGAAAAGATATTCCGCAGTAACAAAACCGAGAACTGAATCGCCTAAAAATTCAAGACGCTCATTATCGTGGGGTAATTTATTTTCGTTTGCATAAGATGAATGGGTAAGTGCTGTTTTGAGCAATTCTTTATTTTTAAAGTTATATCCTATAATTGCTTCAAAATCCATAATACTCATATTTACCTCCAATTTCGTTTTAACGAAATTTTATAGTTCAATATTTTTAAAATAATCAAGACTTCTTTGTGCAAGTTTTTCGTAACGCTCTTTTTTATCCTTTATGCGTTCGGGGAGAGGGTCAATTATGCCGAATGCGGCACCCATAGGTTGAAAATGCTTGACCGATTCATCCGAAATATACTGTGAAAGTGCACCGAGCATTGTGATTTTAGGAAGAAGGATGGGTTCTTCGCCTAAAATACGCCTTGCGGCATTGTAACCTGCAAGTATTCCCGAAGATGCCGACTCCATATACCCCTCAACACCGGAAATCTGACCCGCAAAGTATATGCGAGGTTCTTTTTTCATACTGAAATCGTAAGAAAGAAGCCCGGGTGAATTAAGGAATGTATTCCTGTGCATTACACCGTAACGCACAAATTCGGCATTTTTAAGAGCCGGAAACATTGAGAAAACACGTTTCTGCTCGGGGAATTTAAGATTTGTCTGAAAACCTACAAGATTGTACATAGTACCGTCTTTGTTTTCTTTTCTTAACTGAAGATTTGCCCAAGGTCTGTGACCGGTTTTGGGATTTGTAAGACCAACGGGTTTTAAGGGGCCGTAACGCATTGCGTCTTTTCCGCGGGATGCAAGAACTTCAATGGGCATACAACCCTCGTAAACGTCTTTTCTTTTATCGAAAGAGTGTAGTTCTGCACTTTCTGCATTTATAAGTTCCTCATAAAACTCTTCGTACTGTGCTTTATCAAGAGGGCAGTTAATATAGTCATCCTCACCGCCTCTGTCATACCTTGACTGAGTGAATGCGTTTTCCATATCAATGCTGTCAGCGGTAACAATAGGTGCTGCCGCATCGTAGAAAGAAAGGAAATCTCTGCCGCAGAGTTTGCCCACCTCTTCCGCCAACCCATCAGACATCAAAGGGCCTGCGGCAATGATAACTACGCTGTCTTTTGGGATTTCAGTTATTTCTTCGCGTACCAAAGTGATGTTTTTATCACTTTCAACAGCATTTGTAATTTCCTGTGAGAAAATATCTCTGTCAACTGCCAATGCACCGCCTGCAGGAACTTTTGCCTTATCTGCTGCCTCAAGGCAAACAGACCCGAAAAGTCGCATTTCTGCTTTCAAAAGCCCTGCCGCTGAGCCTACGCGCTCCGCTTTAAGCGAATTGGAGCAAACAAGTTCTGCAAGTTTTTCGCTTTTGTGAGCCGGTGAAAACTTTTTGGGTTTCATTTCATAAAGTGTTACCTTTATGCCCTTTTTACTTAACTGTTTCGCCGCCTCAACACCTGCAAGACCGCCGCCTATTACAACGGCCGTTTTATTATTCATTTTCATCTTCCTGTGATTTTTTTGCATTTTTACGGGGTGCTTTAAAAGAATATCCGCATTTTTCGTCGGGGCAAGTTATAACTCCGCCCTTACCTTTAAACAAGGATTTACCGCACTTAGGACAATTTTCACCTGTGGGTTTATCCCAGGTCATAAAGTTACATTCGGGATAATTACTGCAACCGTAGAACTGATAACCGCGTTTGGATTTCTTACCGATAACCTTACCGCCACATTCGGGACAAACGGCATTTGTTTCTTCTACAAGCGGCTTTGTTGTCTTACATTCGGGGTAACCTGGGCAAGCAAGGAATTTACCGAAACGGCCTGTTTTTATAACCATATTTCTGCCGCAGTTTTCACATTTTATGTCGGTAATATCTTCCTGAAGTTGAATTTTCTGACCCTGCATTTCGTTCTTTGCTTTTGAAAGCGAACCTTCAAGGTCATCATAAAACTCACGAAGCATTTCTACATAATTGCATTTACCCTCATCAATTTCATCAAGTTTTGTTTCCATTGATGCGGTGAATTTTGTATTAACAATTTTCTGGAAACGCTCTTTAAGAAGTGCAGTAGTTGCACAACCGAGTTCGGTAGCCTTAAGAAGTTTACCGTCGCGTTTAACATATTCTCTCTTGATAATAGTGCTTACGATAGAAGCGTATGTGCTGGGACGTCCCACACCTGTTTCTTCAAGAGTTTTAATAAGTGATGCTTCCGTGTAATGTGCCGGAGGCTGAGTAAAGTGCTGATTGCCGTTAAGTTCTTTAAGTTTAACTGCTTCACCGACTTTGATTTCGGGGAATGTGCTTGCGCTGTCGCCGTCATCAACTGCATCTTCATAAAGTGCTGTAAAGCCGTCAAATTTAATTGAATAACCGCTTGCGGAGAATACACAGTATCCGTCCACACCGTCTTTTTCTGCATTTATTTCAACCTTAACTGTATCCTGTACGCAGGGAGCCATAAGGCTTGCAACATATCTGCACCAAATAAGGTTATAGAGTTTGTACTGGTCATTTGAAAGGCTCTTCTTAGCAATCTGGGGAGTTATTGCAATATTAGTGGGTCTTATTGCTTCGTGGCCGTCCTGAGCGTTTGACCTTGTTTTGAAATAACGGGGTTTCTCGGGAAGATACTTTGCGCCGTAGTTTTCCGTAATAAAGTTATTCGCCGCTGCTCTTGCTTCTTCAGAGATACGGAGTGAGTCTGTTCTCATATAAGTTATAAGACCTGTCATTCCGAAACCTTCAACATCGACACCTTCGTAAAGTTCCTGTGCAAGTTTCATTGTTTTCTGTGCCTGGAAGTTAAGTTTACGGGAAGAATCCTGTTGCATTGAGGAGGTAATAAAGGGAGGCGAAGGTTGTTTTTTACGTGTACCTTTTTTAACTGATGCAGCAGTATAAACTGCGCCGTCAAGTCTTGAAAGGAAAGTATCTGCCTGTTCTTTATTTTCGATTTTGACTTTGCCCTTTTCGTCAGCGGTAAGAGAAGCCGAGAAACTTCTTCTGCCGGAGGAAAATTTAGCGTCAATTGACCAATATTCTTCGGGATTGAACTTTGCAATTTCATCCTCGCGGTCAACAATAAGGCGCACAGCAACGCTCTGAACACGTCCCGCAGAAAGACCGCGCCTTATTTTCTGAGAAATAAAGGGACTGAGTCTGTAACCTACAAGTCTGTCGAGAATACGGCGTGCCTGCTGAGCATCAACAAGACCCATATCCACAACTTCCGGGTTACTGATTCCGCGTTTTACGCTTGTTTCGTTAATTTCGTTAAATTTAACTCTGTTTTTCTCGTTAAGGTCAAGACCGAGAACAGTTGCAAGATGCCATGAAATTGCTTCTCCTTCACGGTCCGGGTCAGTTGCGAGGAAAACAGCATCGCTTTGTCCGACGCGCTCTTTAAGTTCCTTTACAAGTTTTTCTTTGCCTTTGATAATTGCATATTTAGGAGCAAAATCATTTTTTACTTCAACGCTGAGTTTTGCAGCGGGTAAATCTCTGATATGACCCATAGATGCTACAACATCATAATCGTTTCCAAGGTATTTTTTAATAGTCTTTGCCTTAGCAGGAGACTCCACGATAACGAGTTTTGACATTTGCTTCATCCTTTCATTTTCACTAAAGTGGGTATTTAACTCAATTTATATTTTTTGCCTGTTACCTGTTCCACGGCTCCGATAAGTTCAAGTTCCGTTAAAGATGACAGGACAATATTCATTTTCATTCCTGTTACTCTGACGATATCATCAATATGCATAGGTTCTTCGTTTAATGCTTTGTAAATTACTTTTGCATCTTCAGAAACATCGTCACCGAGTTCTTGCCTTTTTACAGGCATCTTTTTCTCTTGCGGTATAGGCGCAGGGGTTGTATTTTCCCTTTTTGCCTTTGGTTTGCGATAGTCCACATACTGAACTTCGCTCAACGGTTTACTTGCTTTTTCTATATCAAACAAGTCGCCGTAAAGATATTCGTATTCACTAAGTATATCTTCGGCTGAGAAAACGGGTTTTGCACCGTTTTTTATAAGGTGGTTTGTTCCGTCAAATGAGGAACGGACTATATCACCGGGTACGGCAAAAACATCTTTACCCTGGTCAAGAGCACAATTAGCCGTAATAAGAGAACCGCTTTTTACACCTGCTTCAATAACAACTATTCCCAAAGATGCACCGGAAATAAGTCGGTTACGTATTGGAAACGTAGCCTTTGAAGGCGGTGTAAAGGGTTGATATTCCGAAAAAACTGCGCCGTATCTTGTTATGGCTCTGCGCAAGGGTGCATTTTCCTTCAGATAATCGTAAGAAAGACCGCAACCTAAAAATGCGAAAGTTCTGCCTTTTGCAAGCATTGCGCCTGCGTGGGCTTCGCTGTCTATACCCAAAGCGCCGCCGCTTACTATTGTAGCACCTGCCTGTGCCAGACGGTAAGAAAGTTTCTGGGCAGTTTCTATGCCGTAATTACTTGCATTCCTTGTACCCACGATACCCACAGACACAGTATCTTTCAGCACGGAACAATCGCCTATGCCGTAAAGGACTAAGGGCATATTTGATAATTCAGCCAACCTTTGCGGGTAATAATCGCTATCGGGCGTTATTATCGTGTAACCCTTTTCCCGACATTCTTTAAAAACCGCACCTGTCTGGGAAGGAGTGGAATTTTTCAAGGCTTCTATCTTTTTCTCCGTAAAAAGACCCGATAAACGCCACTCGTGAGAACCAGCAAGATAGAGTTTCTCCGGAGTTTCAAAATATGCGAGAATTTCCGACGTCTGCGCACCTGCGCCCAACGCCGTTTGAAGCCATATCCAATATTCAGACGGACAAATACTCATCTCATCATTTCCCAAATCATAATTGATGCCGCTGCCGCAGCATTAAGGGACTCTGCCCTACCTTGCATGGGAATTGTAACGAGTTTTGTTGATGCTTTTTTAGTCGCGTCACTTATACCGTTACCCTCATTGCCGATTACGGTAACAACACCGTTCTTCATATCTACTTCTGTGATTTTCTCCACATTACTGTCAGGTACACCTGCATAAACCGACATACCGTTTTCAGCAAGGCTTTTAAGAAAATCGGGTAAATCGTCAACTTCAACAATATTGAGTCTGAACAGCGAGCCCATTGCAGCACGTTGTGATTTGGGGTTATATATATCACAACCACCGCTTACAATAACGCCGTCAAGTCCGACAGCCTCGGCGGTTCTTACAACTGCGCCGAAGTTTGACGGATTAGATACGTTTTCCAAGGCAATATATTTCCCATTGTATTTTATTTTACCTATATTTGCATTTTTGTCAAGCATTTTGCAGATACAGAAAACCCCTTGAGGATTCTTTGTATCACTTAGTTTTTCAGCCACTTCTTCAGACACAAGGAAACTACGCTCAGCCACATTTTCCGCCAAACGTACATACTCGGAATATTTAACCCTTGCGCTTTCCGTAACATAAAGTTCTTTTATTTTTACAGAACTTAAAGCAGCGTCTGCACAAAGCCTTGCGCCCTCTATAAAAAACAGTCCTTCTGATTTTCTGAAACTGTCTTTTTCGCGAAGTTTCACCGCATATTTGACGCGGTCATTTGCCTTACTTGTAATTTTTTCCGTAACAATTCCCCCTACTACAAAAACATCTAACGCCCGACCAAAATAAAATTGGTCGGGCGCAATAACCGATTATTAGAGGGCTGCTTTTGCCTTTTCAACAAGTGCTGCAAAGCCTTCGGGATCTGCAATAGCGATCTCTGAGAGCATCTTTCTGTTGAGTTCGATGCCTGCTTTTTTAAGACCGTTGATGAATGTTGAATAGTTGATACCGTTCATTTTGCAAGCAGCAGAGATTCTTGTAATCCAAAGACGACGGAAATCTCTCTTTTTCTGTTTACGGCCGATGTAAGCGTAGTTACCGCTTTTCATAACTGCCTGTTTAGCAGTCTTGAAAAGTTTGCTCTTTGAACCATAGTAGCCTTTAGCAAGTTTGAGAACTTTATTTCTTCTTTTGCGAGTCATCATCGCACCTTTTATACGTGCCATTGTAAGTTACCTCCGTTTACCGTTAATTATTTGTAGGGAATAAGACGTTTAATCTGCTTCTGATTTGTAACGTCTGCAACATTTGTCTTGCGAAGACCTCTTTTACGTTTTGTAGTCTTCTTGGTAAGGATGTGAGACTTGTTAGCATGTGCGCGGATGGGCTTGCCGTTTTTAGA
This sequence comes from Clostridia bacterium, assembly GCA_017626295.1. Classification (GTDB taxonomy): domain Bacteria; phylum Bacillota; class Clostridia; order Oscillospirales; family Acutalibacteraceae; genus DTU089. Next base: position 96,376 of record JAGAJB010000017.1, on the reverse strand, counting down.
CATTTTGAAACGCTTCTTAGCGCCTGAGTGTGTTTTAATCTTGGGCATGATAAATCCTCCTTAATATTGCAATTACTTGGATGCCTTGGGAACAAGGAACATAAGCATTGAGCGACCTTCAAGTTTAGCGGCTTTTTCAACAGAGCCGTTTTCGGAACAAGCCTCTGCAAAGCGTTGCATAACGTCAAGACCGTGTTCAGTGTGTGCCATCTCTCTGCCTCTGAAACGAATAGACACTTTAACCTTGTTACCATCACGCAAAAAGCGTAATGCGTGGTTTACTTTAGTGTTAAAATCTCCTGTGTCAATGTTCAAAGATAAACGAACTTCTTTAATGTCCATAACCTTTTGATTTTTCTTGGCTTCTTTTTCGCGTTTAGCCTGCTCAAAACGGAACTTACCGTAGTCCATAATTTTGCAGACGGGCGGATTTGCGCCGGGAGCAATCTTAACAAGGTCAAGGTTGCTTTTTTCTGCTAATGCGAGAGCCTCTTTTGCTGACATAATGCCAACCTGCTCACCCTGTGCAGAAATAACTCTTACTTCTTTATCTCTGATTTCCTCATTGATCTGATTTTCCTTGCTGATACCTAAGCACCTCCTGAAAATATTAAAAGCTTGAACGGAATATTCCGTTCAAGCCCAATGACGCACTAAGTGCGTTAAAATACTGAGACTATTGACCAAACAATGCGCTCGTTTGGTGAGAACGGAACAGTTCTGCTTTATTGCTCAAATATAATATCAGTTTATATACTGTTTGTCAAGTGTTTTTTTACTATTTATTCGTTATCTGCAGAAACAGATTCTTCGCCCGAATTTACAGCAGTATCCTCTCCGGTAGTATCGGGTTCTGTTTGCTGAGTGGTTGCTTCGGTAGTTTCAGGCTGTGTGGCAGTAGTTGATTGCGCATATTCACCGTAATAGTAAATAATAAGGGTATCCGTTGCGGAAAGCCTTCTGTCATCGGGAATCTCCGCCCAGTCGTTTGACTCGGGGTCATCGAAAACAACTCTGTAAACAGAATTTGATTCGGCAGAATTACTTGCTACTTTACCTGACTCGGTTTTAATATTCTTAAAACCTTCGCCTTTGAGTATATCAATAGCATCTTTCATTGATTTACCTACAACGTCCGGCACTTCAAGTCCGTCACTGATTTTAAGGGTAATAGTACGGGGATTAAGTGACGTAACCTCTGTACCTGCATTTAAAGACTGAGAAATAATTTTACCGCGTTCTTCTTTACTGTCAACATACTCTGTTTCAAACTTAAGAACCTGTTTATATTTATCGTCGTCTTTAATATCGTCGTAGAACTTGCCTACGAAATTGGGTATTTTGATTGAAACGTTACCGATTTCGGTTTCACCCTCTGTTTCAGCGTTTTCTTCGGTTGTAATACCGTCTTCGAGAGATGTTGTTGTATTATCAGTATCTCCGCCGGAACAACCTTTGAAACCGACCAATACACCGATAAGAACAGCAAGACACACAACAGCACTTACAACAAAAGCAACGATTGTGCTCTTTTTAAGACCTGTGCTTTCTTCCTCTTCGTGTTCCTCATACTCGCCGTCCTCATCATCCGAAAGAGGCGGTGCAGAAGGAGTGTCATCCTCGTAATCATCCTCATGTGAAGCATAAAGGGAAGAGTAAGCTTGTGCGGCAGTACCTGCTGCGGCGGGTGAAGCGGAAAGTTCATCTCTGAGGTCTTCCACCGTTTCTGTTCTGTCCTCGGGAAGAATCTGCAATGCATTAACAAGCGCGTTTATAACATACGCAGGAAGTTGCTCTGCAAATTTTCCGGGAATCATCAATTTGTCGTTAGTGAGTCTTGATGCGGCACTTATAGGCGTACTGCCGATAAGTGCTCTGTAAAGAACGGCAGCGAAAGCGTAAATATCGGAATACGTTCCTAAACCGTTACTGAAACCGTACTGTTCAACCGCTGCGTAGCCGTCAAACAATTCGCTTTCCATACCGCTTTTTTCTGTACGCATTTCGGGAATACAGTAACCTGTAATCCTCATTTTGCCGTTAGCATCTATAACAAGGTTAGTGGGAGAAATTCCGCCGTGAATAATACCTGCATTGTGAAGAGCGCCCATAGCGGAAAGCACGGGCATAAAAAGAACTCTTGCTTCATCCCAGGATATATAACCCTGTTCTTTTCCCAACAGGTATTCGCGTAAAGTCTGACCCTCACCCAAAAATTCGCTTACGGCATAAACAGTACCTAAATCTTCAAAAACATGGGTTGCAGGAGTAAGCGCAGTAAAACCTTTAAGGGTAGAAAGTTTATCCCAAAGTTTTATGAACGAATCCTTTGCGTCAATGAACTCAGATGCTTTACCCACGTTAACAAGGCAATAGTTACCCTCGCCCCTTGTAAGTAATCCCTTAGGATACAACTCACGAAGTGTTACAGGTCTTTTTGCCTCAAGGTCAAAAGCATTGTAAGTAGAACCCTCACCGTTTGTGCTGACGAGTTTTCCTATAAGGTAACGGCCGCCCACAACTGTTTTAAGCGGAAGATAAGGGTCCTTCTGAGGTTTACTGCTCTCATTTCGACAATAAGGACAAATTGTATTGTTGCCGATTTTTCTCATGCAACGTAAACACAACTTTTCTTTTTCCATTGTTAAAATTCACCTTTAAATCAGTCGTCAAATCTGGGTTTGGACGCAGTATTATTTTGTGCCAAAGCATCTCTGATGCTCTGACGGAGTTTTCTTATATCGTTAACGCTCTTTGTAAGTGTTTCGTCAGTATCTCTTATGATAGTTTCAACGTAAGAACTTGCGTTTCTGCGAATATCCTCAGACCATCTTTCAGCCTTATCGGTGATTTCGCGAGCGTGAGTTTTTGCCTCGGAACGAATAGCCGCAGCATCATCTCTTGCCTGCTGAAGAATACCGTCAGCAGCACCTTTAGCCTCTTTTGTAATCTGATGTTCTTCAATCATAATATCTGCTCTCTGACGAGCCTTGTGGATAATTTCCTCCGCCTGTGCTTCGGCATCGTTAAGTATATCGCGTCTTTCCTGAGCGATTTTCTTAGCCTGTGTGATTTCGATAGGCATATTCAAGCGAATATCCTCTACAAGTCTTGCGAGTTCTTCCTCATCAATAAGAAGTTTTGATGAAAAAGGCATTGCTTTTGCCTCAGCAATAAGTCTGTCAATACTTTCAAGTGATGTTTCAATATTGCTCATTTTAAATCGTTCCTTTCACTATCTCAGGGCAATTATTTTCTGCCCAGTCTTTTAATTATATCGTCACAGATTTCAGGGGGAACAAACTGTGTAATGTCGCCACCCAGTCTGCAAACTTCTTTTACAACGCTCGAACTTAAAAACATATGCTCGGCATTTGAAACCATAAAAATTGTTTCCATTTCGGAATTAAGTCGCTGGTTTGTAAGCGCCTGACGGAATTCATCGTCATAATCCGAAATAGCACGCAAGCCTTTTACTACTGCCGAAGCGCCTTTTTCGCGCACATAATCAGCCAGAAGCCCTGCGTATGTGTCAACGCTGACATTTTCTAAATTCTTTGTACAGCGTTTTATGAAATCCACTCTTTCTTCAGTGGTGAAACTGCCTACATCCTTGTTGAAATTACGCATAACAACAACAATAACTTTATCAAAAAGTTTTGATGACCTTGTGATAATATCAAGGTGTCCTATTGTAAGCGGGTCAAAACTACCGGGACATACTACCGTTTTACCCATATCAAACAACCTTTCTGTATACGGTAAGGGCTATCTTGCCGTATTTGTAACGTCTTGAAGTAAAGCCCTCAACACATTCCGGCAAAATTTCTTCTGCCGCTGTTTCGCAGACTATAATACCGCCGTCTGCCATATGAAGCCTCACGCGTTCAATAGCATCAGTCATAATCCCTGCTTTGTAAGGCGGGTCGAGAAAAGCAATGTCGAATATTTCAGACGTTCTGTCCAGATATTCCAGAGAGTTACTCAAAACGGTTTTAGAACAACTTCTGAAACCTGTGTTTTCAAGATTCTCTTCTGTAACAGACATAGAAGCGCGTGAAATATCAACGAATACCGCGGACTTTGCACCGCGACTTAACGCTTCAATACCCAACTGACCGCAACCGCAGAACATATCAAGCACACGGCTACCCTCAATGTCGAACTGAATAATACTGAACATAGCCTCTTTGACTTTATCGGTAGTGGGTCTTACACTTTCACCGTCAAGAGTTCTGAGTTTTCTGCCTCTTGCAGAACCTGTTATCACTCGCATGGTCAGCACCTCCCCGAACAACATTTAACACACATACTCAATACATATGTTATCAGTTTATTATTACATTAAATGCCCCGTTTTGTCAAGTTTTTATTCACCTTTAAACGCCTTTATAATCTCAACCGCATTTGCCTCGGTAATTCCGGGAACACTCATCAGGGTTTCCTTATCCGCTTTTCCGATAGCATCAAGGGTTTTAAATTTAATCATTAAATTCTTCGCCTTCTTTTCGCCTATTCCCTTAATCTGTGTAAGGGTTGCGGAAAGCGCGGATTTAGAGTGTTTTTTGCGGTGGTACGCAACGGCATAACGGTGAACTTCATCCTGAATATTAGTAACAAGAGTAAACGCTTTTTTTCGGGAATTAAAATCTATTCTGCCGTTTTCCGTTGAAATTGCAGATGTTCTGTGTTTACTGTTTTTCACCATACCGAAAAGCGGCACTTGAATATTATATTCTTTTAAAACAGGGATTACCGCATTCACCTGCCCTTTACCGCCGTCAAGAAGAATTAAATCGGGAAGTCTTGCAAAACCTACGGTTGCACCTGCTTCTTTATGTTTATAATATTCTTCAAAACGCCTTGAAAGCACTTCTGCCATTGAGCCGTAGTCATCCTGCCCTACAAAGCCTTTTATTGCAAAACGGCGATAGGCATCTTTTAAGGGTCTGCCGTCTTTGAAAACTACCATACCCGCCACATTGTCGCTGCCGCCTGTATGGGAAATATCGTATGCTTCAATATACTCGGGAATATTAGTAAGACCCAGTAACATCGCAAGTTCTTCCAGAGCCTCTCTGTTTCTGTCATTGCAACGGTATTTTTCGGAAAGTTTCTGCATAGCGTTGGATTTACACATTTCCACAAGTCTTGCCTGTGTACCCTTTTGAGGAACAACAATATTCACATTACTTCCCCGTTTTTCCGAAAGCCATTTTTCAATATTTTCTTTATCTTCCACTTCACCGTCAATTTCAATTCGGGGCGGAACATTTCTGTTCATAGAATAATACGAAGTTATGAGTTCTGCCCGCATTTCCGAAAGGCTGTCACCTTCTTCTGTAAAGAAATGCTCACTGTCACAAAGGCGGTTATCTTCAAAACGAAGTACCGCAAAACAAGCCTTGCCGTCCATAACGGAAAGGGCAAAAACATCCTGTACTTTATAAGTGGATGAAACAACTTTCTGACTGCTTCCCACTTTTTCAATGCTTCTTATGGTATCCCTTAATCTAGCGGCTTTTTCAAATTCAAGATTTTCCGAAGCCTCTTCCATTTCGGCAGTCAAACGCCTTATTGTTTCTTTACCGCCGAATTTCAAAAAATCAAGTGCGCCGTCAACATTTTTTAGATATTCCCCAAGGCTCAGTTTACCCGAACACGGCGCACAGCAAAGCCCCAGATGATAATTAAGACAAGGTCTGTCTTTACCTATATCACGGGGAAAACTTTTGTTACAAGTAGGAAGTTTATAAATCTTTTTTGCCTGTTCAACGGCTTTTGTTACAGAAAATCCTGCGGTATAAGGGCCCAGATAATCCGCACCATCATCATCTTTTTGAAGTACCGCATAAATGTTGCGCCAACCCCGTGTGATTTTAATATAACTGAAGCCTTTGTCGTCCTTTAAAAGAATATTGTATTTCGGCATATTCTGCTTAATAAGACTGCATTCAAGCACCAACGCCTCAAACTCGCTATCGGTGAGTATATAATCGAAATCTTCAACATTTTCAACCATTTTACGCACTTTTGTAAGATGCTTTTCCTGTGAGCCGAAATATTGGCTTACCCTGTTTTTAAGAGCCTTAGCCTTGCCGATATATATAATTTTACCGGTTTTATCTTTCATAATATAAACACCGGGAGAAAGAGGTAATTTATTAGCCTTATCTTTTAATCGTCTGAGTTTTTCCTGCATATACTCACCTCAATTCACTTTGAAACACAAAAGGATAAACCTAAAATGAAACCTTTGTAATTTACTAACGGCAATTTTCAATAAAAAAGAGTTATATACCTTCGGTGCGATATGCTACGCGCAATATATTCGTTGAATGCGATATATTTTGTTTACACAAAATGCAATTACAATGCCGCACGCAGTGCCCGAAACTCCTCACTCCTAATTCCTCATTCCTAATTAAAAAAACAAGCGGTAAAGGTAAACCTTCACCGCCGAGTTTTCAGAAAACAATTATTCTGCAAAGCCGCTTTCAACGAGAGCAACAAGAGCATTAACTGCCTGTTCCTCATCAACGCCGCCTGCTATGATGCGGATATCTGTGCCGCCCATAATACCGAGGGAAAGAACGCCGAGGAGGCTCTTTGCGTTAACACGTCTTTCTTCTTTTTCAAGCCAGATTGAAGATTTGAACTCGTTAGCTTTCTGAATAAAGAAAGTTGCCGGACGTGCGTGAAGGCCAACCTGATTCTGAACTGTAACATCTTTAACGTACATAATATTTCTCCCACATTCAAATAGATTATATTTATCAAAATTATGTGCAGACGTATCTTAGCACCTAGTATATTATATCACTATTTTGATTTAAGTCAACGAAAAACTGCAAACCTTTTCATAGTTTGGCAATAATTCGGACGGAACACTAAACCTTTTTCAAAAAAAGATTTGTGATTTGTGCAAAATAACAATAAATGTAGAAACATATTATTGAAGATAAACAATAACTTAGTGAATGATACTTCACTCACCGTCTTTCCTGTTTTTCAATTCTTCTAAAAACTTACGTTCCTTTTTATCTAATTCTGCATTTTCCAAAAGTTCAGGTCTGCGCTCATATGTACGCTCAATAGCACGTTCTCTTTGCCATTTTTTTATATTAGCGTGGTGACCCGAAGCAAGTACGGGAGGAACCTCCACACCGTGCCAGACAGGCGGTTTGGTGTACTGAGGATACTCTAAAAGTGATGAATAGTGACTCTCCCCCATAAACCCTTCCGGCTCCGAAAGAACACCGGGAAGCATACGGGATATTGCATCTGCAAGAATCATTGCAGGCATTTCGCCACCTGTTACAACGTAATCACCTATTGATATTTCTTCATCAACTATTTCGTCAATAACACGTTGGTCAACACCCTCGTATCTGCCGCAGAGTATGGCAATATTGGGGATTTCGGAAAGTTCTTTCACACGTTCCTGTGTAAGTGTTTTACCGCAAGGTGACATATAAATAAGATGGGGTTTTACTCCTGTTTCACCGCAAATTTTCATAAAACAGTCGTATATAGGCTGGGGCATCATAAGCATACCTGCACCGCCACCGTAAGGTGTATCGTCAACCTGGTTGCGTCTGTTTACGGCAAAATCACGAATCTGATGAAAGTTGATTTCAACCTTTCCCGTATCCCTTGCTCTGCCGATTATACTTTCACTCATTACCGCTTCGCACATCTGCGGAAAAAGAGTCATAATATCAATTCTCATCAAAAAGCCCCCTAAGCGGACGGATATAAACCTTGTTTTCGGCTACATCACAACGTATAACAACATCTTTTATGGCGGGTATAAGAACTTCCTTTTCATCGGGTGTCTTAATATACCAGATGTCATTAGCAGCACCCGAATCAATATCCGTAAGTGTGCCGTAACAAATACTGTTATCATCACAGTCAAGAACTTCGCAACCGATAAGTTCCGAAATAAACCATTCCCCTTCGGGCAAATTAACATCCGCGCGTTTCATATAAAGAACTGTGTTCTTCAGGGCTTTTGCCGCTTCAACAGTATCAACGCCCTCTAATTTAAGAACAGCAACATTGCCGTGAGGACGGCACGCCAACACCTTGAAAGGTTTGTTACCCTTATCATCACGGTAAAGAGTTTTAAACTTTTTAACAAATTCGGGCCCGTCACACCAAGGGTTAAGGCGAATTTCACCTCTGATACCGTGGGTACTGACAATCTGCCCGATTTCAAGATATTCTTTAATCATAATTATCACCTAAAAAGACCTTTCGGACAGGTATCTGTGCGAAAGGTCTTTTTGATTTTGTTGTTCGCTTGTCAACGCATTACGACTTAGTCAATGTCGACCTGTATTTTAACATCATTGCGAATGGCTGCTGCACGCATAACAGTACGTATTGCCTTTGCAATTCTGCCCTGCTTACCGATAACCCTGCCCATATCATCGGGACCAACATGAAGATGGTATACGGTAACACCCTCTTCATTGGGTTCATCAACAGTGACCTCGACTGCGTCAGGAGTCTCAACAAGACCCTTTGCGACTGTTTCGAGCAATTCTTTCATTACAGTCACCTTTAATTACTTAATGATGTTCTGCTTTTTGAGAAGAGCACGAACTGTATCAGTGGGCTGTGCGCCGTTCTGAATCCATTTTGTAACCTTTTCTGCATCGATTTTGATTTCTGCAGGATCGCTAACGGGGTTGTAGAAACCTACTTCTTCAATGAAGCGGCCGTCACGGGGATAACGTGAATCTGCTACAACTACACGATAGAAAGGTGCTTTCTTTGCGCCCATACGGCGAAGACGAATTTTTACTGCCATTTTAATTACCTCCGAAAAGTAAAATAATAATAAACTGATTTTATATCAACACTAATTGTGTTTGATTACATTGGGAAACCGCCCATACCGCCGGGCATACCGGGCATTCCTCCGCCCATACCCATACGCTGCATGCGTTTCATCATTTTCTTTGAATTTTTGCCGTTAAGTTGCTTATACAACTTCTGCATTGAACGGTATTGGTTAAGAAGTCTGTTAACGTCTTCTACCTGCATACCGCAACCGGCTGCAATTCTTCTCTTACGTGACGGATTGATTATATCGGGATTTTCGCGTTCTTTCATAGTCATTGAACGGATAATAGCCATTGTATAGTCAATCTGTTTATCGTCAATATCTGTATCCTTAACCTTTTTGCCGAGACCGGGTATCATTGAAATAATATCTTTCATGGGACCCATTTTTTTCATCTCTTCAAACTGCATAAGCATATCGTTAAGGTCTAGTTTATTCTGGCGAAGTTTCTTTTCAAGTTCTTCAGCCTTTTTCTCGTCAAGGGCTGTTTCCGCTTTTTCTATAAGTGAAAGAACGTCGCCCATACCGAGTATACGGCTTGCCATTCTGTCGGGGTGGAAAACATCAAGATCCGCGAGTTTTTCACCCACACCTATAAACTTAATGGGTTTGCCTGTAACCGCCCTTGCTGAAAGAGCAGCACCGCCTCGTGTATCACCGTCAAGTTTAGTAAGAACAAGACCGTCTATACCTAATGCTTCGTTGAAACTTGATGCAACCGTAACTGCATCCTGACCGAGCATTGAGTCGATAACAAGAAGAATTTCGTGGGGTTTAACAGTGGACTTAATATCTTTAAGTTCCTGCATAAGTTGTTCGTCAATATGCAAACGACCTGCAGTATCAAGGAACACGTAATCGTAACCCTTATCTTTAGCGAGTTTTATAGCCTCGCTTGCGATTTTAACAGGATTTTCAGTGCCCATTTCAAAAACGGGGACATCTATCTGTTCACCCACAACCTGCAACTGCTTAATAGCAGCGGGACGGTAAATATCGCAGGCAACGAGAAGAGGTCTGTGACCCTGTTCTTTGAGTTTTAATGCGATTTTAGCACTGTGTGTGGTTTTACCTGAACCCTGAAGACCGCACATCATAACAACCGTTGGCGGATGGGAAGCAGAGGCAAGTCTTGCCTGAGTACCGCCCATAAGTGCGGTAAGTTCCTCATTAACGATTTTTATAACCATCTGTGCGGGAGTAAGGCTTTCCATAACCTTTGCGCCGATAGCACGCTCCGTTACGGCATTAGTAAAATCCTTAGCAACCTTATAGTTAACGTCTGCTTCAAGAAGTGCAAGGCGCACCTCACGCATAGCGTCACGAACATCGGATTCGGTAAGGCTACCCTTACTTTTTAACTTTTTAAAGGCATTGTCAAGTCTGTCGGAAAGTCCTTCAAAAGCCACGGTGCAACCTCCTTTTATTCATCAAGGGAATTAACTATTGATTTAATGCGGACAACCGCATCGTTTACCTCCCTTGAAAGAGAAATGTTCATATTATAGTTGTTTATAACCTCGGTGCTTTCAATAATAGCATCCAAGGCTTCGTTCACCTTGCGTGAACGCTCTGCAAAGCCGAGTTTCTTTTCCATATCGTAAAGTTGGGTTTCTGCGCGTTTAACAGCATCGCGTACACCCTGCCTTGTGATACCCTCGTTCTGTGCAATTTCGGAAAGTGAAAGGTCATCGTTATAGTAATACTCAATAAATTTGCGCTGATTATCGGTAAGCATTTCGCCGTAGTAATCCGCAAGCAAAACAATATCGAGATTTTTAGCCACAATAACTTCCCCTTTCAAAAAACTCCTGTAAAGAACTTTAACTTTACAGGAGTGCATTATAACAGAGTATTATATGTTTGTCAAGGGGTATTTTCAATGTTATCTAAAATAAATAAATCAACGTTCGACCAATACTTTTCCGCATTGGTTTCAAGGGTCTTGGCGTGGGGGGCACTGCTTATGAGAAGATGGTCGCTCCCCTTTGCCGAACAGGATTCGTACAAGTCATTGCTTTGTGATACAGGCACAACTTCGTCCTCACCGCCGTGTATAAAAAGAATCGGAACTTTTGAATTTTTCACCTGTTCTATTGCATCCGCTTCTTTAAAACTCCAACCCTCAGTTAATTTAACGTAGAGCGATGCCATATTAACCACAGGAAATGACGGAACACCGTAAATATCCTTTATATTTTCCTTGAAAGCCTCTTGCACATCAGCATAGGCACTGTCACTAATTATACCCTTAACATTATCGGGAAGTTCAAGGCTTGACGCCATAAGAACAGTTGAACCGCCCATACCCACACCGAAAAGGAAAATGTTCGCCTTGCTGTCGGTTTTAACAATTTCTTCTGACCATAAAAGTATATCGTGGCGGTCAAGCCAGCCCATATTAAGTTTTTTATATTCGCTTTCTCCGTAACCGCGTGCATCGGGAAGAATAACGTTAAAACCTAAATCATAAAAATGATAAGCATATACAGCCATATCTTCCGCTTTGAAAGTCATTGGATGGCATACAATGATATAACTGTGTGAAGTATCATAGTTTTTCAGTTCCAAAGCGTGAAGTTTACTTTTCTCGCTGTTTTCTATATACTTATGAGTTGCTTTACCCGATAACCACTCCACATACGATTTGTCGGAGAGTTCACCGTAAATAATTTTTTCTGATTTTTCTGATTTTATAAATTTATCTGCATCCAATACAAGACCGGAAACAATGACGCTTGTTAAGACCTGTATTAAAATAACAAGAGCAACAACAATTGCAATTACCTTTTTATTGAAAATGCGTTTTAAAAGAGTTACAACCTTTGATTCTGTATAAACATACTCTTCCTGTTCGTCTTCATAAACTTCTTCATTATCTTCTGTTTGCTCAGCGTTTTGAAGTTCTGTATTTTCACTCATAATTTCACCCGCTTTTATTACATTACATTTTATATAATAACATATCTTTTTTATTAAAATCAATGTATATATGTGTATTTTAAATATTTCCTCATATTGACACTTAAAAGTAAAAGATATATAATTTCATTCCATAACTTTTTCGGAGATGATTTTATGAATATCACAGAAGTCGTTCTTCTTGCCGTAAGTCTTTCAATGGATGCTTTCGCAGTTGCCCTTTGCAAAGGTCTTGCACTAAAAAAAATAAATGTTAAAAACTGTCTTACCGTCGGTGTCTGGTTTGGTGTTTTTCAGGCTCTTATGCCCCTTGCAGGCTACCTTTTAGGCAGTACATTTGCAGAAAAAATCACATCAGTCAGCCATTGGATAGCATTCGTGCTTCTCGCAATAATCGGCGGTAATATGATTAAAGAATCTTTCGACAAAGACGAAGAATGTCTTGACGATTCCTTAGGTTTCAAAACAATGATAGTAATGGCAATTGCTACAAGTATCGACGCTTTAGCGGCAGGTGTGAGTTTCGCTTTTACCGATTTCAACCCGGACCGGTTTGTTTATATGACCTTTGTTTTAATCGGTGTAATCACAATGACACTCTCCGCAGTCGGCGTAAAAATCGGTAATATTTTCGGAACAAAATACAAATCCAAAGCCGAATTAACCGGCGGACTTATACTTATCCTTTTAGGTTTAAAGATCTTGCTTGAGGGACTGGGAATAATACAATAAAAAATAAGGTGTATTCAAAACAGAAAAACTGTTTTGAATACACCTTTAAAATTATTTATAATACTTAACTGCTGCCTCGAACATACGGATGTCGTAATTACCAGGAACGTTTTTATAAAGACCGTCGCCGATACGTTCGCTGTGACCCATTTTACCGAATACTCTGCCGTCGGGTGATGTAATACCCTCAATAGCAAACATTGAATCGTTGGGGTTAAAGTGAACATCAACTGTTGCGTTGCCCTCAAGGTCAACGTACTGTGTTGCAATCTGTCCGTTTTCTGCAAGTTTTCTTACAAGTTCTTCGCTTGCAAGGAAGCGACCCTCACCGTGTGAAATCGGAACATTGTAAACGTCACCAACTTCTGTAAGTGCAAGCCAGGGAGATTTGTTGGAAGCAATTCTTGTTCTCACAATTCTTGACTGATGGCGAGCAATTGTGTTGTAAGTAAGAGTGGGGCAATTTTCATCAGTTTCAATGATTTTGCCGTAAGGAACAAGACCGAGTTTAATAAGAGCCTGGAAACCGTTACAGATACCGCACATAAGACCGTCGCGATTTTCAAGAAGGTCTGTTACACCGTCCTTAACTGCTGCATTACGGAAGAAAGCAGTGATAAATTTACCTGAACCGTCGGGTTCGTCACCGCCGGAGAATCCACCGGGAATGAAAATCATCTGAGCATCTTTGAGTTTTGTTGCAAACTCATTTACACTCTCCGTAATACCTGCGGACGTACGGTTTTTAATAACAATTATTTCGGGCTCTGCACCTGCATCGCGTACTGCCTTTGCGCTGTCAAATTCGCAGTTAGTACCGGGGAATGCAGGAATAAGAATCTTGGGTTTTGCAACCTTTATAGCAGGAGCCTTGCGCTCTGTTGCAACATATGAGAAGTTCTCAACAGGTGTATTCGTATCGGGGATATTACAACTGTAAACACTTTCAAGTTTATCTTCGTAAATACCCAGAACTTCTGTTAAATCAAGGCTTTCGTCACCGAGTGTGAATACTGCCCTTTCTGTAACAGTACCAATGAATTCGCCTTCAATATCCTCAGTTGCTTCAAGGATAAATGAAGCGTAGTTGTAACCGAAAATGTCTGCAACAGTAAGAGTATCAGCAAAATTGAAGCCGAGACCGTTACCGAAAGCCATTTTCATAACTGCTTCTGCAATACCGCCCATACCGGGTGTGTAGCAAGAAACTGCTTTGCCTTCGCGGAGAAGTGCGCAAACTTTATCGAACACTTTAAGAAGTGACTCTGTTACGGGTAAACCGTTTTCATCAAGTTCGGGCTTAATAATGTATACTTTGTTACCTGCCTTTTTGAATTCGGGAGAAACAATATCTTTAACCTTTTCGGTTGTAACTGCGAAAGAAACAAGTGTGGGAGGAACGTCAATATCCTCGAAAGTACCACTCATTGAGTCTTTACCGCCGATGGAACCTACGCCGAGTTCTTTCTGTGCTTTAAATGCACCTAAAAGCGCTGCAAGGGGTTTGCCCCAACGCTTAGGTTCTTTATTTACACGCTCAAAATATTCCTGGAATGTAAGATAAACATCCTCGAATTTTGCACCTGTTGCAATAAGTTTACAAATTGATTCAACTACTGCAAGGTATGCGCCGTGGTAGGGACTCTTTTCTGTAATGAAAGGATTATAACCCCAAGCCATAAGTGAGCAGTCGTCAGTATGTTTCTTTTCAACAGAAATTTTCTGTACCATTGCCTGAATGGGAGTTAACTGATTTTTACCGCCGAAAGGCATAAGAACTGTGCCTGCACCGATAGTTGAGTCAAAACGCTCGGAAAGACCGCGCTTTGAACAGATATTAAGGTCGTCAGCCATAGCCTTCATATTATCTGTGAAAGTACCGCTGATTTCTTTATCGTAATTTTCGGGTTTTGCAGTAGCAACATTAACGTGTTTATCTGCACCGTTGGAGTTAAGGAACTCTCTGCTGATGTTGCAGATAACCTTACCGTTCCAATGCATAACAAGTCTTGCTTCCTCTGTAACTTTTGCTACGGGGCAAGCCTGAAGGTTTTCTGTTGCGGCAAGTTCGAGGAATCTTTCAACGTTTTCCTTTTCAACAACAACTGCCATTCTTTCCTGTGATTCGGAAATAGCAAGTTCTGTACCGTCAAGACCTTCATATTTCTTAGGAACTGCGTTAAGGTCGATTTCAAGACCGTCAGCAAGTTCACCGATAGCAACGGAAACACCGCCTGCACCGAAATCGTTACAACGCTTAATCATAAGTGTTGCTTCTTTATTTCTAAATAATCTCTGGAGTTTTCTTTCTTCAGGAGCATTACCCTTCTGAACTTCAGCACCGCAAGTTTCAAGTGAAGTTGCAGTGTGAGATTTAGAAGAACCTGTTGCACCGCCGCAACCGTCACGGCCTGTTGAACCGCCGAGAAGAATAACAACGTCACCGGGGTCGGGACATTCACGGCGAACATTTTCCTGAGGAGCAGCCGCAACAACTGCACCGATTTCCATACGCTTTGCAGCGTAGCCGGGGTGATAGATTTCGTCAACAATACCTGTTGCAAGACCTATCTGGTTACCGTATGAGGAGTAACCTGCAGCAGCAGTAGTAACAATAGTTCTCTGGGGAAGTTTACCCTTAATTGTTTCGCTGACGGGTTTTAAGGGGTCAGCAGCACCTGTAACACGCATTGCGCCGTAAACATAAGCACGGCCTGAAAGGGGGTCACGGATAGCGCCGCCGATACAAGTAGCAGCACCGCCGAAAGGCTCAATTTCTGTGGGGTGGTTATGTGTTTCGTTCTTGAAAAGAAGGAGCCAGGGCTCACTTACACCGTCAACATCAACATTGATTTTAACTGTACAAGCATTGATTTCTTCGGATTCGTCCAATTTGTCGAGTTTGCCGTTTACTCTTAAGTATTTAACTGCAACGGTTGCAAGGTCCATAAGGCAGATGGGTTTTGTTCTGCCAAGTTCTTCTCTTGTTGCAAGGTACTCTTCGTATGTTTTCTGAAGAAGTTCGTCTTCAAACTCAACGTTATCAATAACAGTAAGGAATGTTGTATGACGGCAGTGGTCAGACCAATATGTATCTATCATTCTGATTTCTGTTATTGTGGGATCACGGTCCTCGGATTTAAAGTAATTCTGGCAGAATGCAATATCATCTGCATCCATAGCAAGACCGTATTCTTTTACGAAGTTCTCAAGACCTGCTCTGTCAAGTTCAATGAAACCTTCAAGAGTTTTTACCTCTGTGGGAATTTCATACTGCATAGCAAGAGTTTCGTATTTTTCGAGTGTTGCCTCTCTTGCTTCAACAGGGTTGATAACATATTTTTTGATTTCTGCAATATCGCTCTCAGTAAGATTACCGTAAAGAGCGTAAACCTTTGCACTCTTAACTGTGGGGCGCTCGCCCTGTGAAATAATCTGAATACACTGAGCAGCAGAGTCTGCACGCTGGTCAAACTGACCGGGTAAAAACTCAACCGCAAAAACAGTTGCACCCTCTAAATCAACTTCAGCAGTTGCAATATCAAGCTGAGGCTCTGAGAAAACTGTTTTAATTGCGTAATCAAAAAGTTCTTCTGTAATATTTTCAGCATCGTAACGGTTGATAACACGAACATCTGTAAGGTTATTGATGCCTAAAAGTGAACGTGCATCACCTAAAAGTGACTTTGCTTCGTTAGCAAGTTCTTTTTTCTTTTCAACATATACTCTGTATACCATATCTTTTAATCCTCCATAGCCGCAAGTGCTTTTGCACCGATGTCATGACGATAGAAAGCATTTCCGAAACTTATTTTTTCAACAAGTCCGTAAGCAGAATCAACTGCTTTTTTAAGATTATCTTCCACAGCGGTAACACCTAAAACTCTGCCGCCGTTTGTAAGAAGTTTACCCTCTTTAAGTTCTGCACCTGCTACGTAAACATTTCCCTCTATTTCTTCGGGAATGTTCATTTCATAGCCTTTTTCGTATTTCACGGGGTAACCCTCGGAAGCCATAATTACACAGCAAGCGCTTTTTTCACTGAATTTAACTTCTGTTTCAGCAAGAGTGCCGTTTGTAGTGGCTTTCATAACAGTAAGCAAATCACTTTCAAGAAGGGGTAAAACAACCTGTGTTTCGGGGTCACCGAAACGGCAGTTATACTCAATAACCTTAGGTCCGTCGGGAGTAATCATAAGACCGAAGTAAAGGCAACCTTTAAATGTTCTGCCCTCTTTGTTCATTGCATCAATTGTAGGTAAGAAAATCTTATCCATACATTCTTCAGCAACTTCATCGGTATAGTAAGGGTTGGGAGCAATAGTACCCATACCGCCTGTGTTAAGACCTGTATCGTTATCACCTGCTCGTTTATGGTCCATAGAAGAAACCATGGGAGCAACGGTTTTGCCGTCCGTAAATGCAAGAACTGAAACTTCGGGGCCTGTAAGGAACTCTTCGATAACAATGTTATCACCGCTTGTACCGAACATCTTATCCTGCATCATAGAAACTACTGCCTGTTTTGCCTGTTCGCGCTCTGTGGCAATAATAACACCTTTACCGAGAGCAAGGCCGTCAGCCTTAATAACCGTTGGAATAGGTGCAGTTTCAAGATAAAGAAGTGCTTTCTCCATATCATTGAAAACTTCGTAAGCGGCAGTGGGAATACCGTATTTTTTCATAAGATTTTTTGAGAAAACCTTACTACCTTCGATTATCGCAGCGTTGGCTTTAGGACCGAAGCAAGGAATACCTTTTTTTTCGAGAGCATCAACGCAACCGAGAACAAGCGGGTCATCGGGAGCAACAACCGCATAGTCGATATTATTTTCAACTGCAAACTCTACGATTTTTTCTATATCTTTTGCACCAATATTTACACAAGTGGCATCTTTTGCCATACCACCGTTTCCGGGAAGTGCAAATATTTCGGTAACGTCTTTGTTTTCTTTTATTTTTTTGATGATAGCGTGTTCACGACCGCCACCACCGACAACCATTATTTTCATTTTTATACCTCTATCAATGGTGGAAGAGTCTCATACCTGTAAATGCCATAGACATTCCATACTTGTTTGCACATTCAATAACAACATCATCACGGATAGATCCGCCGGGTTCTGCAATGTACTTAACACCGCTGCGTTTTGCACGTTCAATGTTGTCGCTGAAGGGGAAGAAAGCGTCTGAGCCGAGAGCAACACCGTCGATAGTTGCAAAATAAGCCTTTACATCTTCATCTGTAAGGGGTTCGGGCTGAGTTGTAAAGTATTTCTGCCAGTTACCGTCTGCACATACATCTTCTTCGTTTTTATTGATGTAACCGTCAATAACATTATCGCGGTCGGGTCTGCCGAGAGTGTCCTTAAAGGGAAGATTAAGAACTTTTTCGTGCTGACGAAGGAACCATGTATCTGCCTTAGTACCTGCAAGGCGTGTGCAGTGAATACGTGACTGCTGACCTGCACCTACACCGATAGCCTGTCCGTCAACTGCATAGCAAACGGAGTTTGACTGTGTATATTTAAGTGTAATAAGAGAGATTATAAGGTCGCGAACTGCGCTTTCGGGCATATCTTTGTTTTCCGTAACAATGTTTGTAAGAAGTTCGCGGTTGATTTCAAAATTATTTCTGCCCTGTTCAAATGTAATACCGTAAACCTGTTTGTGTTCAATGGGAGCAGGAACATAATTGGGGTCGATTTTAACGATATTGTAGTTACCTTTTCTCTTTGACTTGAGAATTTCAAGTGCTTCGGGCTCGTAACCGGGAGCAATGATACCGTCGGAAACTTCACGCTGAATCAACTTTGCAGTTGTAACATCACAAACATCTGAAAGTGCAACCCAGTCACCGAAAGAACACATTCTGTCAGTACCTCTTGCTCTTGCATAAGCACAAGCGAGGGGTGACTCGTCAAGACCTTCAATATCATCAACGAAACAAGCCTTTTTAAGTTTATCTGAAAGCGGAATACCTACCGCAGCAGATGTGGGGCTAACGTGTTTAAATGATGTAACGGCAGGAAGACCGAGAGCCTCTTTAAGTTCTTTTACAAGTTGCCAGCTGTTAAATGCATCGAGGAAGTTAATAAAACCGGGTCTGCCACAGAGAATTTCGATAGGAAGTTCACTGCCGTCAGCCATAAAAATTTTTGCGGGTTTCTGGTTGGGGTTACAACCGTATTTTAATTCAAACTCTTTCATACCTATCTGCTCCTTATTTATTCTTGTTTACGATTCTTGAATCATATTTACCTGTTTCAAGGTCAATATATCTTACGAAAAGAGAAACTTTGTTATCTTCGTTAAGATTCTTCCAAAGAATATCTGTTAATGTGTCAATATCAACATCGGGAAGTTGGAGTGTTTTAGGCTCACCCTCAAAACTGGGAAGAGGATTGCCGTCACATTTATATGTATGGATAAACTTTGCTTTACCGGGAAGAGGATTTGAATAAGCGTATGTATATCTCTGACAGGAAGAGCCGTCACCGTCTGCTGATTTGAGAATAGACATTGCGAAATTCATATCGCCGTTTTCGAGGTGGATAATACCTGATATACGAGGTGTGAAGTTAGGTGCATCGTCCTCAAACTCGCGTGTGCGAAGAGCCTGTTCAAAGGTCATCTGTTTATCCATTAAGTCATAGATAGTATCTGTCTGATCGCCGTTTGTAACGATAGTTTTATTGCCTAAAACTCTTACGGGAGCATAGATAATAAGGTGGGGATCAACCATTTTTGACTCGTCAAAAGCCTGTGTTCTGATGCCTTCGCCGTCCTCAATAAATACACGGTTACGGCTGTTTTCGCTTCTGCCCATTATAAAATAAGCGGTAATTGCTTTTTTACCGTCAGCACTTTTGCCGATTATAATTCCTCTGCCGTGGTACTGGAGAGAATTAAGTTCATTTTCAAGAGTTTTAATTTCCATACTATCTATTCCTTTCTTAATCGAATTATTCACTGATAATTGTCTTACCGTCCGCTACGGTTATTTTGCCGTCACAGAAAAGTTGAACTGCTTTGGGAAGAATTTTCCACTCTGCCTCCTGCATAATTCTTTTCTGTAATGTTTCGGGGGTATCCCCCTCCTTAACTTCAACCGCTTTTTGAAGAATAATGGGACCCGCATCACATTCGGCAGTTACAAAATGAACTGTTGCGCCCGATACTTTAACACCCTTTTCGAGTGCGCTTTCATGAACGTGAAGTCCGTAAAAACCTTTTCCGCAGAATGAGGGAATAAGCGCGGGATGAACGTTTATCATTTTGTTTTCGAAGGTATCGCAGACATTTTCATCAAGAATTGTCATAAAACCGGCATAAACAACCAAATCTGCCTTTTCTTCAAGAAGAATATCTCGCATTGCTTTACTGTATGAAGCAATATCAGAAAAATCTTTTCTTATAAGCACACGTGTTTTAATGCCGTTATCCGTTGCTCTGGTAAGTGCGTAAGCATCCGCTTTTGAAGAAATTACGCAAGTAATTTTACCGTTACCCAGTTCTCCGCGTTTTTCGGCATCAATAAGTGCCTGTAAATTTGTACCGCCACCGGAAACGAGTACTGCTATATTCTTACACATTACAGAAGCACCTTCTCGTCACCTTCAATAATCTCGCCGATTACGTAAGCATCAATACCGTTATCTTTGAGAATTGAAAGAGAAAGTTCTACTTCGTCTGCAGGAACTACGATGCTCATACCTACACCCATATTATAAGTGTTGAACATATCGCGTTCGGGAATATTGCCCCATTTAGCAATTACATCGAAAATAGGAAGCACCTTAACTGCAGACTTATCTATTTTTGCACACAAGCCATCGGGAATTGAACGTGGAATATTTTCATAGAATCCGCCGCCTGTAATGTGAGAAATACCTTTTACGTTAACTTTTTCCAAAAGAGCAAGAACGGGCTTAACGTAAATCTTAGTGGGAACAAGTAAAGCCTCAGCGATACTTTTACCGCCTAATTCTTCGCGTTCTACATAAAGTTCGGGATTATTGTTATCAATATCAAAAACCTTACGGCATAAACTGAAGCCGTTAGAATGAATACCGGTAGAAGGAAGAGCAATAACAACGTCGCCAACTGCCATTTTGCTGTTATCAATCATTTTGGGTTTATCTACTATACCTACTGCAAAACCTGCAAGGTCGTAATCTTCCGCAGGCATCAAACCGGGGTGTTCCGCAGTTTCACCGCCTGTAAGAGCGCAACCGGACTGAACACAGCCTTCCGCAACACCGCTGACGATTTCAGCAATTTTTTCGGGAATATTTTTACCGCAAGCGATATAGTCAAGGAAATACAAGGGTTTTGCACCGACACAAACAATATCGTTTACGCACATAGCAACTGCATCAATACCGATTGTATCATGTTTATCCATAAGAATAGCTAATTTGACTTTAGTACCGCAACCGTCAGTACCTGAAACTAATACAGGGTGTTCCATTCCGGCAACACAACCAAGGTCAAAGCAACCGCCGAAGCCGCCAACGTCATCTAATGAACCTTCATTACGTGTTCTGGCAACGTGTTTTTTCATAAGTTCGACTGCTTTGTAACCTGCAGTAATATCAACGCCTGCAGCTGCGTAACTTTCAGATCTTGAGTTATTCATTGTAAAATTCTCCTTGTTATTTGTTTTCAAAGATTACTTAACTAAATTTTAACCTTTACCGTTCCAACAGTAAGTGCAAAGTTCCTCTTCGGGAAGACCTATCGCTTTAACTATACCCTCAAGTGACTGGAATTCAAGGGAAGCAAAATGAAGTTTTTCACAAATTGCTTTACGCATCTTTGCACCGCGTTCTGTGGAAGCATCGCTGTATTCTTCGAGATGCTTGAAACCTTCTTCGCCTTCAAGTTCCATAATAGTACTTCTGGAAATCAATTCCATATCCGAAGTGCCTCTTGAGAAGTTAAGGTATTTACAACCGTACATAATCGGCGGACAAGCCGAACGCATATGGACTTCCTTGGCACCGTTTTCGTAAAGAAACTCAACAGTTTCGCGAAGTTGAGTACCTCTTACTATACTGTCATCAACAAAAAGAAGTTTTTTATCTTTTATAAGTTCGTGAACGGGAATCTGCTTCATTTTTGCCACACGGCTGCGTTCACGCTGATTTGACGGCATAAAACTACGGGGCCAGGTAGGTGTATATTTAATAAAGGGTCTTGCAAAAGGAATACCGCTTTCGTTAGCGTAGCCTATTGCGTGGGGAGTACCCGAATCGGGAACACCGCTGACATAATCTATATCCTGTGCAATGTTCAATTCTTTATCGGTCTGTGCCATTATCTGACCGTTTTTGTAACGCATTACTTCAACGTTTACACCCTCGTAGCAAGAAGTGGGGTATCCGTAATATGACCAAAGGAATGCGCAGATTTTTTTCTTCTTTTTAGCGGGAAATAAAATCTCAACTTTTTCGTCAGAAATTTCTACGATTTCGCCGGGGCCTAATTCTTTATAATCCTCAAAACCCAATTTCTTATAAGCGAAATCTTCAAAAGATACGCAAAAACCGTCCTCGCGTTTACCAATAAGAACAGGAATTCTTCCAAGTTTATCTCGTGCGGCAATAAGTTTGCCGTCATCTTTGAGAATAAGAATTGAACAAGTACCGTCAATTACCTTCTGCGCAAATGCTATACCTTCTTCAAAACTGCTCTTCTGGTCAATCATTGCAGCAACAAGTTCCGAGGAGTTAATACCCGTAGTTGTCATAGCGCCGAAGTGACCGCCACTGAACGAAAGATACTGGTTAACAAGTGCATCTGCGTTATTTATTATGCCGATAGTACATATGGCATAAAGACCGTGATTAGAACGAATAAGCAAGGGCTGAGCATCAGTATCGCTGATACAACCGATAGCAGACTTACCTTCCATTTCATCGAGAATTCTCTCAAATTTCGTTCTGAACGGTGAATTTTCTATTTTATGAATTTTTCTTTGCATACCGAGTTCGGTATCGTAAGCCGCCATACCTGCACGGCGTGTACCTAAGTGTGAATGATAGTCAACACCGAAAAAGGTATCAAGTACCGCATCATTTTTTGATGTTACGCCAAAAAAACCGCCCATTTTACACCTCAAAGTTATATTGCAAAGCAATATTTCTGTTCTTCTCAAGCACTTTTGCAGTATCTGCTGCGCGCTTGTCTGCTAATTTCTTTTCAAGGGTGGGCTCTGAAAGTGAAAGCATTTCAATTGCTAAAAGAGCCGCGTTTACTGCACCGTCAATTGCTACTGTTGCAACAGGGATACCTGAAGGCATCTGAACTGTTGAAAGGAGTGCTTCCATACCGCCTAAATTCTGTGACTTAATGGGAATACCTATAACGGGCAAAGTTGTGTTTGCAGCAATTGCACCCGCAAGGTGTGCCGCCATACCTGCCGCAGCAATAATAACACCGAAACCGTTTTCACGTGCATTCTCGCTGAATTCCTTTGCTTCAACAGGTGTTCTGTGAGCAGAATAAACGTGAACCTCAAAAGGAACTTCAAATTCTTTAAGGGTATTTATTGCTTTCTCAACAACGGGTAAATCGCTGTCACTGCCCATAATAATGCCAACTTTTTTCATAAAAACATCCTTTCTTGCAACATTCTGTGCCAATAAAAAACAAAAAGGGCGCACTTGTTCAAAGAGAACAAGTGTGCCCAGACGGTCGGCTCAAAGTCATATTTGTATTCTGCCGTAAAATAAATATTAAATATATATTTCCAACAGAATTCCTGCTCCTTTGTGGTGCTCCACACAAGGCGTACGAAGGTGTCTCCGTTACCTTTATCCGTCAGTCACAGGCACGACTTTTATTACACCGTAATTTTATCATTTCTGAAAATAAGTGTCAAGGCACATAAACTCTAATAAAAACAAAATTAAACTATAGTAATATAGTGAAAATGCTAATATGAGAATTTAACGGTTATTTTGCCTTGGTTTCACAGTACATACAACGGTATACACCGTTCTCTCTGTCCGTGAGTTTAAAAACGTGATTTATTTCCTGTTCTGTTGTTGTAATGCAACGGGGATTCTTACATTTTATAACATTTGTAAGTTTTTCGGGAAGTTCAACGCTGAGTTTATCAACACGCTCGCAGTTACGGATAATGTTAATTGTTATACCCGGATCAACGTAACCGATAACATCAAAATCAATTTCAATATCAGCATCAACTTTTATAATATCTTTTTTCCCTAATTTTTTGCTTGTTACGTTCTTGATTATCGCTACTGAGCAATCAAGATTATCAAGCCCTAAAAGTTCGTATATACGCATACCTCTGCCTGCAGTGATATGGTCTATAACAAAACCGTTGGTAATGGAATCTATATTCATTTCTTTGCCTCCTCCAACAGTTTAAGAATAAGTGCCATACGGATGTATTTTCCGTTAAGAACCTGTTTGAAATAACACGCTCTCGGGTCGCTGTCAACCGCAATCGAAATCTCGTTAACTCTGGGAAGCGGATGCATAATGCACAAGTCTTTTTTAGCATTCTTTAACTTTTTAGGCTCAAGAATGTAACTGTCTTTAAGTCTGAGGTAATCCTCTTCGTTAAAGAATCTTTCGCGCTGAACACGTGTCATATAAAGAATGTCAAGTTCGGGCATTACGGATTCCAAGTCAGTTGTTTGTTTATAAGGGATATTGTTCTTCGCAAGAACATCCTTTTTAACGTAACTGGGAAGTTTAAGTTCTTCGGGAGAAATGAGAACTACGTTTATACCCTCATATCTTGAAAGGGCAGTAATAAGAGAATGCACCGTTCTTCCGAATTTAAGGTCACCGCAAAAACCTACGGTAAGGTTATTGAAACCGCCTTTTTCACGGTTAATTGTAAGTAAATCCGCAAGTGTCTGTGTGGGGTGGTTATGACCGCCGTCACCTGCGTTAATAACGGGGATACTTGCATTCTGCGCGGCAACAAGGGGCGCACCCTCTTTAGGATGGCGCATTGCAATAATATCCGCATAACAACTTATTGTCTTAGCAGTATCCGCAACACTTTCGCCTTTTGCCGCAGAGGAACTGTTAGCCTCGGAAAAGCCGAGAACGCTACCGCCCAATTCAAGCATAGCCGCTTCAAAACTGAGCCTTGTTCTTGTTGAAGGTTCAAAGAAAAGTGTTGCAAGTTTTTTGCCCTTACATTTCTCCGAATATTTTTCGGGATTTGCAATAATATCGTTGGCACTTGCAATGAGTTCGTCCAACTCTTCAATAGAAAAATCAAGAATATCAATAAGACTTCTCATAATTTAAAATTCCTTTCATTCAGGACTTTTTCTTATTCTTTTGCGCCGTTTACCTCAAGATACTTCTTGATTCTGTCAACATTTTCTCTGTTTTTCTCATCTTCTTCAAGGTACTCGATAATATCGTAAACATCAACAACCGAATATACCGGGAAGCCGTATTCTTCGCCTACCTCAGCCATTGCTGATTTCTCGGTCTGACCTTTTTCTTTACGGTCAACCATTACGAAAGTTGCAGCAACTTTTGTACCTTTAAGACCTGATAAAATGGACATACTTTCACGAATGGCAGTACCTGCTGTAATAACGTCCTCAACAATTACGATTTCTTCGCCTTCCTGGGGTTTATAACCTACGAAAACACCGCCTTCGCCGTGGTCTTTTTCTTCCTTACGGTTAAAGAAGAAAGGAACGTCAAGTCCGTTTTTTGCAAGCGCAACCGCAACAGAAACAGCGATGGGAATACCCTTATAAGCAGGGCCGTAAAGAACTGTCTTTTTGTTGCCTACTTTTTCAAAATAAGCCTTTGCGTAAAATTCGCCTAATTTACAAATCTGTTCGCCTGTTTTAATGTCGCCTGCGTTGATGAAATAAGGGATTTTTCTACCGCTTTTTGCAGTAAAATCACCGAATTTAAGAACGCCTGCACCTTCTAAAAACTGTATAAATTCTCTTTTGTAGGATTCCATTTTCTTCATTCTCCTTTTTTAATCACAAAACTCTTCTACACATCTGTTATATGCTGCTACCGGGTCTTCTGCTGCGGTGATAGGTCTGCCGACAACGATATAATCAGAACCGATTTCTTTTGCCTGTGCAGGAGTCATAACGCGCTTCTGGTCACCGACATCACCGTCTGCAAAACGCACGCCGGGTGTAATTGTAAGGAATTCTTTACCGCAAGTTTCGTGAACTTTGCCTGCTTCAAGGGGTGAGCAAACAACACCGTCAAGACCTGCAAGTTTTGCGTTGTGAGCATAGTGCATAACAACTTTATCAATAGGCTCTTTAATGAGAAGGTCGTTTTCCATACTCTCCTGGTCTGTTGATGTAAGTTGAGTAACTGCAATAAGAAGGGGTCTGCTACCGTCTTCACGAGTAAGACCTTCCAGTGCTGCTTCCATCATACGAATTGTGCCGGAAGCGTGAAGGTTTGTAATATCAACATCAAGACCTGAAAGAACTGACATTGATTTCTTAACTGTGTTGGGAATATCGTGAAGTTTAAGGTCAAGGAAAATCTTATGACCGCGTTTTTTGATTTCACGGACAATCTGGGGACCTTCCGCATAGAAAAGTTCCATACCGATTTTCACGAAAGGCTTTCTGCCGCCTTCGAACTTATCAAGGAATTCATAAACTTTTTCTGCACTCGCGAAGTCGCAAGCAACGATTACATCTTTACCCATTATTTTGCTCCTCCAATTATTTCACTTAAATTATTTATACCATATTTATCCATAACAGACGGTAAATCATTGATTATATCACGGCATACACAGGGATCTATAAGGTTTGCGGCGCCTACTTCAACTGCTGTTGCGCCTGCAAGCATAAGTTCAATTACATCCTCTGCGTTTGAAACACCGCCCATACCTACTACGGGAATATTAACCGCATTTGCAACCTGATAAACCATACGCACTGCGACAGGGAAAATTGCACTTCCCGAAAAACCGCCCATTTTATTTGCAATAACAGGCTTTTTGGTTTTAAGGTCAATACGCATACCCAAAAGGGTGTTTATAAGGCTTATACCGTCTGCGCCTGCATCTTCACAGGCTTTCGCTATTGAAACAATGTCTGTTACATTAGGTGAAAGCTTAATAATAACAGGCTTTGTAGTTACCTTTTTAACTGCGGCTGTTACCTCTGCCGCTGCATCGGGGTTTGTACCGAAACTCATACCGCCGCCGTGAACATTGGGGCAACTGACATTTACTTCAAGCCAACCCACCTGTTCTTCTTTATCGAGTTTTTCGCAAGTATAAGCATAATCTTCAACGGCAAAACCGCTGACATTTGCCATAACTTTTTTATTAAAGCATTTTTTAAGTTTCGGAAGTTCCTCGCTTATTACTTTTTCAACACCGGGATTCTGAAGTCCGACAGCGTTTATCATACCTGCGTTACACTCCGCAATACGCGGTGTGGGATTACCGAAACGGGGGTCTTTTGTAGTACCTTTAAATGAAAATGTACCGAGTACGTTTATATCGTAGATTTCAGCAAATTCGTATCCGTAACCGAAAGTTCCGCTTGCAGGAATAACAGGATTATCGAGGGTTATTCCGCAAAGGTCAACACTCAGTCTTCCCATAAAATCTCCTCCTTTTCGAGAACAGGTCCGTCTTTACATATACGCTTGTAGCCTGTTATTGTTTTACAGGAACAACCCATACACGCACCGAAACCGCAACCCATACGCTCCTCAAAACTGAACTGACCGCTTGTAGCAGTAACTTTGTAGAGTGCTTTGAGCATGGGTTCGGGACCGCAAGTATAAAAATATGTGTAATCAATATCTTTTAATGCATCGGTGACGAATCCCTTTACACCGTAAGAACCGTCAGCGGTTGCAACGCTTACATCTGCACCGAGAGCCTTGAAATCTTCTTCGCAGAAAATTTCGTCCTTAGTATTAAAGCCGAGAACTACGCTGACTTTTTTACCCTCTGCAATAAGTTTCTTTGCAAGCATATAAAGGGGCGGAACACCTACACCACCACCCAAAAGAACGGGTTTATCACCGGAAAGTGCGGTGTTATAGCCGTTACCGAGACCTGTGAGAACATCAAGTTCCTCACCTGCCGTCATTTTTGCCATTTGCTCCGTGCCCTTACCTACAACTTTATAGATAAGTGTAAGAACACCGTTTTCACAGTCACAAACGGAAATGGGGCGTCTTAAATAAAGACCCTCGAGTTTAATGTTAACGAACTGCCCCGGTGATGTGATTTCGCTCACATCACCCGAGAGTTTCATTTTAAATACAGTAGAAGTAAGTTGTGTATTTTCGATTATTTTAAAAATACTTTGTTTCATATTACTACACCTTAAGCATCAATAGTGGAAATTGTAATTGTTGATTCTTCAAGAGCATCAAGAAGAACGCGAACTGTATCGAGAGCAGTAAAGATGGTTACGTTGTTCTCAATAGCATAACGGCGGATTAAAAGACCGTCATTAGCCTGACCTGTTGAATCAATATCCTTAGTGTTAATAACGTAAGCGATGTGACCCTGACGAAGTGCCTCGGCAATTTCATCACTGCCGTCGCTGAGTTTCTGAAGAGCGTGTGTACGGATACCGTTTTCCTTTAAGAATTTAGCAGTACCGCTTGTAGCCTGAATATTGAAGCCCAGGTTATAGAAACGGCGGATAAGAGGAAGTGCTTCTTCCTTATCTTTATCTGCGATAGTTGCAAATACAGTGCCGTAATTCTGAAGGTGCATACCCGATGCCTGAAGTGCTTTGTAAAGAGCACGGTTAAGTTTATCGTCATAGCCGATGGCTTCACCTGTTGACTTCATTTCGGGTGAAAGGTAAGCATCAAGACCTCTGATTTTATTAAATGAGAATACAGGAACTTTTACATACCAACGGTTCTTTTCTTCGGGGTAAATATCGAATATGCCCTGTTCTTTAAGGCTCTTGCCCATAATAACTTCTGTTGCAATGTCTGCAAGGCTGTAACCTGTTGCTTTTGAAAGGAAGGGAACAGTTCTTGAAGAACGGGGGTTTACTTCGATAATATAAACGTCGTCTTTTTCGTCAACAATAAACTGAATATTGTAAAGACCGATAATGCCGATACCCAAACCGAGTTTTTTAGCGTATTGAAGAATGATGCCTTTAACTTTATCCGAGATACTGAATGAGGGATAAACGCTTATAGAGTCACCGGAGTGAATACCTGTCTTTTCAACAAGTTCCATAATACCGGGAATAAATACGTCGCGTCCGTCACAAATAGCGTCAACTTCAACTTCTTTACCCTGAATGTATTTATCAACAAGAACAGGCTTGTCCTCATCAATTTCAACAGCAGTTTTAAGGTAGTGGCGAAGTTGGTCTTCGTTAGCGACTATCTGCATTGCCCTGCCGCCGAGAACGAAACTGGGGCGAACAAGTACGGGATAACCGATTTCAGCCGCAGCATCTACACCGTCCTGAATATTAGTAACGGCTTTACCCTTGGGCTGAGGAATGTTAAGGCTGTTAAGAATCTTTTCAAAACTGTCTCTGTTTTCTGCGCGTTCAATAGCGTCGCAGTCAGTACCGATAATTTTTACTCCGCGTTTCATAAGGGGTTCTGCAAGGTTAATTGCAGTCTGTCCGCCAAGTGAAGTTACAACGCCGTCGGGTTTTTCAAACTCAATGATGTTCATAACATCTTCGGGAGTAAGGGGTTCAAAGTAAAGTTTATCGGCAGTTGTGTAGTCGGTGGAAACTGTTTCGGGGTTGTTGTTTATAATAATTGCTTCGTAACCGGAATTTTTAATTGTTGTTACTGCGTGAACTGTTGAATAGTCAAACTCAACACCCTGTCCGATACGGATGGGGCCTGCACCGATAACAACAATTTTCTTTTTATCGGTAAGTTTTGAATCGTTTTCGCCGGAATATGAAGAGTAGAAGTAAGGAATGTATGCATTTGTGTGGCAAGTATCAACCATACGGAATGCGGGGAACATATTGTTCTCCTTACGGATATTGTAGATTTCAATTTCTTCAGTTTTCCAGAGTTTAGCAATAAACTTATCGCCGAAGCCCATTTTCTTTGCCTCGAGAAGAACATCGGTGTTACCGATATTTTCTTTAAGTTTATTTTCCATATCAACAATTTTCTTTATAGACTCAAGGAAATATGCAGTTATCTTTGTAGCATCGTGGAGTTTTTCGATTGAAACACCGCGACGGATAAGTTCTGTTACAGCGAAGATATTGTCATCCTTAAACTCTTCAATGTACTCGAAAAGTTCTTCCTCGCTCATATTGTCAAACTTAGGAAGATAGAAGTGATATGCGCCTGTTTCAAGAGAACGAACGGATTTAAGAAGGCATTCTTCAAGGTTTGAACCGATACCCATTACCTCGCCTGTTGCTTTCATCTGTGTACCGAGGGTATTGGATGCAGATGCGAACTTATCAAAGGGGAAGCGGGGAAGTTTAGCAACTATATAATCGAGTCTGGGTTCAAATGCCGCTGTTGTGTTAGCGATAGTAATATCTTCAAGAGCCATACCAACCGCAATTTTTGCAGTAACTCTTGCAATGGGGTAACCGCTTGCTTTTGACGCAAGAGCAGATGAACGGGAAACTCTGGGGTTAACTTCTATAAGGAAATATTCGCTTGATTCGGGGTTAAGTGCAAACTGAACGTTGCAACCGCCCTCGATTTTAAGTTCGCGAATAATCTTAATTGCACTGTCATTAAGCATTTTAAGGTCGTGGTCGTTAAGCGTAAGAATGGGAGCCACAACAAGAGAGTCACCTGTATGAACACCTACGGGGTCGATATTTTCCATACCGCAGATAGTAATAGCGTGGTCGTTTGAGTCACGCATAACTTCAAACTCGATTTCTTTGTAACCCTTAACACTCTTTTCGATAAGTGCCTGGTGTACGGGTGAAAGTTTGAAAGCGTTTGTACCGATTTCAATAAGTTCTTCTTTATTAGCAGCAAAACCGCCACCTGTACCGCCGAGAGTGAACGCAGGACGAACAACAACGGGATAACCGATTTTTTCAGCCGCTTCAATGGCTTCTTCAAGGCTGTATGTAATTTCAGAGGGAATTGTAGGCTCACCGATTGACTGACAAAGTTCTTTGAAAAGTTCGCGGTCCTCTGCGCGTTCAATACTTTCACTGCTTGTACCGAGAAGTTCAACACCGCATTCTTTAAGGATACCTTTCTTTTCAAGTTGCATTGCAAGGTTAAGACCTGTCTGACCTCCTATACCGGGAACGATAGCATCGGGTCTTTCGTATCTTAAAATTTTAGCAACATACTCCAATGTAAGAGGTTCCATATAAACCTTATCCGCAATGGAAGTATCTGTCATAATTGTTGCAGGGTTTGAGTTTGCAAGAATTACTTCGTAACCCTCCTCTTTAAGAGCAAGGCAAGCCTGTGTGCCCGCATAGTCGAATTCAGCAGCCTGACCGATAACGATAGGGCCTGAACCTATGATTAAAACTTTCTTGATGTCTGTTCTCTTTGCCATTTGAGAAGCCTCCTAAATTTATATCAAATCAATTATTAACAATTTTTTTGAATTGGAAATGTCAAATTGCAAATTGCAAATTTCGGGACTGCGTCAGCATTATAATCGGCTTCGCCCCTTAATTTGCCATTTAACATTTTCAATTTGCAATTTTCTTATAAACAACTTTCCCGTCACACACCGTCAGCACACACTCACTCTGAACCGGCATACCCTCAAAGGGTGTTGCTTTGCCTTTTGAAAGAAAAGTTTTTGAATCTACAACTGATTTTTTCTCTAAATTCCAAACTGTGTAATCAGTACCCAAGGGAATATTAAATCTCTTTCTTGGGTTTACTGCCAGAAGTTCTATGAGTTTTTCGAGGGTTATAACACCCGTTTTCACAAGGTTTGTGTACATAATTTGAAAAGCTGTTTCAAGACCGACTATTCCGAACGCACTGCCCGAAAGACCTTTGCTTTTTTCTTCGGCAGAGTGGGGGGCGTGGTCGGTGGCTATCATATCAATAGTTCCGTCCTTTATGCCCTCAATAAGCGCCAGCCTGTCCGCTTCGGAACGAAGTGGCGGATTCATTTTAAAACTACCGCTTTCTTCTAAATCATTATCGTCAAGCACAAGGTAATGGGGACCTGTTTCGCAAGTTACGTCAAGCCCCTCCGCCTTTGCTTTTCTTATAAGTTCCACGCTTTCTTTTGCGGAAATGTGGCACACGTGGTATTTACAACCTGTTTCTTTTACAAGGCGTAGATCTCTTTCAATGGGTTTCCATTCACTTTCACTGCATATACCTTTGTGACCGTGTTCCTTTGCATATTCGCCATCGTGAATATAACCGCCGAAAAGGAGCGAATTATCTTCGCAATGAGCAACTATTGTTTTCCCTAAGCGTTTCGCTTCAAGCATCGCTTCACGCATAAGTTCCTCACTCTGAACTCCCCTGCCGTCATCGGAAAATGCAAAGCAATTTTCAGCCATACCTTGCATATCGGAAAGTTCCTCGCCCTTTTGCCCTACGGTAATAGATGCATAGGGGTAAATATTTATGGTTGCATCACTTTCTATAATATCCGTCTGGGCTTTAAGATTCTCAACACTGTCGGGAACAGGGTTTAAATTCGGCATTGTGCAAACTGCGGTGTAACCACCGTGTGCCGCTGAATCGCACCCTGTTTTAACCGTCTCTTTATAAGAAAAACCCGGCTCACGAAAATGCACATGCACATCGCAAAAACCGGGAAAAATAACATATTCGGGAGAATTAAAAACAGAAAGACCAATAGAAGAAGTCAAATGAGCCGCAACATCTGAACAGAACTTTTCAGAGTCTGTCCCCATTGCAGCGATATTTATTGTTTTAACCTTAAGTTGCTCTATCATAAAAATCCCTTTCAATAAAAAAAGCCTTGCTTCACGGCAAGGCTCGAACACACAAAAACATTGATACAGTCGCACCTGTACCTAATAGATTTATATTTCAATCTTGCCGATATCTCGTACCGTCTTAAAGATCTTAAGTATAATACCAAACATACCACCCTTTGTCAATAGAAATACACCCTTTTTGACAGAAAAACAGCAGATGTTTTTTGTGGGATTTTTTGCGTTTTTTTGTAAAATTTAACCAAATATCATTCATTCTGTTTTCTTCTTGTAATTTTCACCAAAACTCTCCTTTTATTTTCGTCACTATAAAAAATGTTAATTATTGAATATATTTTACTTATAGTATAAAATGAAGTAATAAATATTAAAGCAAAACGAAGGCGGTGAAAACTTGGGAAATAACTCTTTTATATACACATTCCAAAAAGGATTTAACTATTCCCAGGACGGACCGGGTAACCGCCTTGTGTATCACCTTGCGGGGTGTAATTTTAAATGCCCTTGGTGTTCTAATCCCGAGGGGTTGCAAATTACGGACTCAGTTGCAAAAACGGAGATTGACGACATTGTAAAAGAATCCCTTTCCGCTAAAATGATTTTTATTGACGGTGGCGGTGTTACCCTTACGGGCGGTGAAGTCACCTGTCAGAAAGTTGCCGTTTTAACACTTTTAAAGAAATTAAAAGAAAACGGTATTCACACCTGTATTGAAACAAACGCATCTCTCCCCTGTTGCGAAGAAATTTTCCGCACAGTCGATTATATGATAGCCGATTTCAAATCGCCTTTTGGGGATAAAGTTTTCCATATTCTCGGCGGTGATATTGAAACTATAAAAAATAATCTCATTTTCCGAGTAAAAACAGGAAAACCCTTACTGGTAAGAGTTCCTCTTATTCATTTTTTCAACTGCGGTGAAGAAAACGCCAAAGCCTTCGGCGAGTTTTTCCGAGAGTTGCAAACGCTTAGTAACAATAACTTGTTTTTTGAAATACTTACATATCACGAATTCGGCAAAGAAAAATACACTAAACTGGGTATGGAATACAGCGTTACGGACGGCTATGTTTCCGATGATGACGTAAAAATTCTTTTAACTGAACTCAAAAACAGAAACTTAAAAGTAATAAACACCTGAGGTGATTCTATGTATAAATTTGACCCTATTAAAACAACAGAATCTGCAAAACTTCTTTTCAAAGAAGAACGCGCAATAAACCATCTTGAAGGTTGGTTTATTATTAAAGAAACCGAGCAGAAATTTCACGAAAAATACAAAGAACTTCCGCCTATGCGAAGAGCCGCGGAAAAATTCCGCGAAGCAGTTAAAGTTCTGCCTTTAACCATAAGCGATTACGCTGTTTTTGCAGGCACTCAGCGTGATGCTTTCGCAAGAAGTTATGCGCTTATAAACCCCTCTTTCCGCGTTGAAACCTTTGCAGGTTACTGCGACCCCACCGCAGTTTATGACGATATTGACCCGACTGACGAATTCCCCAAAGAACGTATTGACGCTTTAAGGGAACTTGACAAAGAAACTGACTACGTAAAAAGCCTTAGTGCAGTTTATGAAAGTTGCGAAAATCTCACGGGTGAAGTGGCTTTCTTTATAGAACAGGTTACAGGCCATCTTATTCCCGATATGCGCTATGCATTAAAACACGGCGTAAAAAAGATGCTTTCGGATATTGAAGAAAAGCAGAAAACCGCAAACGCAGAGCAGTATGATAACTACGAAGCAATGAAAGTTGCCCTCGACTGCGTGCTTATTCTCGCAAAGCGTTATAAAGAAATAGCAGATGAAAAACTTCTTTCCGCCGACGGTGAAAGAAAAGAGCAGTTAAAACTCCTTTCCGATACCCTTGCAAAAGTACCCGAAAACGGTGCGGAAACTCTCTATGAAGCACTTCAGAGTTTCATTCTTTTGTGGGAGATTATGTGCCTGGAGCAAGCACCCAACCCCTTTGCTTTTTCCGTTGGTAACGCCGACAGAATATTTGAGCCTTACAGAGCAAATGACGGTCTTTCAAGAGAGGAAACAGCCTCACTCTTTAAACATTTTCTTGTATTCTTCAATGTTGCCGACAGAAGTTGGGCAATCTCCCAGAACCTTATTGTAAGCGGTCGCGACAAGGACGGCAATGACCTTACAAACGATTCTACATACGCTTTACTTGATGCATATTACGATATGAATCTTCCTCAGCCCATTCTCTCCGTAAAACTTCACAAAAACACTCCCCAAAAACTTTACGAAGAACTGGGAAGATTTTTATTCACACCCGGTTGCCTTACACCCTCATTCTTTAATGATGACTCACTCTTCAAAGTTTTACCCGAAGCAGGTATAGATATTGATGATGTTGTTGACACTTCAATTGCAGGTTGTCAGGAGCCTCTCATTATGGGTAAAGATAACGGCAACACTACAAACAGTTGGTTTAATTTAGGCAAAGTTCTTGAACTTACTCTCAACAACGGTTATTCAACCGTAACAGGCGAAAAAATCGGTACTGTTTGTGAAGAAACAGACGCCCTTACCGCCCTTAAAAATATCAGAGAACGTTTTTACAAAAATGCACAGTATTTCTGCGATGAAATGGTAAAAGCGGCTAACGGTTGTTCCCGTGCCATCTCACATCTTCCCGTGCCGTTCTTGAGTACGGTTATGGGCGGTATTGAAAGCGGTTACGATACAAGAGATATTGTTCACCAAGGCACAAAATATAACGGCAGCGGTTGTCTTATCCACGGCACAAGCGTTGTAGCAGACTCATTTATTGCTATTGATAAACTTATAAAAGAACGCCCCGAAGATGCAGAAAATCTTCTTAAGGCCCTTAAGAATAATTTTGAGGGTTATGAGGAATTACGTGAATTCCTTCTCTCTGCACCTAAATTCGGAAACAATAATGAAGAAGTTGACCGTGAAACTGCCGAACTTACTTCAAAAATTGCCGATATGGTAAGAGCGCAGAAAAACTACCTGGGCAACAATTTCCGCCCCGATTTCTCAACACCCTCAACACACCTTCTTTACGGTTATTGGGTAGGCGCACTTCCCTGCGGAAGAAAATCACGCGATATGCTCAACTACGGCGTTGACCCCCTTTACGGCGAGGCTCAGAACGGACTCGGTTTCCGCACACTTTCACTTATGAAACTTCCCTTTAACAAAATGTGTGGCGGTTATGCTTCCCACTTCGGTATTGACCCCAAATACTTTATGAGTAAAGATTACGAGGGCAAAGGCGTTGAGTTCCGTGATAAAGTTATGAAACCCTTGTTCTTCAACGAACTTAACGAAAAAGTAGCGCCCTTCTACCTTTATGTAAACGTTACTACTGCGGAAATTCTCAAAAAAGTTCTTGCAGAGCCTAAAAAATACGCACCAAGCGGTGTTTATATTATGAGAATACACGGCACATTTGTAAACTTCCTTGACCTTTCCCCTGCAATTCAACAGGACATCATCCGCCGTCTTGACCCTGCTTCAACAAATATCGGGTGCTGAGTTATGAATATTTTAGGAATTGATATAGGCACTACCACCGTTACCTGCCTTGTATTGAATACGGATAAAAAAGAAATTGTAAAAAGTTGCACTCTTAAAAATGACAGTTTCATAAAAGGTGAATCTTTTGAAAAACTTCAGGACCCCAAAGCCATAATAAATACTGTAAAAACCGCCGTAAAAGAAGTTTGCTGTGACATCGTACCCGATGCCATAGGCGTTACAGGGCAGATGCACGGTATTCTTTACCTTGATGAAAATAATTCACCCTGCTCACCTCTTATGATATGGCAGGATGAACGCGGTAACGAAGTATATAAAAACAAAAAGACATACGCAGAATATCTTACAGAAATTACAGGCATTAAAGCCGCCACAGGCTTCGGTCTTACAACGCATTTTTATAACATTATAAATAACCGTGTACCCGAAAATGCTGTTATGCTTTCAACTGTTCACGATTATCTTGTAAGTATTCTTACAGGCAAAAAGCCTGTTACTCACTCCAGTGACGCTGCAAGCCTCGGCTTCTTTGATTTAGAAAAACTTTGCTTTTCCGAAAGCGCTTTGAATACCGCAGGTATCAGCAAAGATTTTCTTCCCGAAGTTATAAAAAGCACTTCCCTCGCGGGAGAAACCAACTGCGATTTTCTTCCCGACGGTATCCCTGTAAGTGTTGCTATCGGTGATAATCAAGCGAGTTTCTTAGGCTCCGTAGCAGAACCCGAAAAAAGTGTTCTTGTAAACGTGGGAACAGGAAGCCAGGTTTCATTCGTTACTCACAGCACAATTGCTCCCTCTTGTGGTGAAATAAGACCTTTAACCGACAGCGAATATATCTTCGTCGGTTCTTCCCTTTGCGGTGGCAGAGCGTATGCAATACTGAAGAACTTTTTTGCTTTGTGTGCCGAGATGCTCGGCGGTTCAGCGGATAACCTGTATAAAAAGATGGATAAACTCTCTGAAAACGTGTTCTCGCTTACAGACGAACTCACTGTCAGTTGTGAGTTTTGCGGTAGCCGTGAAAATCCGTCAAAACGCGGTAGTATCGAAAACATAGGAACAGAGAATTTCACACCCGAAAAACTTATATGCGGAGTTTTAAAGGGCGTTTCAAAAGAACTTAAAACAATGTACAGCGAGGCAGAGAAACTTTTGACTTTTACTACCGAAAAAATGGTGTGTTCGGGTAACGGTTTAAGAAAAAGTGAAATCTGGCGTGAAATTTTCAGCCGTGATTTTTCTCTCCCCTGCGAACTCCCCTTACACTCCGAAGAGGCGGCAATCGGTGCTTGTGTTTTCGCAGGTGCCGCAAGCGGAATATTTAAAAACATTAAAGCATCGCAAGATGCTCTTTTGAGGTGAATTATGGATACGGTAAAATTAGCATCCCAACCTGTATTTTTTGAAAAGAACAGAGTTTTCAGAGTATACACAGGCGGAAAACTTTTTTCTGAATTTTTCGGTGATGACAGTCAGGACAGTTTTTACCCTGAGGAATGGATATGCTCGTCCACCAAAGCACTTAATGAAGGCAGTACCGATGAATTTGAGGGACTTTCCACAATAAAAGGTACAGATATACATTTCAACGAACTTATAGACCAACAAAGAGAACTTATGTTGGGTGGCAGAAAAGGTCTTGACGTTCTCGTTAAGGCGCTTGATTCTGCAATACGCTTACCTGTACAGGCTCATCCCGATAAAGCGTTTTCAAGAAAGAATTTTAATTCTGAATTCGGTAAAGCGGAATCATGGCTTGTACTTGCTACCAGAGAAGGTGCATCTATTTATTTCGGCTTCAAAGATGGCGTTACAAAAGAGGATTTTGAAAAAGCGGTAGATGATGCAGAAACTGACAAAACCGCTATGGAAAGACTTCTAAATAAAATCCCCGTAAAACCCGGTGACGTTTATTTTATACCTGCAAAGGCTGTTCACGCTATCGGTTACGGTTGCCTTATCCTCGAAGTTCAGGAGCCTACCGACTTTACAATTCAACCTGAGCGTTGGTGCGGTGATTACAGACTTTCCGAACGCGAAATGTATTTAACTCTTGAAAAAGAAACCGCCTTAAGTGTTTTTGATTATTCTTATAACTTGGAAAAAGTAGAAAAAGAATGCAAAAAAACACCTGAAATCATTTACGAAAATGACGGTTGCAAAAAAGAATGTCTTATCGGTAAAGACGATACTCCCTGCTTCGGTGTTGAACGCTATATAGTTAACGGTGGCAAAACCGAAAAACTTCCCGCACCTTGTGTATATGTTGTTACGGAAGGCGCAGGAAAACTTACAGGCGACGGCTACGAAAAAGATATTAAAAAAGGCGATTATTTCTTTATGCCCTATTCTTGCGAAGGAAAATACACTGTACAAAGTGACAGCGAACTGACTCTTGCTGCCTGTATTCCTCCGGAGGTTTAACTATGATTGACAAATTTTTAAAAACTAAATCATGGTCAACGAAAATTACAAACAATTTCCTGGAAGCATTAAAAGACTATTCTGACGATGATAAATGCCAAATAATTTTTGAGGTAGCAAAGACTATAATGAATCACGGCAACGACACTAATTTAAAATGTGCCGAAACTGTTCTTATTTACGCTACTCAGCATTTTTTCGATGTAGAGGATAATAACAGCAAAGCATTGATTTATTACCGTCTCGGCGAACTTTATGAACTTCATCTGCAGGATTACGTAAAAGCATACACCAACTACAAAAAATACGAACTTAACAATATACAGTTCGGCGGTGTGCATTCGATTTTACTTCGCGTACTTTTATTGAGAGATAACTTTTCTTACTCCGAAGAAATGGAGAAAGAATTAAAACTTAGTTACGGCGAAATTGATTTAGGACTTCGTAAAGACAGAATTTATGAAAATATAGGCTCACTGATAATGGCTCAAAAAGAAGAAAATGATGAGTTGTGCGAAAAACTTATTAAACGTATAAAAGCGATAGTAAAAGCAGACGAACTTTTCTTCCTCGACCTTATTTTCAGAAAAGATACAGTAACCGACTCACTAAAACCGCCCCAAAGACTTCTTGATTATGTAAACAAGTTATAGTAAAAAGCACATCTGAAAATCAGATGTGCTTTTCATGTCACAAAAGACTTAATCCCCCGCCTAAGCGAGGGATCAAATCTTTGGAAAGAGAAAATGAAATGATTAAGCAATCAAATTGTCTATACTTTATATAACATATCAATATTGCATCAATTTCACAACTTTGTAAACAAATTGTGAACAAATTGGTTTTTCCTTTAAAAAATTGCCTTTTTTGAAGTCCACTTGACTAAAATAACTTTTAAATGTTTTTGAGTGACATTTCACTGTAAATATGTTATTATATATACATTATTATATAAAGGAAGATACTATGGACATTTTAAAAAACTTATGTTCCGAATTCGCAGTAAGCGAACTCCACATAAAAAACATCGTTGAACTCATTGATGACGGCAACACAATCCCTTTTATTGCCCGATACAGAAAAGAAATGACAGGTTCGTGCGATGACCAAAAATTAAGAGATATTAACGACCGACTCACATATTTGAGAAACCTTGAAAAACGCAAGGAGGAAGTTTTATCTTCAATAGAAGAACAGGGAAAATTAACAGAAGAAATTTCCGAAGCAGTGGCTGCCGCTGTTACTTTGGCGGAAGTAGAAGATATTTACAGACCCTATAAACAAAAAAGAAAAACCCGCGCTTCCGTTGCGAAAGAAAAAGGTCTTGAGCCTTTGGCAGAACTACTTTTCTCCTTCACTTTAAAAGGTGTAGATTTAAACGAAGTAGCGAAAGACTATGTTGATGCTGAAAAAGGTGTTGAAACCGTCGAGGATGCGCTTCAAGGTGCTTCAGATATTATTGCAGAACTTATTTCAGATTCACCCGACGGAAGAAAAGTTCTCAAAGACCTTATCGCAAAACGCGGTCTTATAAAGTCTGTTGCAAAAACGGAAGAGGACAGCGTTTACGCTATGTATTACGAATACTCCGAACCTGTTGCAAAAATTCCCTCACACCGTATTCTTGCAATTAACCGTGGTGAGAAAGAAGGTTTCTTAAAGGTAAGTGTAGAAGTTGAAGAAGAAACCGCACTTTCGCTTCTTAATCAACTTTTCATAAAAGAAGGCAGTTCTTCCACAGATTTTTGCAAAGCCGCAGCCGAAGACAGTTACTCAAGACTTATATTCCCCTCTCTTGAAAGAGAAACAAGAAGTAACCTTACTGAAAAAGCGGACGAACAGGCAATTAAAATGTTCGGCAGTAACTTAAAACCTCTTTTAATGCAACCGCCCATTAAAAACAAAACAGTTCTTGCAGTTGACCCTGCTTACAGAACAGGTTGCAAATTGGCAGTAGTTGACGGCAACAGTCGTGTACTTTTCACAGGCGTTATCTACCCCACACCCCCGCAGTCAAAAATCGAAGAATCTGAAAAAAGAGTTCTTGAACTTATTGACAAATATAAAATAGATTGCATTTCAATTGGTAACGGAACCGCAAGTAAAGAAAGTGAAATTTTCATCGCAGACACAATAAAAAAATCTTCACGCTCTGTATCTTATATGGTAGTAAACGAAGCGGGTGCTTCTGTTTACTCTGCCTCAAAACTCGGTGCGGAAGAATTCCCCGACTTCGATGTTTCTGTTCGTTCCGCAGTTTCCATTGCAAGACGACTTCAAGACCCGCTTTCAGAACTTGTTAAAATTGAACCCAAAAGCATCGGCGTTGGTCAATATCAGCACGATGTTCCCCCTGCAAGACTTGAAGAATCTCTTTCGGGTGTTGTTGAGGACTGCGTAAACTCCGTAGGTGTAGATCTCAACACCGCATCCGTTTCACTTCTTAAATACATTGCAGGTGTAAGCGCATCAACTGCAAAAAATATTGTGGCATACCGCGAGGAGAACGGTGCTTTCACCTCCAGAACAGAACTTAAAAAAGTTAGAGGTCTCGGACCCAAGGCATTCCAACAGTGCGCAGGCTTTTTAAGAATACCTAAAGGTAAAACCGCCCTTGATAATACAGGTGTTCACCCTGAAAGTTATGACGCGGCAAAGAAACTTCTTGACATTTTCGGATATTCTCAAAAAGACGTTGCCGAACAAGGTGCTTCGGGAATTGGCGGAAAGGTTAAAGATTACGGTATCGCTAAAGCCGCAGAAGAATGCGGTGTAGGTACACCCACACTTACCGATATTATAGGTGAACTCGAAAAACCCGGCAGAGATATTCGTGACGAACTTCCCAAGCCCATGCTTCGTACCGATATTATGGATATGAACGATTTA
Organism: Clostridia bacterium; assembly: GCA_017626295.1. Classification (GTDB taxonomy): domain Bacteria; phylum Bacillota; class Clostridia; order Oscillospirales; family Acutalibacteraceae; genus DTU089. Next base: position 55,125 of record JAGAJB010000017.1, on the reverse strand, counting down.
AAAGAAGGTATGGAACTTACAGGTACTGTCCGTAATGTTATTGACTTCGGCGTATTCGTTGATATAGGTGTTCATCAGGACGGTCTTGTTCACATTTCACAGATTTGTGACCGTTTTATAAAACACCCCTCAGAAGTTCTTAAGGTTGGTGAAGTTGTTAAAGTTAAAGTTCTTTCAGTAGAGCCTCAAAAGAAACGAATTTCCTTAACTATGAAAGGTATTCAATAATATATCTGCAATAACTTTACAAACAAATTTCTTTATGTTATAATTTATTGGATTTTTAATGAATGCGAGGTACTTAACAGTGCTTGAACTCAACAATGCTCTTGAACTTATTTTAAAAGGTATAGAGGGAAAACTCACCGAATTAGATTTTAAGGTTGAATATCCCGAAGGTGTCAGACCGCCCGAACTTCCCGTTTCAACCGTAGGTAAAAAATCGGTTATTATGTACCGCGGTGAAAAAGGCCGTGTAAGAATGGAACTTGACGGCGATAAACTCGCTCTCTTCTGTGCACGTGCTGACGAAAGCGACACACCCGATGACGATATGAACCGTGTTTCACTTTCTCTTCTTGACCTTGAAACATTCAACGAGAAAGACTTAAAATACATTTACGAAGAATATAACGAAACGTTTGACAAAACCTTCTCAGGAAAATCTCAGCACAGCGGCAAAAAAATGCCCACACCTGTTTCAAGAACACAGGCAAAAAGCGGTGCTATGGCTTACGATGCAAACACTTTGGGCAGCCGTTTCACCACTATCTATCCCGAACTTCGCGATGAGTACAAAAACAACGTTGACACTTATGGCGAATTCCTTGCAGAAGATTTCTTCGTAAACCACGGTAATGCTATTGTTATTGATACAATACGCGAAAATGATAAAATCAAAATGCGCAAACTTTTCAATTTGCTCAATGATATTTATGAGGATGGCACAAACGATACTCAAAGCCTTGTTGCCGTTACAATCCTCGGCAGTTCTATTGCGGCAAATCCCGAACTTCTTGAAAATGCTCAGAGTTACTTCAGCGATACAATGTCAGAGCCTGTAAACGAAGTTATCTCTTTTCTTTCAAAAAGCAAAAGCGCAAGAATGCGTCTTGAAAACCCACCTCTTTACAAACCTAAAAAACAAAAGAAAAAAGGTCTTTTCTCCTCAATGATGGGTATGTAAAGCGCTTATAATTATCAAAAGCCTTAAATTTCCTGTGAAATTTAAGGCTTTTTTATTTATCACATAACAAAATAAACTCCGTTCATTTCTGAACGGAGTTTTATAGTTTTATTGCGAACTTGCGATTTCGTTTATTAAACTGTTTCTTTTTTCTTTCTTGTAAGAACGAATGCTGCGCTTGCTGCTACGCAAACTGTTGCTGCAAGAGCAACGCCCATATCGCCTGTTTTCTCAGAGCCTTGTGAAGAACCTGCCGCAGTTGTAGAAGCAGAACCGGGGCCTGCGTTTGCAGAAGTTGTTGCTACTGCTGTTGTATCGTCACCGTCTTTATCGAAAAGACTCTTAATAAACTCGATTATCTTATTAAGGATGTCTTCAAATGAACCGAAGTCAAGACCGAGGTCAGCAAGAATCTGCTGGAACCAATCTGAAATATCAATATTGCCGTCAACAAGTTGTTCGATAATATCGGTAAGTTCTGCGTTACCGAGCATATTTGCAATTGCATCAGCAAAATCGCCGAATGTAACGCCGTTACCGTTAAGCATATCTCTGATCATCTGAAGAAGTTTGTTGATGTCAGAAGTGCTTGTTCCGTCACCCTCTGCTTCAGTTTCGGGAACTGTTGTTGCGGGAGGTGTATCAGCCGGCAAGTCAAAGTTAACGATTCTGTTTTCAAAAAGCATTGTTTTTGTAATATCGTTATTAGCATTACCGTCATCAGTACGGAACTCATCAACGTAAAGATTCAAAGAAGTCTGAGTCTTTGTTGTATCAAGAACATTGAAGGTTATGTAGATAAGGTCTCTTGCCTGGTTTTTGGAAACACCTTCACCGGAGGGAACCCAAGCCAAAGTGTACTGATTATCAGTACCGGATTTAAGACCGGAAACGAAAAGACCGTTAAAGTTAGGTGTAACGTTACCGTCAGCATCAACGGCACCTGCCAAACCTGCTTTTGCAACGCTGAGAACAGCGGGGTCGAATTCAAAATATAAGTTAACACCGACGAGTTTCTGAATACCTCTGGGTGCTTTAACAACAACAGTGAAAGTAGTTGTTGTAACAGAAGCAACCTGACCGGCTGATTCTGAATAGTTGCCCTCAATAACTCTTGTAGCGAGTTCGGGACCTGCAACCGCAAGACTCATCGGCGCAAGACTGATGCAGATAAGAAGTGCGGAAAGAAAAATCGCAAGAACTTTCTTCATTAATATCTTCCTTTACATGAATTTGAGGTTAAACCCTCTGCTAACGCGTGGGCATAGATATAGCGACACTTATAGCCTAAAGAGATTATATTACAAATAGCATTGAATGTCAACAGATAATTTAGTTTTTAATAATTTCTTTTTTACATTATTTTATATTACATACCACCTCAAAAACCGCGGTGTTATGCGATTTCCGAGGTGGTTCGGCATTTTAAACAAAATACTTGTTGCATTTTGTACGATATGATTTCGGGTTTATTATCTCTTTTCCTCTATCAGTGCGCGAACATTTACATTATCCCCTTCGTATTTACCGAGAGAACCGCAAAGCCTGTCACAAATTACTTTGAAATGTTCTTCGCTGATGTTTTCAGGAAGATTTTCTCGGACAGGAAGAAGGAACAAACCTAAAGAACAGCATTCCGACAATTTTTCGGGTATCATCTTTACTGTTTTTCCCTTAATACTGCGTTTGGTGAAAACACAATTACGCGAACAGAGGTCGCAAACATATCTTTCCTCTTCAAAAGGAAGCGGGGGATTTTTAACTGCAGGTGTTTTAGATGTGAGCGCACCTGTGGGGCAAACATTTACACACGCACCGCAAGAGATACATTTGCTTTCATTAAGCGGTAAATCAAATGCACTCATAGGAACCGTTCCGAAACCTCTGCCGAAAAGACCGAGATTTTCAGTTCCCGAAATTTCACGGCAAGCCCTCACACATTGAGCACAGAGAATACACTTATTGTTATCCCTTACAATGAAAGGATGGCTTTTGTCCTTGGGATACTGTCTTGATTTACCTTTCAGACTCATTGAAAGGGCATCATATTTACGCATTAAGGGTAAAAGTTCGCAGGAATAAACCGATGAACAACCGCATTCAAGGCACCGTGACGCTTCTTTGATTGCTTCCTCTTTTGTAAAAGTAAATGCCGCTTCACTGAAATTCTTTTTTCTTACTTCGGCATCCTGAAGTTTCACTTCGCATCTGTTTATAACAGGTGTGCCGTCAAGAACGCTTGCATCAAAATTCTTATTTACCGAATAATCGGGAAGTTCGGGCGGAACTTCAGCACCGTTAAGGTAACAGTCAATTGAACGCGCCGCGTATTTACCGCCGGCTATTGCCCTTATTGCGATGTCGGGACCTTTATTTATAACGTCACCTGCGGCAAAAACACCGGAAACAGACGTCATATAAGTCTTTTCATCAACGGAAATTGTGGATTTTCTTGTAAGTTCCACACTGTCTAAATCTTCTGCCGCAACACGCTGACCGATAGCGGAAATAACCGTATCGCATTGGAGTATTTCTGTACTGCCGTCTATTGCAACAGGACTTCTTCTACCCGAACTGTCAGGCTCACCCAACTTCATATTCTGAAGTTTGATTCCTGTTACTTTGCCGTTTTCACCCATAACTTCAAGGGGCAAAGCAAGGAATTTAAACTCTACGCCTTCAGCCTTTGCATCCCTTATTTCATCGGGTTCGGCAGGCATTTCATTTTCTGTACGTCTGTAAATAAGGGTAACTTTTTCTGCACCCAGACGAACTGCGGTTCTCACCGCGTCAATGGCAGTATTACCGCCACCTACAACGCACACTTTTTTACCTAAATCAACATTTTCACCGTTTGCTACGCGGAAAAGCATATCAATTCCGCCTATCACGCCCTCTGAATCATCACCGGGGCAACCTAAAGAGGAAGAACGCCAAGCACCTGTTGCAAGGAAAACCGCATCATACTCATTTTTAAGGGAAGATATTGTAAAATCTACACCCAATTTTTTAGAATAGAGAAATTCCACACCCATTTTTTCAATATTCTCGATTTCCTTATCAAGAATATTTTTAGGAAGTCTGTAAGCGGGAATACCGTACCTCAACATACCTCCACCGTGACGCTGTGCTTCAAAAACTTTAACTTTATAACCTTTTATTGCAAGGAAATATGCACAGGAAAGACCCGCAGGACCTGCTCCCACAACTGCAACGGTTTTACCGTTAAAGGCTTCGCATTCGGGTATATAATCTTCGTATGAATCCGCCGCAAACCGTTTGAGCGCGCAAATGGAAACTGCACCTTCAAGATGTTTTCTGCGACATTTTTCTTCACAGGGGTGAGGACATACTCTGCCTATTGATGCAGGAAGAGGATTATCCTGTTTTATAAGTTCAAGAGCCTCTCGCTCTTTGCCGTTGGCAATAAGACCTACATATCCTTGAATATCCTGATGAGTAGGGCACGCCATATAGCAAGGGGCTTTACAGTCACCGCTGTGGTCGGACATTATAAGAGAAAGTGCAACTTTACGGCTCTTTTCAAGGTCGGGAGTACTTGTTGTAACTTTCATTCCCTCGTTTACTGTTGTGGAACAGGCTCTCAAAGGCTTTCTTATACCCTCAACTTCAACAAGACAAAGACCGCAACCGCCGTAACTTTCCAACTCTTTATTATGACAGAGGTGGGGCAAATACACACCTCTTTCAAGGATATTATCGAGAAGGCTTTTTTCTGTGTCGGCACTGTATTCTTTGCCGTTTATGAATATGTTAACTTTACTCATAATTTTACCTCCCCGCTTATAATTTCAATAGCATTAAACCTGCAGTTTTCAATACATTGACCGCAACGCACACATTTTTCGCTGTCAATTTTAAATGGTGATTTAACCTTACCGCTGATAGCATCAACAGGGCATTTCTTACTGCAAAGCGAACAACCTCTGCACAAATCCTCAATGATGTTATATGTAATAAGTTCGGAACATTTCTTTGCAGGGCAACGTTTTTCTTTTATATGTGCCTCGTATTCATCTTTAAAATATTTTATGGTTGTAAGCACAGGATTAGGTGCGGAGTTACCGAGACCGCACAACGCACCTGTTTTAATGCTTTCACCCAGTTCAACGAGGGTGTCAATATCACTCTCTTCACCCTCACCGTTTACAATGCGCTGAAGAATTTCAAGCATTCTTGTAGTACCGATACGGCAAGGTACACATTTACCGCAACTTTCCTTGCTTGTAAAGTCCATAAAGAACTTCGCCATATCCACCATACAGGTTTTTTCATCCATAACAATCATACCGCCGGAGCCCATAATGGCACCTGTTTTGGCGATATTTTCATAATCTATAACCGTATCAAGCATATTTTTAGGGATACAACCGCCTGAGGGACCGCCCATCTGAACTGCTTTAATATCCCCATCGTCTTTTATACCGCCACAGATACCGAAAACGATGTCATTTATAGTAAGACCCATGGGCACTTCCACAAGTCCGCCTCTTTTAACACGGCCTGCAAGAGCAAAAACCTTTGTACCTTTACTGCCCTCAGTACCCATAGACGCGAATGCGGAACCGCCGTTTTCAATAATCCAGGACACGTTGGCGAATGTTTCAACGTTATTTATATTTGTAGGTTTCTTTCTGAAACCCTTTTGTGCAGGGAATGGGGGTTTTGTAACAGGCATACCTCTGTTACCGCCCAAAGAAGCAAGAAGTGCAGTTTCTTCACCGCAGACGAATGCACCTGCACCCATCATTATATGAAAATCGAAATTAAAACCGCTGCCGAAAATATTTTCTCCCAGAATACCCTTTTCGCGCATTTCATTTATTGCAATTTTAAGTCTTTTAACTGCAAGGGGATATTCGGCTCTTACATAGATAATACCCGTTTCGGCACCAACTGCAATACCCGCAATCATCATACCTTCAAGAACTCTGTGGGGGTCGCCCTCAAGCACTGCTCTATCCATAAATGCACCGGGGTCGCCTTCGTCAGCATTACAAACAATGTATTTTTCATCTGACTGTGAATTTCTTGCAGACTGCCATTTGATATGGGTAGGAAAGCCTGCACCGCCTCTGCCACGCAAGCCTGAAATTTTTATTTCTTCTATAATTTTATCAGCACCTATTGAAAGTGCTTTCTTCAATGCGTTGTAACCGCCGTTTTCAATATAAGAATCTATACTTTCGGGGTTAACTTTACCGCAACCCGACAGAACAATGCGTTTTTGACCTTTCAAAAATGCAAGTTCTTCTTCGGAAAGCCTGTTATCATCGGTAAGAACACCGCTTTTTGCAGACTCTGCCAACTTAACTGCACTTTCTCTGTTAAGTCTTCCGTAAAGTATGCTTTCACCCTTATCGGTAATAACTTCAACAATCGGCTCTGCAAAGCAAAGTCCGTTACAACCGACTTTTTCAACTGAAAAATCGGTTCCCAAAAATGCTTCGTTAAGTCCCGAAAGCACGGAATCCGCACCTGATGCTATACCGCAAGAGCCGTAGCCGAGAAGAAATCTCATTTGCCTTCCTCCTCTTTAATTGAATTGATAATAGAAACAACTTTTTCCTGTGTAAGAGTGCCGTATGCAGTATCATTTATCATCATAGCGGGAGAAATACTGCAACAGCCAAGGCACGCAACTTCCTCCCAGGAGAAAAGACCGTCATCGGTTACATCCCCAGCTTCAATGCCGAGAACTCTTTTAACAGTATCTCCTATACGCTCCGAGCCGTTAACGTGGCAAGCAGTACCCATACATACCATTATGCGATACTTTCCCACAGGTTTAAGTCTGAACCCTGCATAAAAGGATGCTACACCCATAATTCTGCTTGAAGCAATACCTGTTTTTTCAGTAATATATTTCACCGCATCTTCGGAAATATAGCCTAAAAGACCCTGCACATCCTGGAGAATGGCAATAAGGCTTTCTTCGGGGTTTATATATTTTTCTAAAATGGCATCAATACCAATTTTCAAATTATCTGCCACGGCATTCGCCCTCTTTCACAATTTAAATCATAATTAATTTTACAACACTGACTTATATCTTGCAATAGTAAATTCCGCTAAAAACAGTAATTATTTCGATATATTTTTTGAACACACACTATTTACTTTTACGCACAAAAATAATAAAATGTTCTTGGTGATGATAATGAAAGAATATAATTATTATTTATTTGATTTTGACGGTACTCTTTGTGACACAACGGAAGGTATTTTTAAATCAATAATATATTCCCTGGACTGCTACGGTATTGAAGAAACCGATTTGGAAAAACTCCGCTATTTTGTAGGCCCTCCCCTTTTTGAATCGTATAAAACAATTTATAACGTTTCGGATGAAGATGCAAATTGGTTAATAGCAAAATACAGAGAACGCTATAAGACAAAAGCGGCAGAAGAATCGGCAATTTATGATGGTATCACGAATCTTCTCAAAATCCTCAAAGAAAAGGGCAAAAAAATCGCAGTTGCTTCTTCCAAACCCAAACCTTTCGTAGAAGAAATTTCAAAATACCACAACATTGATATTTACTATGACTTCGTTTCTGCGGAAGATTTCAAAAATAATCATTCCAGCAAAAAGGATTTAATAAACGCTTGCCTTGACTACTTCGGTAACCCGCCGAAATCGGAAGTCCTTATGGTCGGCGACCGATTCTACGACATAGACGGAGCAAAAGCCGCAGGCGTTGACAGCGCAGGGGCAGTTTACGGCTTCGGAACGGAAGAAGAACTCACAAAAGCAGGTGCTACCCATATACTTAAAAAGCCCGAAGATTTACTTTTCTGACAAAAACACCTTGTTTCTCATTTGGAGAAGCAAGGTGTTTTTTGGTTTTAAGGATTACAAATTCCGCAGGCGGTATAACCTTGTGCCAGCAAATCGTTTTTGGAACCTGTGTACTCCTGTTTGTTACTTTCTTTCATCTTCTTAGCCGATGAACAAGTAGGTCTGTGTATCTTTTTGGAGTTAGTATTTAAAATATATTTCGCTTCCTGTGAAGAACTTCCGCTGCCGCTTGAAGTTTCAACTGAGGTGGTTTTCTCCGCACGTTTTTCAGTAGTGGTTTTGTTACCGGTATCATCATCAACCAACTCACTGTTACCTGTGGCATAGTCGATTTTTACAGACGGTTGATTATTGTAGCAATATACATTAAAACATATACCGTCGCCGTTATCTTCAACAGAATAGGCTTCCATCTGCACACCTCTTGCAACAAGTTCATCACCTTGGAAAATAGGTGTTACACGGTATAAAACGTGATTACCCGTTTCTTTTATGTAGTCGGCAACCATATTTTCAAAAGGAAGCATACCCTCTACGTTCATATAACGAGTACCTGTTATAAGGTTTCTGTTATTGGCATTTTCACCCGAAAGTTGAAAACCGATAAGGTGACATCTGTTAAAAAGATATTTACCGTCAACACAATTATACTTCGCAGTTTTCCAACCGCTTGGCTTCACCTGACCGATTTCACCGCGTTCTTCCGTGGGCATTGTTTCTTTTCCCAGGCAAGCATACGCAACACCGCATCTTCCAAAACTGTCAAGGGGAGAGTATTTTTCAAAATATTTTACGTTCTGATTATCGGATTTAAGACCCGGAACGTTTCCGTTTATAACATAATAAGGCTTACCCGAAAAAGCGGGAATATTTTTAAGATTTGCCTTATAGTTTTTATTTGAATTATTTATTCCGTCGATTACAGAATTAGTTACTTCAACCGAACCGACGTTATTTTGATTTTTATTATCTGAAGCGGTATTTGAATTTAATACGTTTTCTATCTTTTCGGCATTCTGCGAAACAACAACATCATTTTCGCCTTGGGTGGTTATCAACTCACCCTCGTCGTTATAAACCCCATGTAAAACGGTTGTCGATGTATTCACTTCGGTGGTACTGCCGTTTTCAACCGAAGAATCACCCGTTGAAACACCGACACCGATAACAAATACGGCGGCAAAAATCGCAATTATTGCGCCTATCAATTTTTTGTTTTTCATATTTTCACCTTTTAATAAAAATCTGCTTAGTTATTTTATCGTGTGAGTTACCTTTGAATTCCGTTTCGCTTATAAGAGAAAACTTTGAAAAATCAACGTCACAATAAAAATCTGCAGGGTAAACCCTGTTCCATCTGTAAACAGTAATTTCTGTTATGTTTTCAAAATGTTTCAAAGGCTGATTTTCCGCAAAACAGATATTGTCACCGGAAGCATTTTTCAAGAAATCATCATCAACTGTTACACTATCAGAAAATTCTTCAAATAATTTCTCGGAAAAGGATGATATAAGAACCCTTTCGTTTTTAAGATTTGAAATAATATCTTCAATAACAGTTTTATCACGGCTCTGGCGTCTGTTATTAAAAAGCATACCGTTATTGTCATCAAGGCATAATATAATCTTCATTATAACGTCATACCCTTTCGTAGAAATCGGGGAATATTTCAAGACTTCTTTTGAGAATTCCGTGCATTTGGGCAATGGCAACACCGTAATTCACCACAGGCACACCCTGTTCCTTGGAAACAGAAAGCCTGTGTTTCATTTCTTTTTCGTTGAGCATACAACCGCCGCAATGAACAACAAGAGAAATGTCCGAAAGGTCTTTGGGAAATTCACCGCCGGAAGTAAACACAAAATTCGGTTCGCTTTTCGTAAAATCCCGAATCCAACCGGGTATTTTAACAGTTCCTATATCGTTACATTGGCGATGATGTGTACAACCCTCGCTTATAAGAACTTTGTCACCGTCTTTTATTTCTTTTAATTTCACTACGCCCTCTACAAGCATTTCAAGGTCACCTTTGTAACGAGCCATAAGAATTGAAAATGATGTAAGAAGTATATCTTCGGGAACTATTTTTGAAACTTTGCCAAAGGCCTGAGAATCTGTAATAACCAGTTTCGGTTTTCTTGACAAAGCAGAAAGGGTGTCTTTAAGTTCTGTATCCTGACAAGCAACCACAGTACAGTTTTTATCAAGAATATCACGCATTGTCATTTGCTGAGGCAATATAAGTCTGCCTTTGGGGGCGGACTCATCCACAGGAATAACAAGCACAACCAAATCACCTTGCGAAAGTAAATCCGAAACAATATATTTCGGTTTACTTTTATTTTTTGCAAGATTTCCTATTTTTTCTTTTAACTCGTTTATGTTAGTGCCCTTTTGTGCGCTGACATAAATTTCGTTTTCTGAAGTTGCGGAAACACTTTCGATTAAATCGCTTTTATTGAAGACCACAACATAGGGCAAACCGCGTTTTTCAAATGACTCAATAAGTTCGTTATCCTCTTTTTGTTTTCCGCGAAGAGCATCTACAACAATCACGGCAACATCGGTTTTAGAAAGAATTTCGTAAGTTTTTTCTACCCTTTTTTCACCTAAAGCCCCTTCGTCATCAATACCGGGGGTATCTATAATAACAACGGGACCCAGGGGCAAAAGTTCCATAGCCTTTTTAACCGGGTCGGTAGTTGTACCTTTGACATCGGAAACAACAGCAAGTTCCTGCCCTGTTACTGCATTGACAACGCTAGATTTACCTGCGTTACGCAAGCCGAAAAAACCTATGTGTACGCGCTCGGCGGAAACTGTATCATTCAAGCTCATAATTAACCCTCCTTTTAAGAGTAACTGAGATAATCAAAATCTGAAATCGCGGCGGTTTGAGTTTTTAATATCACAAATATTCTGCTCCGCAATTCCGCGAACTTTATCTAAAGGAATCTTTTTGAGTTCTTCTTCAATAAGTTTATAACCGATTTTCTTTGTTTCTTCGGAAGCATAGTCCTCAAGATATTCGGTAAGTGTCATCAAAGCATTGGGATGACAGCAGTTAAGAATCTGACCGCTTTTGCAAAGGCTCATAAATCTGTCACCTGTTCTGCCCTCACGGTAGCAAGCGGTACAGAATGAGGGAATATGACCGTTTTCCATAAGCCAACGAACAACTTCATCAAGTGTACGTTGGTCGGAAACGTCAAACTGCTCGGAATCGTGGGGACGCTCCTCCTCGGTATATCCGCCAACGGAAGTGCGGGATGCACCGCTGATCTGAGAAATACCCATATGAAGAACTTCACCGCGAACTTTCTCGCTTTCGCGGGTGGATATAATCATACCTGTATATGGAACTGCAATACGAATACAAGCGATAATCTTTTTAAACATTTCGTCGCTTATACCGTTATCAAACGTATCGGGATCAATATCGTCTGCACGTTTTAAACGTGGCACGCTGATAGTATGGGGACCTACACCGTGAACTGCTTCAAGATGTTCTGCGTGCATAAGAAGTCCAACAAACTCATACATATATCTTTCAAGCCCGAAAAGCACACCTAAACCTACGTCATCAATACCGCCTTCCATGGCTCTGTCCATAGCCTCGGTATGATAATCATAATCGTGCTTGGGTCCTGTGGGATGAAGTTCAAGATAACTCTGTTTATGGTAAGTTTCCTGGAAAAGAATATACGTACCGATACCTGCATCTTTAAGTTTTCGGTAGTTTTCAACAGTTGTAGCCGCAATATTTACGTTAACACGGCGAATTGCACCGTTTTTGTGATTAACGCTGTAAATTGTTTTAATACACTCAAGAATGTATTCAATAGGATTATTTTTAGGGTCCTCACCTGCTTCAATAGCAAGACGCTTGTGACCCATATCTTGCAATGCAATAACCTCTTTTTTAACTTCTTCCTGTGTAAGTTTTTTTCGGGCAATATGTTTGTTTTTAAGATGATACGGACAGTAAACGCAACCGTTTACACAGTAGTTTGAAAGATAAAGGGGTGCAAACATAACGATTCTGTTGCCGTAAAATTTCTGTTTTATATCGTTTGCCAGTTTAAACATCTCGTCGATTTTTTCGGGAATTTCACAGGCAAGAAGTACCGCTGCATCCCTGTGAGTAAGTCCTGTACAACGGTAACCGTTACCCTCTTTAACAGGTCTTGCTTTTTCAAGGATACTGTCTATAAGTTCTACATTATTCTTGTTTTCTTCGGCGTACTTTATAGTATCAAGTATTTCGCCATCGTTGATAAATTCTTCTGCTTTTAATGATTTTGGATTGTAAATAGCCATAATATCTCCTCTCTTGCGGTCAGATTTCTCTTTCCGTCAGATAAATTTATTTAATTACATCACCGCGTGCGGTGACTACCTTAAAACCGATTTTTTCCATTCTCTTTTCAAGATTTTTTCTCTGCATTGCACTTTCCGCGCCGGAACTCACTTTATTATCATAAAGGTCATATTTTTTACGGACCTGTTCGGGTGAAAGATTTGGCATCACTACATTTGCCCCTGACAAAATACCTTTTTCACGCCCAACGGGGTCAATAGTCCCTAATGCAGTTGTGGCAGGCAAAAGAATATTGGGGTGTATAAGGCGAATTATTGAAAGCAAATAACAGGTAAGTTCTGCACTGCCGTGTTCATTTGACTTAAATTTTGTATCTTTATGAGGAACAAAGGGACCTATACCGCACATATCGGGTTTAAATTCCTCTATAAACTTTAAATCTTTTGCAATGTGTTCTGCCGTTTGGTAAGGTGCACCCACCATAAAACCGCAACCTGTCTGAAAACCGATTCCTTTAAGATTTTTAAGGCATTCCATTCGGTTTTTCAAAGACATATTTTCGGGATGAAGTTTTTTATAAAGCCACTCATCAGCAGTTTCGTGACGTAAAAGGTATCTGTCCGCCCCTGAAACGTATAACTTTTGGTAACTTTCCCGACTCCTCTCACCTAAAGAGAGAGTTACGGCACATTCGGGGAAAAGATTTTTTATTTTCTTTATTAAATCACACAGTACTTCATCTGTAAAAAATCCGTCCTCACCACCTTGAAGAACGAAGGTGCGAAAACCTAACGCGTAACCCTCTTTACAACAAAGAAAAATTTCTTCCGGGGTAAGCCTGTATCGTTCACAGTTAACGTTACCGCCCCTTATACCGCAATAATAACAGTCATTTTTACAGATATTACTTATTTCAATAAGACCTCTTACGAAAACCTTATTACCGTAAATTGCTTTTCTGACTTCATCTGCTTTCTCCGTAAGATATTTAGCAGATTCACTTGTGCGTTGTGATATAAGTTTTTCATACTCATTAACAGTCAGCGAGTGATTTTTATATAATTTCTCGGCAAGTAAAATTACGTCATTCATCGCTGATCACATTTGAAAGAACTGTTTTTGCGCTGATTCCCTTAAGGTTGCCGATTTTACCGCTTAAAGTAGATATAACATCCTGCGGAGCATCAATAGCCACGCTTATAACACTTATATTCCTCTGCCGATAAGGAATACCCATTCTGCCGACTATATATTCACCGTATTTGTGTAAAACTGCATTAAGTTCCTCTACGGAATCGCCGTTTTCAACTATGATACTGATAACACCGACTCTTGAAGCCAAAAAATCGCCTCCTTTAATTTTTAAACATAAAAAGCCGCACCTATAAAGGTACGGCAACACATAATACACCTATGTTTTAACCGCACCTTTCACTCAGGCAAGACCTTTATGTCAGGTACAGTTTGATTATACTCTATTTCCGTAAATTTTTCAACCCCGATATATATGTGTATAAAAAGAAAATAAACGGAAAAAATTTTACGGAAGAACTTAAGGAAGTGATTTTACGGATAACAAACAATATAAAGATTTGGTTCATAACACAACGCCAAAATCACCGCTTTTAAAAGACTGCATTAAAGCGTTTATTTTCGGTGGCGGAATATGCTGTTTCGGTGAAGTTTTAAAAACTCTTTACGGTTTAACCGACTTAAATGAGGATGAAGTAAAACTTGCCGTTTCAACAACACTCATAGTTATGACCGCAATTCTTACAGGTGCAGGTGTTTTCGACAATATAGCAAAACACGCAGGTGCAGGTACTGCAGTACCCATTACAGGCTTTGCAAACTCCGTAGTTTCCCCTGCGGTAGAATTCAGTACGGAGGGCAGAATCCTCGGCACAGGTGCAAAGATGTTTAACCTTGCAGGCCCTGTAATAGTTTACGGTTGCAGCAGTGCAAGTTTATATGGGTTAATTTATTATATATGCGATAAAATGTAGGAGCAAGCAATCTAAAAAGGTTGCCTGTTCTCACTACTTCATTTTATTATAATAAACTCTTTAAAACTTTACGATATTGCATATATGCTTTTAAATCGATACTCCAAACAGGGCTTCTGCGTAAAAGTTTAAGTAAGACTATAACTCTGTCACGGAAATCCCCCCAGGGTTTCTGCTTACCTGTAAAATGATAAAAATAAATATCTGAGAAACCATCAATTACCTTGGCTTTTTTCAGAATACCGCCGTAACCTAACAAAACATTAAAAGCAGAATGCAAATGTAATTCTTCTTTTTTATGCCAGTCGGAGTAGAATTTACTGATTACATCTTGATCGCCGAAAGGTCTTCCTGCTTTTATACACTCATTATGCGCCTCTTCTATTAAAGAAACCATCGCATTATAATGTTCTTTATCAGGTTCAATAACCATAAGACCCGAATTCAGATATACCCAATCAGGATGTAATTCTTTTCCGGCAGCCACTGCTGACAAATGTGGCTTTTCAAACAAAAAATCTATATTCTTGAAAACTATTGCATCTGCATCAAGAAAAACAATTTTATCAAATTCGGTTAAGGCAAATACACGCAACTTTGTTATGGTATCTTTCCAATAATGATTCGTTTCAACCTGTTCTGTCTGAGAATCAGCAAATTTAATATACTTTACATCATTTAAAGTTAACTTTTCAATGACTCTTTCGTTAATATTATCGGGAACTAAAACGAAAAACGGTATTTTTGTTTTTGTATTTTTTACTGATTGCGCTAAAGTCAAAGCACCATTCAAATAATTTTCATTAGTAATAAGGGTAATATATGCTATATTCATATTTACTTTTCCTCCACTCCAAAAAAACAACACAAAACTGTGTGGCAATACAAAACTTTACTCTATTTGAATGATAACACAAAGATTTTTGGAAGTAAATATTAATTTCACACCTTTTGTTCAAATTTTGCTTTCCATTTTTAGAAATATATATCGGTTGAAAAACTAATTTTGCTATTATCAAAAAGTGACAAAACTGATAATGAATTAAAAATGCTTCCTGCATACAGGAAGTATTTTTGTTAATAATAAAATTGGATTTAAATTTTAAAGGAAGTATATTATGCCGAAAATTACAGGTTTTAACACGGTGATTCTTGAAAATAAGCCGTCTATCATCGGCTACGCTGCAGCGGTAGGCAAAAAGGAATCGGAAGGACCATTGGGTAAATATTTCGATAAAACCTATACCGACGAATTCTGCGGTGAAAAGACATTTGAAAAAGCAGAAACACATATGCAAAAAACGGCAATAGAAACTGCTATAAAGAAAGCAGGGTTATCAAAAACAGATATTCAGTGTGCCTTTGCAGGCGACCTTTTAAATCAATGTATCGGTTCTTCTTTCGGTATGCGCGATTTGAAAATGCCCTTTGCGGGACTTTACGGAGCGTGTTCGACTATGGCTCTTTCTTTGGCGCTTTCAGGTATCTTTGTAGATTCGGGGGCTGCTAAAAACGCAGTCGCCGCCGCATCATCACATTTTTGTTCTGCCGAACGCCAATACAGGTATCCTCTTGAATACGGCGGTCAAAGAACGCCTGCTTCACAGTGGACCGTAACAGGTGCAGGTTGCGCCGTAGTCAGCAGCAAAGAAACCGACACTTCTCCCAAGATAGAAAAGGTTATTATCGGCTCGGTACGTGATTTAGGCATAACCGACCCAAACAATATGGGCGCCGCCATGGCTCCTGTTAGTGTTAAACTAAGACCATACCCAAACAAAAAAGGTATGGTCTTTCTACACAAATAATTCAAGAAAGGAGCATAGACATAAAAAAATATCAATGAATGTAACATTTATCCTCAAATAAAATGTTACATTCATTGATTTCAACCACCGGCAAAAACTATTCACCTTACCATTCAATTCTCATTTCATTATTTGAATCATTAAACAAATAATAATAACTAAGAATAGCAGCCCCTATTGCAACAGCATCAGTTCTTGTACTTCCAAAAGAAACATCACAATCTTCAGAAAAACATCCCAATGAACTCTGTATTTTCAAACTTTTAATGTCATTCTTTAACTGTGGTATTCCATTAAACACCCTTCCAGTAAGGACAATTCTATCAACATTCAACATATTTATAGTGATGTTAAGTAATTGAGAAATAAAATGGCACAAAACTCTGTACCTATACGGATTAAACTCTTTAAACGAAGCAAGTGAATTTTTATCTATTTTTTTTAGAAAATCTTTCATGTTTGTAGAGTTAAACACTTTAGCTCTAATTAATGTTTCAAGGCAATTGGCTTTTCCACACATACAAGCACACTCTTCAACATCTACAGGTTCTTGTCTTTTATCTTTTGATAATACATAATCACACGTTTCGTCATCATTTATGAATGGTAAATCGTTATACTGCAAATCCAAATGTCCAATTTCACCAGTGCCAGTTGTTCCTAACAACAACCTATTTTCAAATATGTAACCTGAAGCTAACCCTGAGCCCATATATATTACAGCCATATTTTTACTAAGCGCATCTATATCTTTTGAAAAATACTGTTTATAGTTCCATTCTTTTTCGAATACCGTAACGGCTGTTGCGTCATGAGATATATGGAAAGCAATTTCGTTTTGTTTTAATAAATCTAAAATCTCATCTGAAACTATTCTATTAACATTAATGTTCACCAACTCTGGTATATTGGGACAAAAAATCATTTTTTGGCTTTTTTTATCTACAACACCAGGTAAGGCAATCCCAACAGACAACAAATTCAAGTTATATTTTTTACAAAAAGCGAAAACTGTGCTTATAATGTTGGTACTTGTTGAGTAAATACTTAAAAAATCATGCGCCGTTTCGAAACATACAACTTTTTCATTTTCTTGAGCACTAGGTTTCAAACTAACAATTTTTTGTATTTTATCATACAAATAATTATATGGAGAAAGTGACCAATCTATGGCATCAAACGAAAAATCTATTAAGGTAATTTTGGTTTCTGTTGCACCTATTGACAATCCTAACATAACCCCGTAAGATGAGTTTACAATGTGCTTTCTCGGCTTATCACCTTCACTCAACAAATCATTTTTGTATAACACTGTAAAATTTGTTTTCATTGTTGGCCAAGATACTCCAAAAGCGTCTGCAATTGCAGAGATGTCTAAATCTTGATGATGTCTCACATAATTAATCGTTTTCAGATTTTTTTTCAAGACATCTTTATCGCGTACATTTGAATTTTCCATTTAAACAACCTCTCCATTAATCTTAAAACCGAAACCAATTTGAACACAATACATATTATAATACTACTAAAAAAACACAATGTCAATATCAAAAAACCTTTAATAACAGTTTTGTATTTTTTTACAATAGAACACCTGAAATTTTGTTGATGTTTCGCCTAAAAATTTTTAATGATTGTATTGTGTTTTTTACATTTCCATATATACTATAACATATAGAATTATTATATATGGAGGTAATATTATGAGCGAACCTACAATGTTTATTATTATGTTTTCAATTGCTTCAATCATATTAACGGTAATTCTGCTCTTTCTTAAAGAAAAAAAAGCAGAAACCAAAACAGAAAAGAAAAGCCTTCATAACGCTATTATCAATTGCAATAATTTCTGTAATACTTACCATATTAACCGAATGTGTTTCGTCTATCATTGAAAACGAATTAGAAAACAAGTGCGAACTCACCACTAATAGTGCATCCATCAAATATGACTTTGATGAATTCGTTGTTGGAAATGCTGATCCGTCTTTTGATGATTTAAAAACTGTTGAAAATTTTTTCAACAATTATTTAAACTCCATGCAAGATACCAAAGCTTTAAGTGATGAAGACTTAAAAAAGAACAAAGAAATAACTACATTAATTTTAATAAGGCAACAAACTGACGACCTGAAAGAACAGTTAGACCTAACCCAAAAAATGTATAATCTTGTTTCAAACAATAGTTCCGTAGTTAATACATATGCAACATTGAAACAAGATTATGCCATTGAATTATACTCAAGTCGAGATCCCAAAACTGAAGATGTCTTTTTACAAGCGATTGCAATCAATTTTCATTTATTATCTTTAACAGATACTTCAACGAACAAAAGTGACGTTTATTATCGAATTGGTCAATGCTTTGAATACTTAAGTTTAATTGAAGAAGAAAGTTGTAATAGGAACCAATATCAAGACAGTTTATCTGCCATTACATTCTTCAAATTTGCGTATACAAGTAACGATTATAAACGTGCTTACTATTATGGATATCCATATGCAATGTCAGGAATTGTCTCTCATCGTATTGCTAAAAAAATGAATTACGAACATACTTGGTATGAATTCGCAAATACAGAGTACAAGATTGCACTTAAACAACTCCCTCCCAACTGTGACTTTGTAATAACCTGCAACAACGGGTTGGCAGAACTTGAAACTCAAATCATCTCTGAATGTTTTACAGAATAACAGTAAACAATAAAAAACAAACCTCATTAGGTCCTTATGCTTTGATTTTATCAAAACATAAGGACTTTTGCAATAAGTTTAATTATTTTTAATTTTAAAACTCTGATGTTTCTCCTGTTAGTTAGGTATAGCAATTTAATAAATAAACACCCCAAACATATCACAATAAAACGCATGGCATTACCCCAGCTGGTATGAACGTTTAACTAACAACTAAGAGGTCAGGGGTTGGAGCCCCCTATGCTCCACCAAAAGGTAAAAAAACGGAATTTGTCATCATCGGTAACACCTTTGGTTTTTGCCTTTTACGAAATAATTTCATAAAACTAAAACAAGGCACTTCAAATCGTTACGCTAGAGTGCCTTGTTTCTATTTCATTGTTTTCTATTTTCTTGAAATTCTTTTAGTGCTATCCAAAATGGAGATGGATCTTTGGCAAACCATTTCCCATACTTATTGGGAAGTCGTTGCGAACGAATTAAAATACATTTCTTTCTTGCCCTACTAACAGCAACGAAACAAAGCCGTCTTGCTTCATCCAACTCCCTTTCGGTCTTATCATAGTAACTAGGAAAGCTATCTTTTTCCATTCCAAGCATAATAACAACATCAAATTCAAGACCTTTGGAACTATGTCTTGTGGATAATACAACTTGATTTTCCGGTGTACCTAATTGTGCTAGGAATTTTATAGATAGTGGCATTGGTGCATCGTCCAAGAACTCATTTAATTTCTTCAAGTTTTCCATTTCATCTGGATATTTTTCAGAACCATCGAAGATGTCGGTTATATCAATACTTTCATATATATAGCTTAACCACTGAGCTAAATTATTTTCATATGATATACTTTCGTTTAATATTGTATATAAATTTTTTCTAATTGATATAAACTCATCTTCATCGACTGAATATTTGTGTGCTATAAAATTTTTCCAAGCAAAGCAAATATCATCAAAAGAAGATTTTTGTTTATCAATTACCCACTTAGCACACATTTGGAGCCAAATCGTTAAATCAGTAGTTCTGAATGTTTGTCGAGAAGAATATGTTGGTATGTTATTAGAAGAACAAAGTTCTGATAAATCAGCAATATTGTTATTACTTCCTACTAATACAGCTATCTCATGATACGGCACACCATTTTTATGAAACTCATTTATTAATTCCATTGCCTTTTCGTACTGCTCATTCATACCAGACGAGCATTCAAAGAACTCTAAGTCGGCATCATAATCTTTGAATTTTCCTGAAGCTATATAACCTCTAGTACTATTTAAAACATATTGCGAGGCATCAACTATAGTTTGAGAACTTCTATAATTGTTTTTTAAAAAAATACGATTAATATCTTCTCGTTCACTTAATTCTAATAAATAATCAGGAGCTGCTCCTTGGAAGCCATATATTGATTGATCCGAATCTCCAACTGCAAAGACTTTAATTTTTGTTGAATTAAGTAATGTTAAAATAATTTCATGAAGCGGTTTACCTAAATCTTGGTACTCATCAACAATTATCCAGGGATATTTAGCTTCGAGAGCTTTTCGGATATAAGCTTCGTTACTAATCATTTCTACTGACAACTTAACCATACTAATAAAATCAATATAGCCCTTTTCAAAAAGCAACTCTTCAAAATGAATCGCAGCCCTTAATGCAACATCGTAACTTTCTATTGCAACGCGACTTATACCTTTTATATTTCGCGTGCGTTCTTTATCAACATCAACTAATTTAGGTTCACCCTCGTATTGTTGATCAACAAACAATTTGTTTTTTTCTTTTTCAGAGATTATTTTTATAGGTTGCGGAATTTTGTACTTAGGATATAGCCTCGCAAAAGGGATAATTATTTCTGAAAGGCAAAAACTATGAACCGTTCCCAAAAACACATTTTTTCGCTTTTGTAGTCCCAATTTCTTAAGACGGTCTTTAAATTCTCTAGCTGCTTCAGTACTATATGTTAAACAAGCGAGTCCTCTTGGGTCAGTAATATACTGTTCCAAAAGTTGCATAACTTTTAAGGTCAAAACTGTAGTTTTACCGCTTCCTGGTCCTGCAATTACAACAGTATTATCCAAAGAGTTGTATGCAGCTAATTGCATCTCATCATTTTTTAATTCTTGTAATTTCTTCTCAAAATATGCATTCAACTTTTTCACCCAACTCTTTTTACTATTTCATCAATTGCATTTGAAATGTATGTCGGAATCATAGAATTAGTTACTTTCTCTGCTAATCTTTGAGCAAACCGTCCTTTTCCTATTCTGCTATGAGATGACTCAATCTTTCCAAGGCACTTATCATAGTTTCCTGCATCCAAATCATTAGAAAAGTTTTTCTTTTGTGCTTCTCCACCATGAGTCAATTTATTAAAAACTTCACAAATCGTAGTTTTATCTAAACAGTTACTCTTCATAAACATATCTATTTCTAATGTGTGCATACCAATAAAAATTCCTTTTCTAGCAAAGAAATCCCGTTTTGAATTAAAGTCCAAATCGTTATACGAATCATCTGCACATTCTTGATAGTATTCTGCTACACGTTCCAGACCATCGTAACCCTTTGCACTATGCGTCTCGTTTTCTACATTACCAAAACATTTTTTGTCATCAACAATATGATAATAATCTCCATCAGTAATGACAACATTAGGTATACCCAAGGCTCCAACAAAATCTAAATACGGCTTGAAATTGGTAGAGTTAATATTACAAACAACAACACCTAATCTATCCAAATCTACACCTTTAGCCATAGCAAAACTTGGCACAAGGTATTCCTCACTAATCCCTTCTACAAAAATAACACCTTTTGCAGTATAAAGCTCCCCTTTTTTCACATCAATATACCTTGCCAGATCCAAATAATCTTCTTCAGACAAATCGATGTCTGCAGTCGTTTTTACACAAGTGCCAGTATTCGTTCCAAGTAAATGTATTATTGAAGTAATTGGTGCAACAGACGCCACATATGTAGAGTGTGTTGTAATCATAACAGAAGTATTAGATTTGTTCATTATATGACGATATAGCAATCTTTGGTATATCGGGTGAAGATGTGATTCTGGCTCTTCTACCGCAAGTATAGTGATTCCATTGCTGGTCGGAACCGTGTCAGAAAAAAAGACATATAAATCATCGTATAGTTCGGTATCTTTTAGAGCAGCAAAATTCAGCACATACTCATCTGAGTTTTCTAATTTTGTATAGCTACGTTCAACTAACCTATTGGCATCTTTAACTGTTAACTCTCGATACAAATCACCTGACAAATATGTTTTTATAGTATCATCCTCGATCAACAACAATATCAAGGCAACATAAAGTATATTATTTATACCTAAACTTGTATTAGCAGTTTCTCTGTTGTTTATTATTGGTCTCAAGGCATAAAGAAGTCTTGTAGCATCAAGATTCATTGTTTTCAATGCAACATTAAACTCGTCAGAACTAAACGATACCATGTCGTTTAGCATATCCTGTATGCGTTTTTCCAAATTACTTACCTGACCAATTTGTAAAGTGTCTGCACCCTTCTCGTCAAGGGTTTTAGAGATTTCAGATAAAACATCTTTACTTACAGT
Organism: Clostridia bacterium; assembly: GCA_017626295.1. Classification (GTDB taxonomy): domain Bacteria; phylum Bacillota; class Clostridia; order Oscillospirales; family Acutalibacteraceae; genus DTU089. Next base: position 32,693 of record JAGAJB010000017.1, on the reverse strand, counting down.
ATATTTTTGTTTTATTAGTTGCGTAAGTGGTGATGACCTTGAATTTCGCATCTCTGTTTCTACATCCCTAATTGCCTTGATAACACGAATATTTAATATTCTTCTATCTTCATACGTAAAGCTTCGTGTTTCATCATCCCCCTTAAATATGATGTAACTATACTCAGGCTTGTTAGGATCTTTTTTGAAAAACTTATAACTAATTTTCAAATACTTTTCTCCTTCACAATTCACCGTAGCATCAGAGAGTTGAGCTAACAAATTTTTATTATCTTCAAAATTAGTTAAATATATTTCAATTAATATTTCCTCGCCGTTTTCCATTGGCTTTTCTAAACCATCCCAAAAATCTGTTTCTTCAAGCATTCTATCTTTCTCTGGTATATTGGGATCCAAAATCAATTGAAGTGCATATAACAGATTGCTTTTACCTACAGCATTTTCTCCAATAAGAACCTGTTTATCACTTAATGAAAAATCCACGGAGCGAAAGTTTCTAAAGTTTTCAATACGAACTCTACAAATATGCGGTTGTGCTTTTATTCTATTTGTCATTTTTGCATCACCTTTTCTAATCAAGCGCCAATTGCGAACACCTTTAGATGTATCAATACTATAATAACGATTACACTCTTCACAGCAAAGCATTACATCATGCTCTCTAAAACCAGGTATGTTATCGTGTTCCTCTACAATTCGCCCTTTTCCACAGGGACACTCATATTCATAATACTCGGTATCACCCTCTCCTGCTCCATATCCAGAATGAAGTGTGGTTCTCTCATTCACTAATTTAGTTCTCATAAACTCACCATTCCTAATAAAAATATTTTTATAAATTCATTTTATATCTGTTTCTTATCAATATCACACACTTAATTTTGCCGGGGTATAACTATTTAACAAACTAATCAGCAAAAAACTTTCTAATGCCCCATATTATTAATGACAGATTTTAAATATATGTTATACAAAAAAATAAAATACTTATACAAACCTCAAAAATCATTAAAGAAAATTTCAAAACAAAGCAGAAGTTTTTCGCTCTCGGCCTTCTCTTTATGCCTCGTTATAGGCTTTCTGTGTCTTTTATGTATTGTAAGAGCGAGTTGACAGGGTAACACTTCTAGACAACAAAATATTATTTTGCGTTATCTCATTAAAAATAATTTATATTGAAAATTTTTTGGTTGTAATGCCAGTTTGTTGATTTAGAGATGTAAGCAACAGTTTCGTTTTAACAAATCATTTGCTGAATTTCAGCTAAATATTTTATAAATACATCCAACAAATCTTCCATCTCTTCAGAAAAATCATCAATGAGCTTATGATATTTATTTGAATACTGTTCTTTAACTTGGGAATTTGTTGAGTTATAAATCAATGCCTGGTATGGGTAAGACAAATAGAAACTATTAGTTCCTAACAATTTCTCTATATCCTCAATAATATCTTTAAAAATATCATTTGGCAAAGAATATTTGAGTGCTTGTCCATTTTGTTTTATGGTTTGAAGTGAAAGCAATGATATAAGTCTACTTTTAATTACTTGAATTAAATCGGATGAGTTTTCATTTTTTAATTCTATCAAAGATTTGTTTGCATAATCAAATGCAGATATAAAGTCTTTTTTTGTAAAATAATATAAAGCACATACATAAAAAGTATGCCCCATTATTTTCGAATACCCTTCAGGAAGAGCCTGTTTGCTTTCTATTGTCGTTATAATTGAAATCGGATTATCTTTCAAATGTAACATTAATTCAAGTTCAGACTGTACATTCAATGAACTACAGAAATCTCTATTGCATTTATCCAATGTTTTTGAGCGAATTTCATTTGCAATAAGTATATAATCATATGCAATATGATTAAGACCTATATCACGAGCCAACAAACCTATATTAAAAAGTGCTGTTGCCCAAGAAGCAAGCATATCTTCATGTGAATTATTTCCATCTTTGTCAAGAACAATATACTTTGCTTTAATTTTAGCTGCTTCAACATATATTCGCCCTGCATGAAATGGCTCAATATTTTTCAATATAGTTGCATATAAATCGCATGACCTAGCATATATTTGTGGATGTTCATCGAATTTCTCCTTCAATTCAATATCCTTACGAATACTCAACAAAGCATCCATTATATTGCCAGAGGTAACATATGCCAATGCCAAATTATAATAACACTTAGCTAAAAAAAGTTGTTCTGGACGTTTTTGCTCTTCATTATTTAAAACTAATGTTATAGCTTTTTCCAAATGAGCAATTCCAATTTCACTTTCATTATAATAATATGAAAAAGCTCCAATTGAGTTTAATAATCTGGTATGAATATGATAATCAAGTTTATCTCCAACAAGGCTTTCAAACTCTTTAGCAGAATTATAATAGTGTTGAATATCAGAAAAACTCATACCATTTCTGTATTGAAGTTTATCTAATAGTGCCTGCGCATTTTCATTAATATTTTTTAATGACAAATTTTTCACCCACGAAATATCCTTAGTCAGTACATCGGTATGTTTTTTTATCGACCAATTCTTTTCAAAAATTCCCATCAATTTACTTTCCCTAAGACATAAATCCGAATAAATATCTTCAAAACATTTAACTATATCATCCTTGGCATAAAAGCAACCACAGCTTATATAAGCCTTAAAAACAAATAACACTATTTTATACAAATCATCATCGTCACATAATGTATTCATTTTATTTTTTATCATTTTGCTAAAAGCATCTTCTGAAGGCATAAAGATATCATCTAATAATTCAGGGAACTCTTTGGCTGTATCATAAAAACTATCTTTTACCACCGCTACAAATTCATCTAAAATTTTATCATTATTTATCAATTCTTTTAATGCTGTTTCTACTTGCGTTGTAAACGGATTTTCTTTAGCCAAAAATCTTAAAAGTTTGTTAACGCTATCGAAATCTCCTTCTGGGTAAAATATCGGTTCTATGCCCAAACTTGTTAATTGTCTAGCACGTTGTAATCTTTTTTCATCATCAGTAATCCAAGGAACAATTGCATAATGAGAAATTGTTTTGTACTTTGTTACACATTCGCGAAGAATTTCTAAAGTTTTATCCATTTCTAGACTACAACCAACAAACAACAACTTTTTTCCTGAAAAAAGTTGTTCGAGGTACAGTGGTAAAGGTTTACCACTCCGTTCAGAAGGTTTACCATAAAAATCTTGATATTGTTTTGATGTCAAAATAAACGAAGTTGTTTCTTCGGTTGAACCATGAAGTTTTAACAAACATCTTTCATTACTTTGTATTGCTTCGTCAACCTGACCTTTTAAACAGGGCAACAATGGTTTTAATGGTTCATCTTTTATGCTTTGTCTTGATACTGTTTCTAAAATTGTATCATAGTTAGTTGTAACAATCAATTTGGAAAACGATGTAGTTAAAATATATGGAGAATCTGTAATTTTAATTGATGCCTGGTTAAACAAATCACTTATTTTTTTCATTACCATATGAGCATTACCAGTTACTTTTACAATTTTATCAGCATAACTGTAATAATCACAGGTTTCGTGAATATTACAAATCTCAGCATCCGTAAAATAATCTTTTGCTATTGAATCAAGCATCTCCCTCCAAGAATACAGTCCACATTCAATAGAAATTCCAGCACCAATAAAAGGAATGATATCGCTTCTATGCTCTTGAATAAATTTAAGTTTTGGATAATTATTTTTATAGTTAATTAAATCACTTAACTTCATAACTTTATCTCCTTAATAAAAGTAGAATTATATAAGACACATTTAAGTTGTAATAGATATATTGTTATACTATAGCGAATTGTTTCTTCTTATTTCATCAGGTTTTTCTACTGTATATTCAGGATAATCCATCAATGGTTCTGAAGTAACAAATCGATAACCAACTACCCAACTTTCAGGCCAATTTTTAGGTAAAATTATTTGATCTGCACCGCCCTCTAATATTGTTCCAGACAACATTTTTACCGGACCAACTACACCTTTATTTATAACAACACCTTTAGGAACTTTTATTTTTTCCTCAATATACAAGGCGTTCTTCCATTGTGGATCTAAAGCCAAGCGAAGTTTAACATCTATACGAGATTCGGCAAATTCCGTCGTTGCAAATGAACCATTCTGTTTAGCACCAGCCTTTCCAGAAGGCGTTAGACCATAAACTCGATATAAAATTATATCATCTAATGTTACTAGAGTCTTATACTCACTATTTTTGAAGCTGTTCACAATATCTTCCGGCAAAATCTGCTTATTAATTTCTTTCGTGTTATTATCGCTAATAATAGTTTTAAATTTTTGATTAGTACTCCCCGACTTGAAGTTCAATCCGAGTTTCACTAATTCGTCATAACGCCACTTCATTTTTCTTACCATACTTAATTTTTTGTTTTTGGAATATTCTTTATTGTGAGGTATAACAACTTCCGCGCTTTTTGCGTGCTAATTATCTAACAAGCACTCATATAACAAGAAAAACCAATTACTTTTCTAATCCACTTTCTAATAAATCTTTAAGAATGTTTTTTAAAAAAGTTTGCGTATCTTCATGTCCACTACCATAAAAGCTATTAGCAATAACTATATCCCTAAACAATTCATCATTTTCTTTCATATCAGGATTTTGGTTATTGGGATATAAAACTTCAATATTTCTTTTAATTTCACAATCGCCAGATGCATCAAACATAAAAATATCTGCTTCACCTTTTGAGGCGTTCTTTTCAAAATAAGTTTTTTTGCTTTGGTTACTCGAACCAATAAGTATAGCACCTACATAAATACAATTAAGCAAATCATCTAGTTTTTCAATAGTTATGTTTTCTTGAGATCCTTTTTGAAATTTGAAAAAACACAACATTTTCCTGTGGTCGAACTCTTTTTTGATAGTCAAAATTATCTGTTCGAAATTATATACAGACATCTTTTTGTAGTGTTCTTCGATTATTATTTTTCCACTTGATGTCGTATGATGACCGTTCATTCCATTCAAAAAACCGATTTTTGTTTTATTACTACCTTTCGCTAATATGTCACTTAATTCTTTTACAAATGTATCTATTGTGTTTTCAGTTGTGCTAAGATATCCAGGTGCTGCAATTACAGAATACTCATAATTTGTTTTGGACATATACCAATACAAAATATTATTAACTTTTCTATCTCCTACATCTTCTCCTTTTGATTTTGGTAAATATGCTATGTATAACATTTTAACCCGTCCTTTTTAAAATTTCTTTTTGATTATATATTAATTTAATTCATCAGTATTTTTATAACTCTCAATACTCTTAGCCCACTCTTCTTTTTCTTCAGGAGTTAGTTCTCCGAGTGGTTTGCGTAAAAGCTTTGCTGCTTTAGATGCATAATATAGCAATTCTATATTTTCTTTATGTAGTGGGTTTTCACTCATTCTCATGCAAGTTGCTTTTTTCAAGATAAAAGCAGTAAATGAAAATACAAGTTTTTTAAACATCTTAAATGCACCTCCATATATATATGACTAAAAATTCAAAATACTTCACAAAATTTTTCGAAAATATTTAAAATCGTGAAATTCGACAAAAAACGACACCGTGTTTCGTACAACTACGACAACACGGTGCTTTTTTATATATCCCCATATGAAAGGAGTTGGTGATAAATATGAATCACCCGTAAAACCAAACAAAAAATAGGAGTTGATTTTAATGAATACAGGTAAAAAGCATCCGAGATTAATCGGTATGTCCCATCATGACGAAAGAGAACTAAACTCTATTGAAGAAGTTGCAAAATATATATGTGAAAAAGGTGTGTCAGGTGATGTAACAATTACATACGAAGACGGAACTCCGTTCTTAAACACCTTCGGAATATATATTGATAGGATTTCTGATATGGAGTATCGTTCAGAATTGTTAAAAGTCCTTATTCCTATGCAGAAAGCATTGGACGGCACAGAAGATTTTGGTGATCTCGATGGCTCTGAAGAAATGGGAATCGAAATGTAAAAGAGGTGAAAATTTATGAGTACATTTGACAATATGTCTCAATATGCAGAACGAATGCAGAAGCTATATCCCGAAGGTACTCGTCTTGTGTTAAATAGTATGAATGACCCGTATGCTCCTGTTCCACCCGGTACAAGAGGTACGGTTGATTTCGTAGATGATGCCGGACAGATTCATATGAAATGGGATAACGGCAGAACACTTGCAATCGTTCCCAGCGAAGACGATTTCAGAAAGCTCACCGATGAAGAGTTGGCAGAAGAATCTGAAATTGAAGAATCAGAAGATTTAGAACAAACAATGTAAAAAGAGGTGTATAAAAACTAAATAATCAGAATGGTCGGATGCCGTATGGCAATCCGATTTTTTGATATGTTTGCAGGTATCGGTGGTTTTCGTACAGGATTAACTAAAATAGGAGGTTTTGAGTGTGTCGGTCATTGTGAAATTGATAAATACGCTAATGCAGCGTATTGTGCGATGTATAAAACTGGGGGTGAGCAATATTATGAAGATGCGCGAGAAATCGACCCCAAAAATCTCCCCAACTTTGACCTGCTCTGTGCAGGATTTCCTTGCCAAGCTTTCAGCGTTGCCGGAAAGCGATTGGGATTCAGTGATACAAGAGGAACTCTCTTCTTTGATGTTGCCCGAATCCTTGAAGTTAAAAGACCTGCATTTGTATTCTTGGAAAACGTTCAAGGCTTGTTATCGCATGACTCAGGCGAAACACTTAAAACTATCTACTCCGTGCTTGTTGAAATGGGGTATAATCTCGAATGGTGTGTGCTTAACAGCAAATATTTCGGAGTCCCCCAACAAAGACGGCGGTTGTATATTATCGGATATCTTGATGGACGATGTACCGGACAAATATTTCCTGTCGAATGCTGCAATGGAGCGAATCTTAAAGAAATCATCCCCGGCAGTCAAGGACAGAGAGTCTATGACATAACAGGTGTTTCGTGTACATTGTGTGCAGGTGGCGGTGGTATGGGTGGAAAAACAGGATTGTACTTTATTGATATGAATAGTGATCCTATTATCACTCCCCAAGCACGATGCATAACTGCACGACAAGATTCAGGTGTAAGCAATCGCAAAGGAGAACACTCAGGTGTGTTGGTAGAAGATGCTCCGAGAGCAATATTGACACCCGACAGAGAAAAAGTTCGTCAGCAAGGCAGACGGATGAAAGAACCGAATGAGGAAATGTTCACAATAACTGCTCAAGACAGACATGGCATTTACCATAAGGGCAGAATCCGTAAGCTGATGCCCATTGAGTGCTGGCGATTACAAGGATTTGAAGATAAACAATTTAATAAAGTTGTCGCATCCGGCATTAAGGATGGACAGTTATATAAGATGGCTGGTAACTCTGTGAGTGTACCGGTCATTTCTGCTATCGGCAGAAAAATCAAAGAAGTTAATCAAAAATATCAAATTGTAAAGGAGTGATAGTATGCCGAACCATATTACTAATCGTATCAAGTTTTTGGGAGAACCCGAAAGAATCAGAGCAATTATGGAAGCAATAAAACACGATGAAATGGGTCTTGGCTCAGTAGATTTCAATAAGGTGATTCCCATGCCTGAATCATTGAATATTACAGCAGGTTCGATAACAGATAAAGGTCTTAAAGCCTACAAAGATTTTGTCGCTGTTCTTTTGTTTGATGGCGCAAATAAGGATATTGACCTTTTGAATATCCCCGAAGAAAAAGAAGCAATATTTTTGAAACAGCGAACAGATATCGATGACGATGAATGGAAAGCAGGTCGTCAGGCTTTCCGTAACATTCAGCAGTATGGGTTTCCTACATGGTATGAATGGAGTATCAACAATTGGGGTACAAAATGGAATGCCTACAACTGTATTGAAATTGAAGATGCAGCAGAAGCACGGAATGAACTCTGTTTTAATACTGCTTGGTCTGCTCCACACCCTATTCTGTCAAAACTTGCACAGATGTATCCCGATGTTGAAATTGAACACGAATGGGCAGACGAGGACTTCGGTCATAATCTTGGTATAGTAAAGTACAAGGGTGATACAATTCTTGAAGAATATATACCCGAAACAACGAAAGAAGCCTATGAGTTTGCCTTAAAGGTTCACGGATATGAAGATATGGAAACCGTAGGTCTTTCGCTTAACTCAACAGAAACTGACTATATTCCTATTTGGCATGAGGAATTATCTGCTGTTCAGTTTCAAGATAAGGTCTTTTTGTTCTCTGAAAGCAGAAAGTCTGCAGCTGATGTTCCTAAAGGCTTCTACTGTTATGAGTGCAGAACAAGTGATGACCAAAGTTTCTTGGCAACTCTTGAACCGAAGGTAAAAGTAAACTATGGTGGTACTCTCATAACAGATGAACCTATTGATTTCGGTGAAAAAGGTTATATAGACCTTAAGGAAGAACCAATTTCATTCCCCGATATTGACGAGGTATCTTTTGAAAGGTTTATGAACGATAAAGCAGGAATTGAACAGGAAATGGTAGGTGCAGAAAGTTGTCAGTTAAGACAGTAAACACAGAAGAACTTCGTAGTATGTCCAGTACCGAAGGTCTTGTGTTACAGGGCTGTGGTGGTGAACTGAAAGAATGGATTGACGGCATCAACGGATTGTTTAAGAGGAGTGGAATTCTCCTTGAAGATAGCGAATTCAAAGAAGATGACTGTTATACATTTAAAAACGGTGATCTCACTTGTTTGTTGTTTCCCTTTAGTGATGATATAAGCATCGATTTAGGGAAAATGGCAATGTGGCGTTTGCAGACACATCAAGACCTCGGTGGTACTTGGTTTTCTGACTATGTAGATAATCGTCTCGGTGGTTTCATTAAAGAAAATGATTCACCCGAAGAAAAAGCAAAACCCGATTGTGCTTTGATTGGTGAGGATGGTAATATTTTTAATCTTATGGGTATTGCATCAAGAACCTTAAAAGAAAACGGTATGGCTAATGAAGCCAAAGAAATGTGTGAGCGTGTAAGGTCATCAGGCAGTTATTACGAAGCTCTCGGTGTTATCGGTGAATATGTCAATATCACCTCCTCCGAAGACATGACCGAAGATGAAAGCGAGGGAATTGCATTACAATGAGTGAAATCCTTGCATTTATCATAGGTGCTATGTTAAGCAGTATAGTAACTACCACAGCGATGTGTTGCGTTTTTATAAACAAAAAGAATTACTATGAAGAAAAAATCATAGAACTTCAAAAATCAAATAAGCAAGAGTAAGACGGTATTTATCACAAAATGATGAATACCGTCTTTTTTTATGCCCAAAAGTGAGGTGATTCAATGAAAACCCCTGTATCAAGGGTTGGTAACAAAAGTTCAATACTCAACATTCTCTATGCTGTATTTCCTTTACAGTACGGCAGATTTGTTGATGTGTTCGGTGGTTCCGGTAGCGTCCTTCTGGGAAAAGAGCAGGTTGACTCCTTCGAGGTTTACAATGACTATGACAGGAATTTGGTAAACCTTTTCCATTGCATGAAGGAACGAACTATGGCAACAATTCGTGAAATCGGCTTTTGCAATCTTAACTCACGTGAGGATTTTAACTCTGTTAAAAAGTTCTTTGAGTTTGAAGAATTTAAAGATGATTTTTACAGAGAAGAATTACTGTTGACAGAACTGATGTTTCCACCACCCGAAGCAAATGAACTTAATGAAATAAGAACTCGTATTACTAAAGACTATGATGTCCGTAGAGCAGCAATGTTTCTCAAACTCTTACGATACAGTTATTCAAGCGGCTGTAAGTCTTTTGCATCACAGCCATTTGATATACGAAAGTTGTTTGAGCTTATAAAACAACTTGAAAACAGAATGGCAAATGTAGTGGTTGAAAACCAGGACTTTGAAACGCTTATAAAACACTACGACAGACAGGATACTTTTTTCTATGCTGATCCCCCATATTTTTCTACTGAAGATATGTATGCTGTAGGCTTTAACTGGAATGATCACGTGCGCTTAAAGGATACACTTTCCAAAATACAAGGTAAGTTCTTGCTTTCATATAACGATTGTCCTGAGATAAGGGAACTGTACAAAGGCTTTTCTATGCTTGATTTTTCTCGTACTCATTCTATGGCACAAAGGTACGAAGCCGGAAAAGAATTCAAAGAGTTGCTTATATCAAACTATGACTTATACGAAAGAGAACGAAGCAAACCACAACAGTTAACCTTATTCAGTTGTTATGGTGATGATAAATATGATTATGAAAAAGTGTTAAAGGAGTGTATCGTCCAATGCAGAATTCAGAATTAAATCAAGACAGTATATTTCTTTCTATACCTCTTGAAGATTTTGAGAGTTTAAACATTTCGGTAGAAAGAGTGTGTTCTACCCATTCAGGCGTGGGAACATTACATATTAAAATAACAAACAACGAAAGCGAGGTTGAAAATTGATGGCAAAAATATATCGTGTGCTCGGTAAAAAAGGCAGGATTACAATTCCTTTTGAATTGAGGCAATCTGTCGGATTTAAATATAACGATATTTTATCATTTACCGAATCCGATGATGGAAGTTCAATAATTGTTAAAAGAGAAAAAGTATGTGATAACTGTAAGTTAACTGATTCATCACAAATTGATGAAATGACTTTATTTGATTTTTTGAATCAACTTCCCGTCGAGCAGCAAAAAGCTGCACTTGTTCATCTTTCGGTTAAATGGGCAATGGAACAGGCAGGTGTTTCTCTTGAAAATTAAGATATTCCAAATCAACAATGAACGAGATGCACTCGATGTTAAGTTTATGAACCTTGACAGAACTGCACGAATTCAGAAAACAGACAAAATAAAGCCTAAAATAATATTCGTCAAAACACATTGACAAAAGCATTAAAGATGCTTGAACAAAAATACACAAAAGGTGGTAGCAATGGATAAATATGTTCCTCTGTATCTCTTTTCTTTAAAAGAAGCCAAAGAATATGAAGAAGTCGACAAATGGAGAAAGAGTCATAGTGCCAACTGTGATTGTGCAAGAACCATTGAACGCGCAATACGAGATAACTATAAAAACAACATTCTTGGAAAATGCATCAATGACATTATTGCCACATATGGTCTTGATCGAGTTAATTGGGTTCTTGCGAATACAGTGCAAGAAAATAAGAATGATGGTCGCTTTTCTGAAGAAAACAAAAAATGGGCGAAAAACATTTGGATTCCCAAAGAAGAACATCGTTGGCAGTTTGTAGTTGAATCACATCCCGGTCTGGTAGATTTGCTTATTAATCAAGCAAGAGATTATTACAAAAATTTAGGTCTCTTTGATTCAAGCCATTGTACTGATGAAGGCGATTACACAGACAAAGTATTGGTGATTAAGCCAAGTACACTTAAAGATGAATACAAAACAGCAGATTTTCAGTTGTTTTTTGCGACAAGTGGTTTCGGATGTGATCCTAATGCAATAGGTTCACAGGTTAACGGTTATTTTCTGAAGGATGATGAATTTACTCATTTTAGAAGACAAAATTTCTTTGGTGTTTTGGATGAAAAATATCTTCCCGAATGGGCAAAGGAAAAACTTTCCGAATACAGGTTACAAGAAAACAATGATGTAGGAATGGGAGGTTTGCAGTAATGAAAATAAAAATATTCCAAATCAATAATGAACGAGATGCAAATGATGTTAAGTTTATGAACTTTGACAGAACTGCACGAATTCAAAAAACAGAAAAAATAGATCCACAAATATATGATGAGGTTTTCAATGGTGATATTGAAGCGAAAACACTTGAAGATGTTTTCACTCGTTTTAACACAGAATCTCATCCACTTCACAGAGGGCACTCTCTTTCCGTTTCGGACATCGTCCAGACAGATGAGGGTGCCTTTTTTTGTGACTCTGTAGGTTTCCAAAAGGTTGATTTTGATGCAACCCTTACACAGAAACCTGACAACTTAATGACTATCGTCTATGTTGAGCCAAACCGTCCTCCGTTTGTTTCTGAGGTGGCACACACCCTTGAAGCAGAGCAGAGGGCTGTAGGTGGATACATAGAACCGATATACATGGAAGATGACAATGTCTGTCTTATAGGCAACGAAGAATCAAAACTTATGGGTATGGCAGGTAACCGTAGACTTGGTGAAAGTACCATCATTGCCGGACCATTCTTTGTTGTTGGTTTGACAGAAGATGACTTCCGTTCACTTACAGACGAGGAGGTGATGACATATATGGAAAGGTTCAAAGAACCCGAACAGATTTCTCAGGCAGAAGTCGAATCGGATATGGGATTCACAATTATAAGTTTCAATTAATCGAAAGGTAGGTAAAAAAATTATGGCACAGAAAAAACAGCCACTTGTAAATGCGAAAATTGATCGCATGGTAAATCAGGAAGATAGCAAAATCAAAGCATATGCCAGTGCAAATATTGCAGGTGCATTTGCTATTCACGGTCTTAAAGTAATTGACTCATCAAAAGGTCTCTTTGTTCAGATGCCTCAAAGCGTTTATACCAAAGACGGTGAAAAGAAATATAGCGATATCTTCCATGCTATTACGGCAGATGCAAGAAACGAAATTAATGCAGCCGTTCTTAAATCATACGAAGAAAGACTTCACATGGATGAAGCAGAAGCAATGAGTGAGCAGCCTGACGATGATGTCGAGGCTGCTTTTTCACAGTCAATGTAATTAAAAGAAAGTTGAGGTAAAAATTTATGTTTAAAAAAATCAAAGATAAGGTTATGTCCTTAAAAGCAAAAGCTGTTGAAGTTATCGAAACAAAAACAGCAGAAACCTATGTTGATACAGGTGTCAAGGTTCTCATCGCAGTCGTAATCGGTGCTCTCCTTCTCACTCTTCTCTATGCCCTTTTTGAAGACACCATCATGCCTTCTGTTGTGACAAAGGTACAGGAACTCTTCAACTACGCAGGTTAATCCGAATTAAATAAGAAAGTTGAGGTAAAAAATTATGTTTAAGAAAATCAAAGATAAAGTTATGTCCATCAAAGCAAAGGCTGTTGAGGTTATCGAAACCAAAACAGCAGAAACCTATGTTGATACAGGTGTCAAGGTTCTCATCGCAGTTGTAATCGGTGCTCTCCTTCTCACTCTCCTTTATGCCCTTTTTGAAGACACCATCATGCCTTCTGTTGTGACAAAGGTACAGGAACTCTTCAATTATGGTGGATAATGAGGTGAGTTTATGTTAAAACAGATTTTTTATAAATTACGTGAATTTATAAAAAAGATACTAAACAGAATTTTAAACAAAATAAGGAATAAGTTTATAAACAAAAGTGCCGAAACTTATGTGAATTCAGGAGTTAAAATCCTCATCGCTGTAGTTATCGGCGCTTTGCTTTTAGGTCTTCTTTCTCCGCTTTTGGAAAATGAAATTATGCTTCCTGTTAAAGAAGGTTTTGAAGAAGCCTTCGATCATTATTAAGAAAGTTTGAGGTAATTAAATATGTTTAAAAAAATCAAAGATAAAGTAATGTCCATCAAAGCAAAGGCTGTTGAGGTTATCGAAACAAAAACAGCTGAAACCTATGTTGATACAGGTGTTAAGGTTCTCATCGCAGTCGTAGTCGGTGCGCTCCTTCTCACTCTCCTTTATGCCCTTTTTGAAGACACCATCATGCCTTCTGTTGTTACAAAGGTTCAGGGTCTCTTTAATTATGCCGGTTAACTAATACTTGCTCGGTGGGAGTTTTAATACTCCCACCAATCTTTTGAAAGGAGAATTTTATGAATTTAATTGTTGGTCCGATTATGCCGAAAGATATTGATGTAACAGTTGAAACACTTCTGAAGATATTTGGTGTATCGGTAATTCTTGGAGCAGTTGTATTAGCAACTGTATTAATTGCGAAATATGCCCTAAAAAGATGGGGTGGCGAAAAGGTGAAAACTATAGCAGGTTTTGTAGGCATCGGTCTCGGAGTAACAGTAGCTTTGCTGTGTTTTTTTGGATGTACCACTATGGCGGTGCGTGGCATTTTGTTCAGCTTAATTCTCCTTTTAGCATCTTTTAGTGATATTAAATCAAGAGAATGCGATGACTGGCTCCATGTAATGATTGTCATAGTGGCATTCGTAGGCTTTGAGTTATCCAGTATACCAAGCATGTTGCTATCTGCTTTCGTTATTTCCTTGCTGATGATATTAAGCATCTTCATAGGAAAAGGAAGAATCGGTGGTGCAGATATAAAGTTCTGTATCGCAAGTTCATTGGTGCTTGGTTTAAAGAACAGCGTTATAGGTCTTACCTTGGGTTTGGTACTCGCAATTCTTATGAACATTAAAAGAAACAAAAAAGAGGGTTTCCCCCTCGTTCCATATCTTGCCACAGGATTTATGGTGGCATATTTCATTTAACAGGAGGTTATTTATAAATGAAAAACAGAACAATTATAGGTATCATCTGCATAGCACTTGCTGTTGTAATGACCTTCGTAGTTGCTCCTATTGTTACGAATATTACAAGCGACACAACAAAGATAGTACGACTTACACAGGATGTGAAACAGGGATCGCCCATTACAGAAGATGTAGTTGAGGTGGTTAAGGTTGATAAAGATTCAATCCCTGCAGGTGCTATCGAAGACAAATCAGATGTCGTAGGTAAATATGCTGCATCAAATCTCTATACAGGTGACTTTTTCACAAAGGCAAAACTTACCAATAACGGTAATACTGCTGAAGATGTATTCGCAACACTTGATGGTAAACATGTAGCAATCAGCGTAACAGTAGACAGTCTTGCGGCAGGTGTATCGGGTAAGCTCCAGAACGGAGATATCGTAACATTCCTTATTGTCAATAACGACACTAACAAAGCAGTAACTCCTCCCGAACTTAAATATATGAAGGTTATAACCACAACTACATCGGGTGGTATTGATAAAGATGCAGTAATTAAGAATGAAGACGGAAGTTATGAACTCCCAAGTACAATTACTGTTCTTGCAAATACACAACAGGCAAAGTTACTTGCAGAATATGAAGGTAATGCAGAAATTCATGCGGCACTTGTATACAGAGGTGATAAATCAACTGCCGATAAGTTCTTATCCACACAGAATAGCTACTTTAAGAATAAAACAGAAACAACAACCGAAGGTGGTGCTGCAAATGAGTAAGTTTATTGCAGTTTGTGGCTCACCTGATAGTGGTAAAAGTTCTATTGCCATTAAGGTTGCACAGTCCTTATATAACAAAGGAAAGAAAAGAGTCCTTTACTTTTCGCCCGATTTGATGGTGCCTTGTATGGGTTACATCTTCCCTCATTGTAAGGAAAGTGATTTGTATTCAATCGGTAAGGTTCTTGATAAAACGGATGTGTATCGTGAAGATGTCCTTCGTAGCATTGTAACAACAAAGAATATGCCTAACTTCGGTTATTTAGGTTACAAGGCAAACGAAAACAAGTACACATATGCAAGACCTACAGAAGACAAAATCAGTCAGTTGTTTATGAATATGAGAGAACTTGCTGACTACATAGTTATTGACTGTGTAAGCGACAGAAGTGACCTCATCTCTTCTCTTGCTAAAGCAGAAGCTGATGTTATTGTTCAGGTTGTAACTACGACACTTAAATGCATGTCATACTATGCAGCTAACGGTGACCAGTTTATTGCATTTGCAGATAAAGTGGTAAAGGTAATCAACATAAAAGACAATGATATCTATCTCCCCGTAGGTGAAGTTAAAGAACACTTCAAGGATGTTGAAATCAAAATCCCTTACAGTCACTCCCTTAAACAGCAGTCTATTACGGGAACTTTATCGGAACATATCACCGATAAAGTATTCTGCGATAGCATTTTGAGGTTAGCAAAGGTGGTGAGCTGATGAGCCAAATAATTGGTTTTTTTCCACTTCTTAATAATGTACAGAAATACATCTCGGAAAACTATGCAGCCTCATTATCCGATAAGGATAAATACGGTCAGTTGAAAACATACATTGATAAATACTTGTATGACCACGATTATATGGTCGAAGGTATGAGCTTCAAACAACTGTCAGACAAGCTTTATTGTGAAATGGCTGAATACTCCATCTTAACAAAATATTTAGGACGTGAGGATATTGAAGAAATTAACATCAACGGTTGGGACGATATTGCCATAACATACACCGATGGTCATATCGAAAAGGCTACGGAACACTTTTATTCACCCCAACACGCTGTTGATATTATCAAAAGACTTCTTCACCATTCGGGTATGATTATTGATAATGCAACTCCTATGGCTCAAGGTCATTTGCCCGGTAACACACGAATCACAGCTCTTAAAGAACCTATTGTTGATGATGACAGAGGTATCAGCGCATCAATTAGACTTTTGCATCCTTCAAGAGTTACAAAAGCTCAAATTGTCAAAAACAACACAGCAACACAGAAAATGATGGATTTTTTGGATGCATGTGTGCGTTACGGTGTGTCCTGCGTTTATGCGGGTGAAACCAGTTCAGGTAAAACAACGAACCTTAACTCGTTGTTGAATGAAATGCCTGATAAAAAAAGAATATTCACTATTGAATCAGGTTCTCGTGAATTATCCCTTGTTCGCAAAAACGATGATGGTGTTATAACCAACAATGTAGTGCATACATTGTCAAGACCTTCTGATAACGAAGCTTACGATATCACACAGGAAGATTTGGTTGTAGCATCCTTGCGATTTAACCCTGATATTGTAGTTGTCGGAGAAATGCGAGATACTGAAGCTTATTCTGCTGTTGAAGCATCCCTTACAGGTCATACGGTTGTATCAACCATTCATGCCTCTGCTGCCGATGCTGCTCATATGCGTTTGGCACTACTTTGTCAAAAGCGTTTTCCTATAAACTTTAAGACATCACTGATGCAGGCTGGTCAGGCTTTCCCTATTGTTGTTTACACTCATAAGTTGGAAGACAATTCCCGAAAGATTATGGATATATCTGAATGTGTTATCACTCCTTCAGGAGAAAGAGAGTATCGCACATTATTCAGATACAAAATCACAAGCAATACTATGCAAGGTGATAACTACATAATCGAAGGTCATTTTGAACAACCCGAAATAATGAGTGATAATCTTAAACACAAGTTGATGCAGTTCGGTATGCCACAAAGTGAGTTGGATAAGTTCTTGCAGAAGGGAGCTGATTATGTATGATGATTTTTTCAATCATATCCTGCGTGTGCGTTATAGTGGCAATTGCATGTTTTCTTGACCTTACACCCGAAAGAGTAACGAATGATTTAATTCACATCATTACTCCTCACGATACCCTTCGTGAGAAAGCGAGGGCTATAAGAGGAAACAAAAAAAGACATGGTGTCTATACTAAGCTCATGGAAATGAAAACGGCATTAGCAGTAACAGGTAAATCTAAAAGCTTCGTAATCGTTTGCTTTTCTTCCGTTATCCTATTTGCTGTTGGTGCATTCGTTTCTGTCCTTATTGATAATCTTTTCCTACTCCCGGCTCTCTCAATATCACTTGCATTAGTGCCTTTTGTGTACACTGTAAACACCATTGCGATATATGAGAAAACAACAAAGGAAGAATTGGAAACAACTCTTTCAATTATCACTACATCATATATCCGTAATGATGATATTGTGTCGTCAGTAAGAGAGAATATCCAGTATATAAAGCCTCCGATAAAAGACGTTTTCAAAGCCTTTGAAACAGAAGCAACTCTCGTTTCATCGAATATAAAACATGCTTTATATAACTTGAAAGATAAGATTGACGATGAGATTTTCCGTGAGTGGTGTGACACCTTAATTCAATGTCAGGATGACCGAACATTAAAAGACACTTTGCTCCCGATTGTTGCAAAGCTTACCGATGTTCGTATAGTAAACAGCGAACTTAAAACAATGCTTTCTGCTGCGAAGAATGAGTATTGGGTAATGGTGTTATTGGTTGTCGGCAATATACCTCTGTTATATATGCTTAACAAAGATTGGTTTAACACTCTGATGTATGAAACATCAGGAAAAGCCGTGTTAGGTATATGTGGCGTGGTAATTTTAATTACAGCTTTGTTTATGATGAAATTTACAAAGCCAATAGAATACAAGCGATGAGGAGGTTGAATATATGATACAAGCAATTGTCGGAATCCTTTGTGGATTAGGTCTTTTTTATATCCTTGTTGATGTGTATGCAATCCCTTATTACAAAACATCAAAGGCTGTTGAATCTATATCGAAACAACAGAAAGAAAAAACATCGGGTCTTGATGTGTGGCTGAAAGGTGTTGCAGGTTTCTTTGCAAAGCACATGCGACTCAATGAGTTTAAAAAGGCTCAGCTCCAGAATGACTTGAACACGGCACAGATGAATATATCTCCCGAAATGTTCAAAGCAAATGCGATTGTAAAGTCTCTCATCATAGCTTCATTTGCAATACCCGTGTTATTTATACTCCCATTATTAAGTCCCATAATCCTTGTGTTAGCCATAGCGTTATATAACAACGAGGTGCGTTCAGTTTCAAAAAGAATAAAGGCAAAAAGAAGAAAAATTGAATACGAGCTTCCAAGACTTGTCTTTACAATTGAGAAAACCTTGAAGCATAACCGAGATGTGTTATATATGCTTGATAGCTACATGGAAAGTGCCGGACCCGAAATAAAGCACGAATTAGAAATAACCGTAGCTGATATGAGGTCAGGTAACTATGAAGCGGCGATTACAAGGCTTGAATCCCGTGTAGGCTCATCAATGATGAGTGACGTGTGCCGAGGTCTTATAGGCATACTTCGTGGTGACGATACAGAAATGTATTGGGCATCCTTATCAATCAAGTTCAATGACATTCAAAGACAACAGTTAAGACTTGAAGCACAGAAAGTACCGAGAAAGGTAAAGAGATTATCAATGTGCCTTCTCTTATGCTTCATGCTGATTTATGTTGTGGTAATCTTCTCGCAGATTATGTCTTCTGTGGGCGTACTCTTCACATAAGGGGGTGTCGGTGTGTTTAAGTTAAATAAACGTGGCGAAGGCTACATCGACATCTGTGTCGGTGTAGTTGTTTTTGTAATGGTATTGGTGCTTTCGCTCAATCTGTTCAGCTTCATCACCTTAAAGGTGGAAATGGATCAGATAGCCGAGGAGCTTATAAAATCTGCAACCTACACAGGCGAATTCGGTGACGAATTTTGGGAACGTGATTCGGATTTACTTGGTGAGTATTATGACTATGATATCGAATACGGCGCTGATGAGTGGTTCAACACATCACTTGAACGAGTGCAGCTCGGTGACAAAATGTGGATAACCATCTCAAAGGATACCTATGTACAGGGTTTGGGAGTTTTCAAAATCCCGGTTACCGTAACTGTTACAAGGTCAGGTCTTTCCGAAAAGTATTGGAAGTAGGTGGAATAATGAAAAACAAACGTGGCGATGGATACATCGGAACATGTGTTATGATTTTAATCCTATGTATGATACTTTCAATTTTCATTGAATTCGTTGCAACAGTAAATGTGATACGCATATCAGAAAGAAATGCCCGAATTGTACTGGATAGTTTCGTAATGGAAAACTCAATCGAAATATATGACTCAATAAAAACCGGAACAGATTTTACAGAGGTTGTTGATGTTGAACAATATATTTCTAAATATTCTGAATATAATTCGCTGGACTTTAATGAAAATATGTTGTATTGTGTGGGTGACGATGGCGAAGAACTGTATCGGCAGACAATACCCACAGTTCGACTCATAGAGGAAAACAGACTTAAAATAATTGCTGAATACACGATAACAGTTCCTCTGTACTTCGCAGGTCAACAAGTAACTGAAGTGACTGTACCAATAACAGTAACTTCAAAATTCAATCCGAAATTTTAATTAGGAGGCTGATAATATGAAAAACAAAAAGGTACTTATCGGTACAATCGTAGGCATCGTAGTGGTAGCTGTGATAATCGTAGCTGTAATCGGTCTCGGCAAAGACGAGAACAATACAGAACCTACAACAGAAATCACAACTGAAGAAGCAGTAATCGACATCCCTACCGACATAGAGGATGACACAACAGAGCCTGAAACCTTGGTGGAAGATGACGATATGCTGAAAATCGAAGATGTCGACACAGTAACCGAAAAGCCAAACACAAACGAAAATGCGGTTAAGGTGGACAAACCCGTAGTAGAAAATGAAAACAGAAACGATAATGCACAAGGTATTTTAATCAATGGTGATGCTGATACAAACATCTACTCATGTGGCAAGAGTGGTCACCATTGCGAAAGCAAAGAAACCCATAACTTTATCGTAAGTCTCGAAAACAAAGGCTGTCCCCACTGTGGCTCACACTCATGTAAGAGCTTCTATACCACAGACGAATGGGGAAATGCATGTTACGATGAAACAAAATGTCCACAGTACAATGTAAAAAAAGACCCCTTGAAGTACTGTCAAGATTGTGGAAAGCCTGTAGGAAAAGGTGATAACGGAACTTGCGTACACTTCACAGTAGATACAAAATGTCCCGACTGCAACGAACCAGTAAAAGCAAGGACTTGCCACTCACATTAAAAAATAAACAAACATAAAGACCTGCTTCGGCAGGTCTTTTTTATTGACAGAAAGGTGTTGATTAATATAAAACGAGTAATTTCAATAATACTTGCCATAATCACAGTTATAAGTGTACTACCCACATCGGCATTTGCTCTCTCTTGGGATGGTAGTTCTGTCACAGGTAATAATGCCGCAGGTAGTGCGAGCGATCCTGGTTATGCCATAAGAACAAGTGGTGACAACTGTATCGGTTATCGTTTTAGTTGTGTTAACTCAAGTGGCTCTATGAAGGTCACAAAGGTAATCGACGTTTACAGAAACACAGGATATGGTAAGCTCGGTTATTCAGACGGATATAAATTCTCGACCAAATATAATAAGAAACAGTTGATTTCTCGCAAGGGAAACACTTTTTCAACATCAGCTAATACAACTAACTGTTACAAAGAGGAGTACATACCATTTACAACTGCTCTACCTGCTCCATCAGGAATGGGTACATGGCAGACCTATACAGGAAATATCAATCAGATACTTTCACGTTTAGGTGTCGGTAGCGTGAGTAATCTTGACTATGGTGATAAAGTTATTGTGGAGCCTATTTACGATCTTTGCTTAAAATCAACTTACCATTCGGTTACCGTAACAGAATATGCGGTGTATGGTAGATATTTGCTTGGCGGTTCAAGTACGGGTGGTTCTTCCGCAACTTCAAATACATGGGGATACATCTCCAAATTCACCAACTTAAATTATCCAAATGCCTTATACACCCCCAATGGTCAGGGTTTATGGACTGCAGCTACTTCACTATCATCAAGAGCAACTTTTGATACCATAATTGATAATGGTTATGGTGCAGGTATTGCATATACCGAAACAACCAACAAAACTTACAAAATCAAGTTTAATGGTAATGGTTCGACAAATGGTTCAATGAGTGACCTTTCGATGGTCTACGGTACTGCGAAAAACCTTACTGCTAATGCTTTCACGAAAACAGGTAATAAATTTAAAAACTGGAATAGACAATCAGATGGTTCAGGAACCTCATATTCCAACAGACAGTCAGTAAACAACTTGACTTCAACCAATGGTGCAACTGTTAATCTTTATGCCCAGTGGACACCGAATACATTGAAAGTTTATTACGATGCCAACGGTGGTAGAATTGCATCATCCGACACATACAAACTCAATTCTGAAGGTCATGTGTATAAGAAAGCTGATAATGAGCAGTATTATCAGACATGGACATATAACAGTAAAAAGTCCGATGGCTTGGTAAATGTCGGTACATTCGGAATTGCAAGAACAGGATATATCTTTAATGGTTGGTGGTGTACAACTGCCGATGGTGTTGGTCAGATTATTAACCAAAACAATGGTGATATAAAACCGACAGATATCAATCCCGACATTGCAAACGGAGACTGTTCAAGAAGAATGTATGCTCAATGGAATCCTATAAGGTATACTATTGCATTTAACGGTAACGGTCATACAGGTGGTTCTACTACTGCTATGATATGTACTTACGATGTTGCAAGTAATCTTACTGCAAATGGATTCACAAAAACGGGCTATCACTTTTTAGGATGGAATACAAAAGCTGACGGAACAGGTACTACCTATACAAATCAGCAATCAGTATTGAATCTCTCATCTACTCACGGTTCGACTATTACTCTTTATGCACAGTGGGAAACCAATGCATATTCCATAGGATTTGATGGTAACGGACATACAGGTGGTAGCACATCAGGTATGACAATGAAGTTCGATGAGAGTAAGGCTCTTACTGCAAACGGCTATACAAGAACAGGTTACACATTTAAGAACTGGAATACAAATGCCAACGGATCAGGTACAACCTATACAAACAGACAGACTGTAAGAAACCTTACATCTGTCAACGGTGGAACAGTTACTCTTTATGCACAGTGGAATCCTATAACTTACAAAATTGTATTTAACGGAAACGGTCACACAGGTGGTTCAACTTCTGAAATGGCAATGACATATGATGTTGCAGCTAACCTAATAGAAAATGGCTTTAGAAAAACCGGTTATGTATTCACTGGTTGGAACACAGAACCCGATGGTTCGGGAACAAGATATACCAATCGTCAGTCAGTTATTAATCTGTCTTCAACAGAAGGTGCTGTAATTAATCTCTATGCACAATGGCGTCCGATAACATATACAATCAGATTTAACGGTAATGGTCATACAAGAGGTGCAATGGCAGCTATGGAAATGGTATATAACCAGTCCAAGAATCTTTTGCCTAATGCTTTCACCCGAACAAGCTATAACTTCCTCGGATGGAACACAAGAGCTGATGGCTCAGGTACATCATATACTGATAAGCAGTCAGTAAGAAACCTTACAACAGAAGATGGTGCAACAGTTTATCTCTATGCACAGTGGGAATACAATCCTGCACTTAATGTAAGAATGGTTCATGTATACGAAGGTAAAAAGGGCAATTCCGACTTTAACTACGGTTTTTCAGATGGTGAAACCTTTAATGATTACACATATAAAAAGGGTTATCCGTCAATGAATGACACAGTATGGTTCAATGTTCAGTTCCCTTATGAAGCAGAAGATATCCGTGTAAGACAGTATGTAAGAACAGGTGATTCGGCTTGGCAGACACGAATTGTTACATTGAGTAACAGTGATGCAAGTACATCTCTTTTCCCTGTCCAGTTTACAGGTGCAAATAAAACAATTAATGCAAGTAAAGATAGCTTTGTAATTGAAGCGAAAATGGACTGGGTAGATGCAAATGGTACAGTAAGAAAAGCAGGTGCAATCCGTAGATTCTATGTTCCTGTTGAACCTACTGTCCACAGACATCGTGTAACTGCTTATGGATATGATGGTTCAGTTGTGGCAACTGCAGGTGATACAACAAGTGGTAAAATCTATGCAGGTCAGCGTGTGAAATTCTCTTACCATTATAAAATGGATAACACATGGACTGCACTTGAAAACTTAAAAGGTACAATGAATTATTTGAACGGTTCTTCTTGGACTAAAGTACCCGTTGGAGAACCCGATGTATCACAGAGTGTGCATATGAACAAGAATAACCCTGTAACAGCCAATAGCAGACTTGATAAATATACTATCCCTCTTACAACAAAGTTGCGTGTTAAATTAGAGTCTGCATGGGCAAAGGATACAGTACACACAGCAGAAACAAATAACATTGATATCCCTGTTATAAAGGCTGACGTTGCATTGGCAGAAATCATCCTTATAGATGCAGATACAAATGCAGTTCTCGACCCGAACAATCTCGAAGTATCACAGGAAGTTACAGTACAGTATGTGTACAAAAACAACACGGATACAAAGATTTTTGTTGAAGGCTTTAAGGATGACAAATCACAAATACCCGGTGTATTCGCTATACCTGCAAAATCACAGGCAAGAGTAAATGCATATACCTTCAAAGTTGCAAATACCCGTAGCTTTAATATCTGGGGTGGTGTATATCTCGAAGGTATGGGCATAGGAAACACAAAATATGAATCCAATGGTAGCAACAATGAAAAGACTTTAGTATGTAGGGTTAATCATCCGTTATCATTAATTCCTATTGCTCCCAATGCACCATACAGGGAAGGTACAGATATAATCACAAGTTATTGGCTCAACAACAGATGTGATATCAACTATACACCCAATAGCAATATCACTCTTGAATTTAATATATATAATGGTCAGACTCTTGTTGATTCTATCAGTATATATGAGGCAATAGTACCTGCTGAAAACAAAAACTTAATATACTTCAAGTGGACAGTTCCCGAAGGTCTTAATGGTGCGAATATCTCAATTCATGCCGAAGTGGTTGAAGATGGTTTGTCATATAACAAGAAGATAACATCATATGCAACCACACCTTACAACATATCTGCTACACCCGATACTGACTTTGAAAAGAAAGCTCCTCGTGGCTTCTCTATCCCTTCAAAGTTAGAAAAAAAAACAGGTGCAGCATCATGGTGGGAATGGAAATATGAGAACGGCACATATACGAAGGTTGACTATGCTATTGGTATTTCAAACAACAGAGCTAACTTGAATCCTACTGCTGATTCAACAGCAGAGAAAAATGGTAGTGTATGGACAATGAAATCAGGTTATGGTCTTACAATGGCTCTCAACAATAATATGAGTGCTGTTACAGGCTATACTCGTCCCGATGATACTGCATATACAACTGCACAGTATTGCAAGGCTCTCTTACCCGAATATAAGTATTCAACAACTGAAAATGAATATAGAACACTCGGTAAAGATGGCTTGAAATGGGTATTCAGAACCAATGGCTCATATGGTAATGTTCACTTTACACCATTATGGTATCCCGATGGCAAATACACCATCGGTATAGTTCAGAGCGATTGCTGGACACCTGCAGGTATGATTACAAGAAAAGCAAACACCAACTCAATTGAGATATCTGAATCTGCATATGATGATTGGTATGTAGGTCGCAGATAAGAGGTGGAACAATGCTTAAAAAGGTTTATATCTGTTCTCCTCTTGGTGGTAACATTTCTGTAAACCTTGAAAAAGCAAAACTGTACGCTAAATATGCACTTAAGTGTGGTACTGCTCCGGTAGTGCCACACTTTTATGCACTCTGCCTTAATGATGACGATCCAAGAGAAAGAGAACTTGGTGTCACAGCAGGGTTAAGCCTTTTATGGTTTTGTGATGAATTATGGGTTTTTGGTGATGAAATCACAAGAGGTATGCAATCAGAAATTCGCTTCTGCGAGAATCTGAAAATACCCATAAAGTATATCAAAGAAAACAAAATATTTAATAAGTTAGGAGATGTTAATGATGAAAAATAACATTAAAAAAATTCTTCTTTGCATTGCAGTAGTAACTGTAATTCTCTCTGTATTTACAGTCACAGCTTTTGCGGCTGGTGGCGATGTTGCAGGTGCAATCGAGGGTACTTGGAATGCAGCTCAGGGTCAGATTAAAGACGTTGTAAACAATGTTGTGTTTCCTGCTGTGGATTTGATCCTTGCTGTTCTCTTCTTTGTTAAACTTGGTACTGCTTACTTCGATTACAGAAAACACGGTCAGTTCGAGTTTACTGCTCCAGCAATTCTTTTCGCATGTTTGCTCTTTACACTTACAGCTCCTCTTTACATCTGGACAATTCTTTCATAAGGAGCAAACTATGGATTTTTTTGAAAAAGAAATGCGAACCTTATTTGGAGATAACACAGTTATGTCAGACCTCAAGTTTACAGGCAAAACTATGCTCGGAAGACTTGACGAAAACAAGCTGTGTAAGCTCCAGTTTATAACAACCGGAGTAGCCGGGAAATATACAGCAATTCAATCCTCTATAATAAGTCCTAATGACGGAATAATTGATAAACAGATTTTCAAATTTTCTGATATAATCGGTAATTTCTATTGTCCTCATTTGGGTAATGTAGAACCATATATGTGGGAATACAATAATAAGCCTGAATGGTATACAAAATTAGCACAGGCTGATAAAGCTAAAATTGCAGATACCGTACTCGAATATGTTGAAATGTTTCAGGATCCTAAACAGTCTTTGAGTATGCAATTTAAATAATTTTTTTAAAATCCAACTATTACGAGAATAGTTCTGTTTTAGTTTGTCGTATTTGTAAGAATAATGTCGTATTATTAAATTGATCATACACTTGTTTGAGGAGTTTAATATGGGAAATACATGTTGTTTTACAGGTCACAGACCACAGAATTTACCATTTGGTTTTAATGAGGAAGAAGATGTATGCAAAAAAGGAATAAATATATGGTTGACAATTCCGATTATATAATTGCAGTTTGGGATGGAAAACCAAGTGGAACAGGAAACACAGTAAAATATGCAAAACAGAAAAACAAAAAAATCTTAATAATAAATCCATCGGATTTATGAGAGCAAGACGAGGTTTTCTCGTCTTGCTCTTTTTTTGACAGGAGGTGCAGCCTTTGTTTGATTGGGTGACGGACATAGTCGAAGCTATAGGTGGTACTGTTTCCGAAACAGTTGCATCAATGGGTGAAGCTATTGCAGAATCAATATTCGGAGCATTTCTCCAATGGATATATGAAATAGTATTCGGTGCAATAGCAGACTTTTTCACATACATCACTTCAATGGGTGCTGAATTATTTGATTTGGATTGGGTGAAAGCCGTAATCCTTCTTTTTACAACCTTCGGATGGGCATTGTTTGTTGCCGGAGTTGTAGTAGCCGTGTTCGATACGGCAATTGAATATCAAAATGGTAGGGCTAACATCAAAAGCACAGCAATAAACATTTTAAAGGGTTTCTTTGCTTGTTCTTTAATTGGTGTTGTCCCAGTTGAATTATATAAATTATGTATCACTTTACAAAACACTTTTGCACACGATTTAGCTTCGCTCGCAGGTGCAAATGCGGCTCGTGATATTGGGCAGTTGTGTTCAGATGTAATGAAAATATACTTTGATATGAAGACTGGTTCATTACATGTAAGTTTGTTTAGCTTACTTGCTCTTATTGCCTTTGCATACTGCGTTGTTAAAGTGTTCTTCCAAAACATTAAACGAGGTGGAATATTGCTCATTCAGATGACTGTCGGTGCTTTATATATGTTCTCTGTACCAAGAGGATATACCGATGGTTTTAATCAATGGATGAAACAGATTGCTGCGTTATGTTTAACTGCATTTATGCAGACAACTTTGCTGTATCTTGGTTTAATGACATTCAAAACAAGTATGTTATTAGGTCTCGGTATTATGTTAGCAGCTAATGAAGTTCCACGAATTGCACAACAGTTCGGTCTCGATAGTTCAGTAAGAGTTAATATGATGAGTGTATTCCATGTATCAACTACTGCTGTAAATTTGGGTCGAACAATTGTAAAAGCGTTTAAATAATTTGGAGGTGTAAAATGAAAACATATATTTATCCACAGAACTTAAAAGCTACGGCGAATATATGGCTTTGGGGATTGAAAGAATTCTGCATTTTAGGTATCGCAGGTCTCATATCTATAGTTTTCTTGGTGCGATTTACATTCGTAATTCCATTTGCCTTAACATTATGCTATGGCTTTCTTACAATAAGAATTGACGATATAACAATTCTTGATTTTATAAAATACGCAGGTAGGTATCTTTTATCTACACAGCAATACTTTGAATGGAGGTAACAGCCGATGAAATTAAAAAGAAAAGATGTATCGGTTCAGGAACTTTTGGGAATAAAGAGTTTTACAAAGTATGGGCTTTCCACTAAAAATGGAGAGCTTTTATTTTTTAACATTACTCCCACAAATATATCAGTTCTTTCAAAAGCAAGTATTGAAACAAAGATATATCACTTAATGATGGTTTTATCGTCAGTTCCCGATATTGAAATTGTGTGTGCCGATGCAAGTGAATGCTTTGATGAGAACAAAATATATCTGCAAGAAAGAAAAATTGCAGAGGAATCAAATAAGGTCAGAAGAATTATTGAAAAGGACATTATGTTCCTTGATAAAATCCAAACTGAAATGGCAACAGCTCGTCAGTTTATGTTAATCGGCAGATGTAAAAATGCGAAACCCGAACAGGTGTTTACTGTGCTTAATAACATAGAAAAAGTAATTTCTGAACAGGGATTCGAGGTTCAGAGAATGGACAAGGATGATATAAAAAGATTTATTGCCCTTTACTTTGATTCATCATTTAACGGTGAAAGGCTTCCCGATGTTGATGGTCAGCAACATTTCGATTTAAGTGACGGTTTTTCAGGTTTTGACAGAGAGGAGTTTTTTAATGAAAAGAAATAAGAAAGAAGTAATATTAACAGAGGAACAAAAAGAAGAAATTCGCACCAAAGATTTCTTTGACTGTGTCTGCCCAAGTACAATAAAGTTTCTTTCCGACCACTATATTGTTGGTGACAGTTTTCGTTGTGTATGGGCGATAAGAGAATATCCTCCAACAACAGAAGAACAGGCTATTCTCGCTCAACTTGCAGAAAGAAACGGTGTAACTCTTCGCATATATCATAGATTGGTTGATCATGCAGAACAGAGGAAAATTATCCAAAATGCAACAAGAAGAAACACTCTCAAAAGCACAGGTAATGATGTTAATGAAACTGTTGAAGCTGAAGGTAACTTACAGGATGTGGTTGACCTTCTCGCAAATATGAGAAAAAACAAGGAAGTCCTCCTTCATTGTGCCGTGTATATTGAACTTAAAGCAAAAAGCTATGAAGCACTCAAAGAACTTCAGAGTGACATATCAATGGAACTTACCCGTTCAAAAATTATCGTTGACCGTCTTACATTAAGGCAGAAAGAAGGTTTCTTGTCGGTAATGCCTATGGGTTCAAATATATTCGGTACACAGTTTGAAAGAGTATTACCGGTATCAAGTGTAGCCAATCTCTATCCTTTCAACTTCTCAGGTAAAACCGATCCTCACGGAATATATATCGGACGAGATAAATATGGTACAAATATCCTTGTTGATTTCGACCACAGAGCGGAAGACAAAACCAATGCCAATGCTCTTATTCTCGGTAACTCAGGTCAGGGTAAAAGTTTCCTTATGAAACTTATGCTTACCAATATTCGTGAATCAGGAAAAAGAATTGTATGTCTTGACCCCGAATCTGAATATGAGGAATTGACCGAAAAACTTGGTGGTTGCTATATTGACCTTATGTCCGGTGAATACATCATAAACATACTTGAACCGAAGGAATGGTCTGATAACGAAAACGATTATAGCAAGGAAGATCCCGAAGCGTTCAGACGAGTAACCAGACTCAGTCAACACATTGCTTTCTTGAAAGACTTTTTCAGAAGCTATAAGGATTTCACAGATGCACAGATTGATACTCTTGAAATTCTCCTCGGAAAACTTTACGGTAACTTTGGCATTACCGATACAACTGATTTCTCAAGACTCAAGGCAACCGACTACCCCATTATGACTGACTTGTATAATCTCTGTGATGCTGAATTCAAGGCATATAACAACGGAGAAAAAAATCTTTATACAGAAGAAATACTTCAGGAAATCTGTCTTGGTATCAACTCAATGTGCGTAGGCGCAGAATCAAAATATTTTAACGGTTACACTAACATTACTGATGATGCTTTCCTGTGCTTCGGTGTTAAAGGGTTGCTTGATACCAATAAGCGATTGAAGGATGCTATGTTGTTTAACATCCTCTCATACATGAGCAATCAGCTTTTAGGTGTAGGTAATACAGTTGCATCAATTGATGAGCTTTACCTTTTCTTGACCAATATGACTGCTATTGAATATATCCGAAATGCAATGAAACGAGTTCGTAAAAAGGACTCTGCAATTATCATTGCGAGTCAGAATATTGAGGATTTCTTAATTCCTACAATCCGTGAATTCACAAAACCGATGTTCAGTATTCCTACACATCAGTTCTTATTTAATCCCGGTAGTATCAATCCCAAAGAATATATGGAAGCTCTCCAAATAGAGCCGAGTGAATTTGAATTGATTAAGTATCCCGAACGTGGTACTTGCTTGTATAGATGCGGTAACGAAAGATACCTTCTCCAAGTTATTGCACCCGAATACAAGACAAAACTCTTCGGTAAATCAGGTGGTCGATAATAATTGCCTTGTACGATTCAATGACGAAAAACACCTTGCAATTATACTACTATTGTGGTATTATATTCGTGGAAAAAAGTTTAAATACACACATAACTCATATACTTTATATTGAGGTGTATTTAGATGTGCGAGTATAAAGATGAACAAATAAGTGTACAGGAGGTAGATATCATGAAAGCTGCTGTAAAACTTTTAGAAGATGATATGACATTTGCAAAAGGGATGCGTGGTTATATTGCAGAACTTAGGAAACAGCAAGAAAGTTCTCCTGCTCAATCCCAAAAAGAAGCTCGAGCTGCTTTAAGAAGAACGGGAGTTACTACATCAAAAGGTGTTACAAAGAAGAAAATTGTTTCTTGGGAATGAGTAAAAGATCATGTACAAAAAATTACCAAACTTAATTTTAGGTTTTCATGGATGTAACCGCGAAGTGTATAACAAAGTCATAAACGAAGGTGAACCACTGAAAGCCAGTTTGAATTCATATGATTGGTTAGGAAACGGCATTTATTTTTGGGAGCAAAATTATCAGCGTGCTTTTGAATGGGCTTTCAATCGTTATGGAAAAGATGCTGCTGTAATCGGTGCGGCGATAGATTTAGGAAATTGTTTAAATCTCACGGATAGTGCAGGTGCCAGTGTTCTTAGAGAAGGATACGAGCTTTTAAAATTCCGATGTGAAGCATCAAGTGTTGAACTACCTAAAAACAGAAAATCAGCAAAGACAAAAGATGTCTTGTTGCGAGATTTGGATTGTGCTGTCATTCAACAAATACACGACTACAATACTATTAATAATCTGCCTAAATTTGATTCTGTACGTGGCATATTTACAGAGGGCGATCCTGTATATGAAGGCTCTGAATTTTTAGAAAAAACTCATGTACAGATATGTATTTGTAATCCTAACTGTATAAAGGGTTATTTTACACCCATAAGCCGTAATGATGAATTTGATTTACCATAAAATTTAATATTCTATTTAGAAGGTTCTTTCAAGAACCTTCTTTTTTATTGAGGTGACTAACTATTAAAAGTCAAGTGCTTTTTTAGAATTTTTATGGTTAGGAAAAAAGGGTATGACAAAACAAGCCCTTATGAGAAGGACTTTGAAAAAGATATAAACAAGAAGTTATCTAATCAACGAAGAATCATAAGAAATGTTCTTGGTTTGTAAGGTGTAGATAACACGAACAAGTTTTTTTAGCAACATGAGATAAAGCAACACGATGAGATTTACCTTCAGCACGTTTCTTTGAATAATATTGAGCAAAAACCAAATCGTGAGAGATTAAAGGTAAACAACAATTCATAAGAGTAGCTCTCAGATGACCAGAACCGTGTTTAACCATTTTTCCTGTGTGTTCAGAAACCCCTGACTGATAGTAACCGGGTTCAAGACCTGCAAAAGAAAGCATTTTAGCCGGGCTATCAAAGTTGTTGATGTCACCATATTCAGAAAGAATAACAGCGGCAGAAAAAGGACCGATACCGGGAATAGAGAGCATAGGTGGATTGATATCAGCTATGTATTCTTTAATCAAAGCTTCAATTTCACAGATTTTGGAATCAAGCTGAGAATAAATATCAATTACCATATCTAATTCATCAATTAGATAATCTGCTGAGTTACCTACTGTGTTTTTTGCTAATTCTTTCAATTGAATAAATTTAGCCATAGTGAACTTACCTTTTGATTTTTTGCGTAAGACTTCAAAAGAACGAGAGTTCATATTTGCTATGCTTTCCGGAGTTTGATAGTTAGCAATTATGTAAATGGCGGTAGCAGAAAACCGGTTGCTGAAAAAGGGTTTAAATTCAGGAAAAACCTTATCAAGAATATTGGTAAGCTCAACAAGTTGACGGCTACGAAGTTTAACAAGCTTGTCTCTGAATCTTGTTAGTGACTTTAAAGCTTCAATGTGATACAATGTCGGTGGATTGGGTTTGTACTCTACCGTCATTAGATATCGGGCTATTAAAGCAGCATCAATTGTGTCGCTTTTTGTTCTTCTCAAGGATTTGCTGTCATTGAATCTTGAGATTAAGAGTGGGTTAAGTTCCATAAAAGAGAAGTGGTGTCTCTCAAGGAACAGTCTGATATTGTCAGTGTAATGACCGGTAGATTCAAACCCAATTCGTATTTCACCCTCAAGACCATCAAGAATCTCCTTGAAAAGCAAAAAGCCTTCTTGGTCGTTCGCGAACGACCAAGAAGAAACAATAACTTCACCATTGTTATCAACGATAAAGCAGTCGTGCTTGAACTTAGAAATGTCAATTCCTACAAAATACATCTTTATCCTCCTTTGTTTTTGCACTGTTGTCTGCACAGTAAGCTTGTCTGTGTAATCACGCACATAAAAACGTCAAGCGTTAACTAACTAATTACCATTTTAGACAAACCACTGTGGTTTGAGTCACCTCGAAACAGTCAAGCTG
>JAGAJB010000002.1 GCA_017626295.1 Clostridia bacterium | reverse complement strand
TGCGAGCATTTGCTCGTAGGAGGGTGGCACCGCAGGTGACGGGTGGTACCTTTCTCGCGGGACGAATAGATTCGTCCCTTACGGTAGTTGGTCGCTCTATCTTACCAAAGAAAAACCGCAAGAGAACTACCCACCACCGCTAACGCGGTCCCCCTCCCTATTTTGTCTACGACAAAACAGGGATGATAAAACATTGTTCTATCCCACCAAAGAAAAACCACAAGAGAACTACCCACCACCGCTGGCGCGGTCCCCCTCCCTATTTTGTCTACGACAAAACAGGGATGATAAAATATTGTTCTATCCCACCGAAGAAAAACAGTAAGAGAACTACCCACCACCGCTAGCGCGGTCCCCCTCCCTGTTTCGACAAAGTCGAAACAGGGATGATAAGACTTCGCATCAAACGCAATTCCTCACTCCTCATTCCTCACTCCTAACTAAAATCTCGTTTTCCATTCTGCATTTTGTATTATAAATCCTTGCTACTTTGTAACAAAATGACGAAAATACCGATATTGTGGGTTTTTATATAAATTCCACTTGAAATTTGTGTTCTTGATAAGGTATAATTCCTACATAAATTACTAAGGAGAACCGCTTATGAAACTTCTTGAGGATAAAATTGCGACCGAGGGCATATCCGTCGGTACTGATATACTTAAAGTTGATATGTTCCTGAATCATCAGGTGGATGTAAATTTATTGGATGAGATGGGTAAGGAATTTTACCGACTTTTTAAAGACAGCGGTGCAACGAAAATTGTTACTATTGAGTCCTCGGGCATTGCCATTGCGGTTTTCACTGCCAAATACTTCAACTTACCTGCCCTTTTCGCTAAAAAAGCAAATCACAAAAACGTAGGTAACGAAGTTTATTCCGCTAAATGTTATTCCTTTACACACGGCAAGGAATACACTATGAACGTTTCTAAGAAATATCTTAACCCCGGTGACAAAGTTCTCATAATTGATGACTTTATGGCAGGCGGTAATGCCTGTAACGCGTTAATTGATATTATAAATCAGGCCGGTGCTGAGGTTGTGGGTATCGGTATCGCCATCGAAAAGGGTTTCCAACCCGGCGGCAAAGCCCTGCGCGACAAGGGCTACAATGTAAGGTCTTTAGCAATTATCGACAGTATGAATGACGGTAAAATTTCATTCAGAAGTGATGACTGCTGACAAATATATCCAAAAATATTGGAGGTAAAAGAAATGAAAAAGTTCAGAAAAGTTCTCGCTCTCTGCCTTGCTCTTGTATTGGTAGTAGGCTGTTTCGCAGCTTGTGGCGAGAAAACACCCGACGACAAACCCGACGATGCAGTTGCAGTAAAAGTTGGTTTCATCTTCCTTCACGATGAACAGTCAACTTACGACAAAAACTTCATGGATGCTGCAAAGGCTGCTTGTAAGGAAATGGGCGTTGAATACGCACAGAAAACCCAGATTCCCGAATCAAAGGACTGCTATGATGCTGCTGTTGAACTTGTTGAAGTTGACGGTTGTAACATCATTTTCGCTGACAGTTTCGGTCACGAATCATTCCTTATTGATGCTGCTAAGAAGTATCCCGACGTTCAGTTCTGCCACGCAACAGGTACACAGGCTCACACAGCAGGTGTTCCCAACTTCCACAATGCATTCGCATCTATCTACCAGGGCAGATACCTTGCAGGTGTTGCAGCAGGTCTCAAACTCAACGAAATGATCGATGCAGGCAAAATCACTGCTGACAAGGCTAAAATGGGTTATGTAGGCGCTTTCACTTTCGCTGAAGTTATGTCAGGTTACACATCATTCTACCTTGGCGCAAAATCTGTTTGCCCCACAGTTACAATGGACGTTAAGTTCACAGGTTCTTGGTACGATGAACAGCTTGAAAAAGAAGCTGCTCAGGCTCTTATTGCAGGCGGTTGCGTTCTTATCAGCCAGCACGCTGACTCTATGGGTGCTCCCACTGCTTGCGAAAATGTAGGTGTTCCCAACGTTTCATACAACGGCTCAACAGTTGCTGCTTGCCCCAACACATTCATCGTTTCTTCAAGAATCGACTGGACACCTTACTTCAAATATATGATTGAGTGCGTACAGAAAGGCGAAGCTATCGCTGCTGACTGGACAGGTACTATAGAAACAGGTTCAGTTGTTCTTACTGACATCAACGAAAAAGCTGCTGCAGCAGGTACTGCAGAAAAAATTGCTGATGTTAAGGCTAAACTTCTTGACGGCTCTATCAACGTATTTGACACCGCTAATTTCACAGTTAAAGGCGAAAAATTAACAACATATATGGCTGACGTTGACACAGATGCTAACTTCGAGAAAGATACAGAAGCTATCGAAAACGGTGTATTCTACGAATCCAAACACCGTTCTGCTCCTTACTTCGATGTTGAAATCGACGGTATCACTCTTCTTGACAGAAATTACGGCTAATACCTGAAATGTCTGAGACGGGAGGAAACTCTCGCCTCAGACTAATTTTGAAGAAATGGCTATATTTTTATGTAACCATTTCTTGAGAATTATTTATGGAATGGAGGTTTAACGTGGCTAAACAACCTGCTATTGAACTTAAAAATATTACCAAAACATTCGGCAAAGTAGTTGCCAACAAAAACGTTAATCTTACCGCATACCGTGGTGAGATTCTTTCCATTTTAGGTGAAAACGGAAGCGGTAAAACAACACTTATGAATATGATTTCGGGTATATATTTCCCCGACGAAGGTCAGATTTTCATAGATGAAAAAGAAGCCCATATCACGTCACCTAAAGATGCATTCAAATACAAAATCGGTATGATACACCAGCACTTTAAACTTGTTGATGTTTTCAGTGCTGCCGAAAACATTGTTCTGGGCATTGAAGACGGTAAATACAACCTTAAAACTTCAATGGATGAAATCAAAAAAATCAGCAAGCAATACGGTTTTGACCTCGTTCCCGAAAAGAAAATTTACACAATGTCTGTTTCCGAAAAGCAGACTGTGGAAATCATCAAAGTTCTTTACAGGGGTGCGGATATTCTTATTCTCGATGAGCCCACTGCCGTTCTTACCCCGCAGGAAACAGAAAAACTCTTCAGTATACTTCGCCGTATGCGTGACGACGGTAAATGCATTATCATTATTACACACAAACTTCACGAAGTACTTTCTCTTTCCGACAGAGTTTCCGTTCTTCGTAAAGGCGAATACGTAGGAACTGTCAACACCGCAGAAACCAGTGAAGCAGAACTTACAGAAATGATGGTCGGTAAAAAAGTTGACCTTAACATTCAGCGAAACGAGCCCAAAAATACTGAAGACAGGCTTGTTGTAAACAGCATAACCTGTGTTGACAGAGTGGGTTCAACAGTGCTTGATAACGTTTCATTCTCTGCTAAAAGCGGTGAAATCCTCGGCATTGCGGGTATAGCAGGCTCAGGTCAGAGAGAATTGTTGGAATCCATAGCAGGTCTTCAAAGGCTTGAATACGGTGACATATTCTATTTTGACCCCAAAACAGGCAAAAAGGAAAGCCTGAGAGACAAAACGCCTATGCAAATAAGACAAATGGGTGTTCGTCTTTCATTCGTTCCCGAGGACAGACTTGGTATGGGTCTTGTAGGTAACATGGATATTGTGGACAATATGATGCTCAGAAGTTACACTAAAGGCCATTCTATTTTCCTCAAACGCAAGAAACCCAAAGACCTTGCTATGAAAATTATCAACGACCTTGAAGTTGTTACCCCAAGCGCAAGCACACCTGTGCGCCGTCTTTCAGGCGGTAATGTTCAGAAGGTTCTCGTCGGCAGAGAAATCGCCGCTTCGCCCACTGTTTTAATGGTCGCCTACCCTGTTCGCGGTCTTGATATAAATTCATCTTATATGATTTACAACCTTCTCAACGAGCAGAAAGAAAAAGGTGTTGCAATCATATTCGTAGGCGAGGACCTTGACGTTCTTATTGAACTTTGCGACAGAATTATGGTTATCGGTTCCGGTAAAATCACAGGTGTTGTTGATGCCCGTTCAACAACCAAGGAAGAAATCGGCCTGCTTATGACAAAACCAAAGGACGACGGAAAGGAGAATAACAATGGCTGAAAAAATAAAAAATACACACCACGAACCTCTTTTCCACATTGTTAAACGTGATGATATGCCTCAGTGGCAAGCCTGGCTTATCCGTATAGTCACAATTTTAGTGGGATTTCTCCTTGTAGGTTTTCTTTCAATGGCAATAACCGAGAAAAGTCTCGGCGATACATACGAGATTATGTTCTCAGGTGTATTCGGAAGATTATTCCAAGGAAGCACTACAATGCTTTGGAAATATTTACAGGAAATTGCAATTCTTCTTTGTCTTGCCCTTGCACTTACACCCGCTTTCAAAATGAAATTCTGGAACTGCGGTGCGGAAGGACAGGCACTTATGGGCGGTCTTGCTTCTATCTTTTGTATGATAGAATTCGGCGAAAAACTCCCCTACTCTACGCTGATTGTTGTAATTGCCGTAACAAGTATTCTTACAGGTGCAATATGGGGTGTTATTCCCGCAATTTTCAAGGCGTTATTCAACACAAACGAAACACTTTTCACCCTTATGATGAACTACATCGCTACACAGATTATTGCATACTACGTTTACATTGAGGGTGGCGGTTCAAACGTTATAAATCCTGTATCTTACGGTAACTTCCCCTCTGTAGGCAACAATGATTACTTCGTGAATATTGTTACGGTTGCGGTTATCACGGTGCTTATGTATATCTACCTTAAATACTCTAAACAGGGTTATGAAATTTCCGTTGTAGGCGAAAGTCAGAACACTGCCCGTTACGTTGGTATAAACGTAAAAAAAGTTATCATTCGTACTATGTTGATTTCCGGTGCTTTATGCGGTGTTACAGGTATGCTTCTTGTAGCAGGTAAGGACCACAGCATTAACACAAACCTCGTTGGCGGACAAGGCTTTACCGCTATTCTTATGTCCTGGCTCGGTCAGTTTAACCCGTTCATTATGGTTGTTATGACTGCTATTGTGGTTTTCTTAAGACTCGGTGTTGCTAAAGTTGCCGATACATCATTCCTTAATTCATCTTTCTCCGAAATTATTGTAGGTATTGTAATCCTTATGCTTGTTGGTTGTGAATTCTTTATTCACTACTCAATTAAGTTTCGTCATAACAAAAAGGAGGTTAAAGCATGATTATTATACAGTTCATTTGCCGTGCAATTCTCCTTGGTGTTCCCCTTCTTTACGGCTCGACCGGTGAAATAATTACAGAAAAATCAGGTCACCTTAACCTGGGTATTCCCGGCGTTATGTACGTTGGTGCCATCAGCGGTGTTGTGGGCTCATTCCTTTACGAAAACTCTTGCGGTAACAATATTGAGAATATGAACGCATTTCTCGCTGTTATCATTCCCCTTTTGTGTTCCGTTGCGGGAGCAGTAATTATGGGCTTGATTTACAGTTTCTTAACAGTAACACTTCACGCAAACCAAAACGTTACGGGTCTTGCACTCACAACGTTGGGTATAGGTTTAGGAAACTTCCTCGGTGCTTCACTTATCAATATCACAAACAGTGAATTACCCTCAATTGCACTCACAAAAACAAGTTCATTCTTTTCAGCAAAACTTCCTTTTGCCGATGATTTAGGTTGGTTTGGTGAGTTATTCTTCTCCCACGACTTTATGACTTACCTTGCTATCGCTATCGCATTAGTAGTTTCGGTTTTCCTTAACCGCACACGCACAGGTCTTAACCTTCGTTCTGTTGGTGAAAACCCCGCTACTGCTGATGCTGCAGGTATCAACGTTACAAGATACCGTTATGTTGCAACCTGTGTAGGCAGTGCTATTGCGGGCCTCGGCGGACTTCAGTACGTTATGGCATATGCAAGCGGTGTTTGGTCTAATAACGCATTCGGTGACCGCGGTTGGATGGCTATTGCGCTTGTTATTTTCGCACTTTGGAAACCCTCGGCAGCGATTGTCGGCTCTTTCCTTTTCGGTGCCCTTTGCAATGCAAATAACTATATACAGGGTCTTGGCACTGAAACACAGGAACTTTTCAAAATGCTTCCTTATGTTGTTACAATTATCGTTCTTATTATTACAAGTATGCGTAAAAAGAGAGAACATCAACCACCCGGAAGCCTCGGTCTTAACTATTTCCGAGAAGAAAGATAAACAAACAATTAACCCCCGATTATCGCTGATAATCGGGGGTTGAATTATCTAAAGATTAAAGTGAACTGCATTCAAATTTACTTTTGAAGCCGTCTTTGTTATATGCGCTCATTCTGTGTCCGCACATTGCTTTGACTGTGTAAATATAAGTTACGCCGTCTTTAACATCAGTATCTGTATAAGTTGTGCCGTCTTTTACGTTTGCAATAAATTTCCAGTTTTTATCGCCTTCAACTTTGCGGTAAACGTAATAATTAAGCGCACCGTCAACATTGCCCCACTCTAACATCAAGCCTTTGGAACTGCTTGTAATTGTTTTAACTTCGGGGGTGAAAAGGCATTTTACCAACACACCTGCAGTATCGTAATAACCAAGATAACCGTTATTTACGGCTCTTACGGTGTATCTGTAATAAACGCCGCCTGTTACATTGCTGTCAATAAACTCGTTAGTTGATACAGTATCAACATATTTCCAATTTTTTTCGTATGCAATTTTGCGGTATACTCTGTACTCGGTTGCACCCTTCACAGTGTTCCAATTAACTTTTATACCTTCATTGCAATTTAACACGTAATTGATTTTTACGGTATCTAAAAATGTTGAAATAATGCCGTTTGCATCATAACCGCTGAGTGTAGAGCCTGAAAATGCTCTTATTCTGTATCGGTATGTGTTACCGCTTATAACATTTTTATCTGTATAACCTGTGATTTTACTGTTTTTTACTGATGTATACCATTCCCATTTGCCGTTATTAACCTGACGGTAAATGTAATATCCATCTGCATTTGTATTTTCATTCCATGAAATATATACACCTGTTGTTGAATTTGAAACACCTTTAAAGTTAACCTGGCTCAAAAATTTCACGGTAGTACCTGCATAATATTGGCTTAAAACTTTATTTTCAGATGCCCTTACCGTGTAGGTATACTCTTTACCGTTCTGTGCTGTTGTATCTAAATAAGAGTTAGTTTTTACACTTTTAAGGTAATACCAGGAACCGCCGGGTACTTTTCTGTATACATTGTAAAAAGATGCGCCGTCAATAGCATTCCATTTTAAATACACACCTTTTTCAAGGTTTGAAGTGCTTTCGATTTTAGGGGCCTGCACTGATGTTTTAGCACCGAAAAGTGTTTCTGAATTATGCATTCTTATAGAATACAGAGTCCAGTTTTCAGTACCGCAGTGAGGATATGTGTAAGTCTGTTTAAAACCGTTATGCGCATTATTATGAGCATAGTCCTGAACATAACCTTTACCGTTTACGCCGTTGCAAATAACAACGTGTTCAAAACTGCCGCAGGAATTACAGTAGTAAAAAATCGGGTCACCCTTAGCAACTTTACCGCTGTTTTCCGATAATTTTACAGAACCGTTTCTGCCGTTTGTAAGTTTAAGTTTATAAAGTTTGCCGTAGTCATTGTCAAGGAGTTCGTCGTAAAGTGTGCAAACTCTTGTGCTTGATACTTCAACGCCACCTGCATTTAAGCATTTTGATGCGTATTCTGCACAAAGACCTACGCCGCTGTCCCAATTATCCTGCGCATACTCAAGCGCTGCATCAATATCATAATCATAACAAGATGCCGCTGATGCTTTGACATTTACTAAGAAAAAAACGCCAAAAGCAACCACAAGAGTACACAACGAATAAAGTAATCGTTTTGTCATAAAATCCTCCAAAAAGGTTACAATTTGTAATCAGCGGTCACGATTATAACGCTAAAAACCCTTTTTGTCAACCCCTGTTTGTAATTTTTGGGGTTATAAAGAAAAGAACGGCTTCAAAAATTGAAACCATTCTGTAATATTTTTTAATTATCTTTTATTCATTCCTGCGATTCGGCACGCTGTCTTTTTCGCTCATCACCTATAATTTCGCGTATCTGTGCTGGCATTTTGAAGAAATCTTCTTTAGTCAGGCCTTTTGTTTCAATGGGGTCAAGGAAAGTTACATAAACTTTACCCGCTGTAACGTTACCCGTTGCCTCAAGGCGTTCTCTTGTACCTTCAAGAAGAACAGGAACAACCTTTGCGCCCGTTTCCATAGCGATTTTCATAGCACCGCCTTTAAACTCACCCAATTCGCCTGTTTTTGAGCGCGTACCCTCGGGGAAAACAACGATGCTTCTGCCGTTTTTTACCATTTCTATTGCATCGTGAAGTGATGAACGTGCGCTGTCCTTATTGCTTCTGTCAACAAAGACACAGTCCATAACACTCATCCAATCCTTTATAAGCGGAACTGCGCCTAACTCCTTCTTAGCAATGAAAATCGGCGGTTTGGGTGTATTAAGAACAATTGCGGGTATATCAAACATACCCGAATGGTTAGGTGTATAAATTACGGGCTCATTCTGAGGAATCTTTTCTTTGCCTTTTGCTACAAACTCAACCCCTGCCATATCTATAATCGGGTTAAGCCACTCAAAAAGTTCTTTATCCACAAATGTTTTATATTCTTCCCAAGTCCCTGTTTCTTTAAGTTTTTTGGCGTGTTTGAGCGCAGGTGTGCGTTTAAGAAGAGATGTAATAAATTTTGTACCCCATTTTAAAGTAAATGCGTTCATTTTTTACTCCTGTATATTTCTAGTTTTTTACAAAAATCAAATAAAAACATTTTAGCACAGCGTCCGTAAAATTCAAGTCAAAAATTTTAAATAAATCACTTTTTATTGAACAAATACCAAATGTATGATAAAATCCTGTTGTAATCCAATTATTACGGAGGTTACGCCTATGACTTTCAATTATAATAATTTAGTTATTCGTGCAGATAACGAAGTTACTTTATACGCTGCGAAACTTTTTTCTGAAGAAATCAAAGCGAGAACAGGTAAAACTCCCGAAATTTCCGCCGATGCAGAAAAACCTTTTATTACTTTTGTAATCGATGAAAATTCTGATAATAAAGATGTTTTTGTAATCACCGAAAATGAGTACGGTCTGACAATTACCGCTAAAACAATACGCGGTCTTATATTCGGCTACTCTTTATTTTTAAGAAAAACCAGATACGAAAACGGCATTATTACTCTTGTTGAGGATATTACGGGAACACATATCCCTCAAAAGAAAATCAGAGGTCACCAGGTAGGTTACAGAACCACACCCAACACATATGACGCCTGGAATTATGAACAGTACTTCCGTTATTATCTTGATATGATGGCTTTCGGAACCAATACCTGCGAACATAACACAACTAAGTTCGGCAAAGGTGAAATGAATCCTTTAATGAGATACACCCAGGAGGAATTTGTAATCGAAGCCTCTCGCCTTGCAGACAAAGTTGACCTTGACGTTTCACTTTGGCACGCAAACGACGACAACGAAACCGAAGAGGAAGCCCTGGCGATACGAGAAAAGATTTATTCGAAAATCCCCAGAATAAACGCTGTTTTCCCTCCCGGAGGCGACCCGGGTGAAATGTATGCGGATGATTTTATAGACCGCTGTAAAAAAATATCCCATATTGTAAAGAGTTTACATCCCGAAGCAGAAATGCATCCTTCAGCACAAGCACCCCACAAATATAAAGATTGGGGCGATGTGCTTATACGCGAACTCAGAAAAGAACCCGATGAAATTGATACGGTTATAATGGGACCTAACCACGCATTTCCCATGCACGAAATGAGAAAAAAAGTTCCCGCAAAATATCCTATAAGATTCTATCCTGATATAACCCACAATCTTCGTTGCGAATACCCTGTTAATTTCCTCGAGGACGATTGGCACTACGCATTATGTTCAACACTTTCAAGGGAAAGTGTAAACCCCCGCCCCACAGAACTACGCACACTTCACAGAATTTTTTCACCCTATACAATCGGCAGCGTGAGTTATTCCGAAGGTGTACACGATGACGTCAACAAAATGATATGGAGTGCTCTGGAATGGGATAAAGATTCTGATTTAAGAGAAATACTTCTTGATTACGCAAGACTTTTCTTTTACGGTACAGACGAAGAAAAAATTGCCGATACCATCTTACTTCTCGAAAAAAGTTGGCAGGGCGACCCTGTTGAAAATCCTTGCATTGACTTTGCATATAATAATTTATGCGAATTAAAAGCGAACTATCCTGCCCTTTCTGATAACTGGCGTTTTATGCTTCTTTATTTCAGAGGATGTTGCGATAAAATTGTTAAAATGCGCCGTTCTTTTGAAAATAAACTTTGTAAAGACGCATTAAGAATCCTTGGTGAATACAACATTCAAAAGGCATTAACCATCCTTAAAAGGCCTTTTAATGACGATTATAACGCTTTACGCGACGAACTTAACAAACTCGCTGAAAAACTCTTTAATCTTATCGGTATTCAACTTGATGTGGAACATTATTATGCTGACAGTTGGGAACGCGGTGCGACCCTTGAAACTATTGACAATAATGTTTCGGATAAGGCATTTTTAATCGAAAAACTTACATATGCCCTGACACTTCCCGAAAATGAAACAAATGCATTCATTGACCGCCTTATTTCAAGAAACAAAACAGAGGCTGACGAAATATACTATTCTGTTGCGCTTCACGGACTTAATACTTTAGGTTTTAAGCAAGACGGGGAAGTTTATATGGATATTCAAGGTGACCGTCCTTACACAAAAGAAACGCCCTTACCTATGTCTATGACAAAGGTGTACGATAATTTTTCCTTAAAGGCGAAATTCGGCGGTTTTAAAAACGGTTGTGACTATATTTTTACGGTAGTTTATAAATCCGATAAATCTGAGGAAATTAAAACTCACCGAATAACAGCCAATAATCATATCATTTATGAGGGCGAACAGTTCGGCGGAACAAAAAACGAGCAGTTTGATAAAGAGATGTTAGTATCCGGTTTTGA
This sequence comes from Clostridia bacterium, assembly GCA_017626295.1. Taxonomy (GTDB): domain Bacteria; phylum Bacillota; class Clostridia; order Oscillospirales; family Acutalibacteraceae; genus DTU089. The sequence continues at coordinate 188,702 of JAGAJB010000002.1, read as the reverse complement.
AAGTGCATCGTATATTTTAAAAAGCGATGTTTTTGTAAACGGCACTTTAGAACTTGAAATATGCGAACCTAAAGATGGCTTTAAATTCTGCGAATTGTGGATAAAAAAAGCATAAAATTTAATAAAATAACATTTTTGTTACTTAATTCGACCGATTTTGAAATGTTTTTGTAATAAAATATTGAAAAAGTCGGTCGTTTTATGTTATGATAGAGTGAAATATGTTTGGGTGACTTTAGCCATTAAAGTACCCTGACGGTGTAAAGGTGGAAATTATGATAAGAATCATTTGCGCAAAATGTAAAAACGCTTATCTGAAAAAAGAAGACGATAATCTTATCTGCCCCTCCTGTGAGGCAGTTTTCCCCGAAGCTACGGAAAATCTTCTTTTAGGCGCTCAGTATTATAATGAGGGGGATTTCTCTCAAGCCAACGATTGCCTTATGAAATATATCGTGAAAAACGGTGCTGACCCCCAGGCTATGTTCTACAAAGCACTTTGCGACGGCTTCGCTTTTGATGAAGATACAGTGTCCTTAAACGATGTATACACAAAAATTCTCGAATCACTTTCCGAAATTTCTGACGATTTGTTCATTCGTTATCTGGCACTTGCAAACGACGAAGCAGAAAAACTTGAGAAACTTATTGCAGAAAGTCACATAAAACAGTTTGAAAACGCCGATTCCGAAAAAATCAAGAAAGAAGTTGCTACTATTATCAACTTCCAGAACGAAGCAAAGGAATTCCGCGCAAAACTTACAGAATTAACTGACGCTTACAACGAACGCGCGACCGAAAAAATCAGCGTTAAATTTTCTACTTGTTACCTTGTTCAGCCTGAAACCGCAAGCGAGGTAGGAACTCTTAAATTCGACAAAGTCAAAGAGAGTATTGAAGCACATACAGTATTTACAGGTATTCTTTCAACAGATATTAAAAATCTTGAAATCTACTACCGCTGTATTGTTATGTTCTTTGAAAAAGACAGGCAGAAATACGATTTCCTTATGGAAAGCGCAGAGAAATTCAACGAACTCGCAAAACTTCTTGAAGAAGGCAGATATGCTTCCATTAAAGGTGTTCCCACAATAGCAAACAAACTTAAAAGCGCTGCTTACGATTTCTTCCAGGAAAGCCTCAAAGACCACGAAGATGAATTTGAACAGCAAACCGAAACTGTTGTAGTTATAGTTCCCGAAACTGTTGAAATTCCCGTTGAGGAAGAAACTGATATTTCAGAAGAGCAAAATGACACCACCGCAGAAAGTTCCGAAGAAACTGCAGAATATGAGGATGTATATTCATCTTCCGAAGCAGAAGAAAAAGAAGCAGCAGTAGAAGAAAAAGCAGAAGAAGATTCCGAAGAAGAAAGTACAGAAGAACAACCTGTTGATGAAGGTTCCGAAGAGGAAGAAACAGATATTTCTGAAACAGAAGAAACAACGGAAAACATCCCCGAAGAAGCAGAAATAATTGAAATTGAAGCAGAAACAGAAGAAAAGGAAGAAGTTGTTGTTTCAGAAGAAACTGAAGAAATCCCCGAAACTGTCGAAGAACCGGCAGAAACTTCTGAAGAAGAACCTGTTGAAGAATCAGTAATTGAAATCAACGAAGAAACAACTGAAGAAAGTGAATCAAAAACAGATACACTTGAAGCAATCGCACAAAGCGGTGAAGTTGAAGAAACTGAGGAAAAGACAGTTTATGAAAAAGTAGAGGCTACGGAAGAATCCACAGCCGTAGTAAAACACAAAAAGAGTTACGGTCCTTTTGTTGCAATAATTCTTGTAATATTGGCTGTTATCGGTTTAATTGCCGCAAAGGTAGTTCCCGCAAAACTCAATGCGGCAAATTATGAAAAAGCATCAGCACTTGCAACCGAAAAGAAATATGCCGAAGCAGCAGAAGTTTTTGCAGAGTTAGGCGATTATGAAGATTCGGAAGAAAAAACTCTTGAGTGCCGTTACAACAACGCTTGCGCCCTTGAAGCACAGAAAAAATATTCCGAAGCAAAAGCCATCTTTGCAGGTTTGGGCGATTACGAGGACAGTGCAGCCAAGAAAAATTCTTGCATTTATAACGAAGCACTTTTGATTTTAGACGCTGGTAAATTTGATGAAGCCTCTGAAATCTTTGAAAGCCTTGACGGTTACGCAGACAGCGCAAATATGATAAAGGAATGCTCTTATAAAAAGGCAGTTTCCTTAATCAACAACAAAGACTATGACGGCGCAATCGCAATTCTCACAACTCTCGGTGATTATTCCGACAGTGCAACAAAGATTCTCGAAGCAAAGTACGGTTACGTAACGTCAAACCTTGATGCTGAAAACGAAACCACTCTCACTTACCTCAAGGATCTTGCCCGTGCAAAGTATAAAGACAGTGCCGATTTAAGAAATAAACTTCTCGGTACTTCCAACGAACTTTCAGTAAACGTAACTTCCTGCGTTAACTACAGTGTAACAGACACAAAAACCGCACTTAACGAAGTTGATAAATCAAAGGTAATTTATTTCCACGTTGTTGTTAATGAACCTGAACTTTACAACAAAAAGTTAACTATTGATTACAGAACTTCAATGGGTTACCACGACACAAAAGGAATTGTTCTCACCGAAGGTGAAAACACCTATGCTTTCGCATATCCCAGTACTGAAAACAGCGGCTATACCGTTGTATTCAAACTTCTTTCAGACGACAACACAACACTTACCACACAGGAAATCCTTGTAAAATAAACAAAAGTAAACGGTCTTTCGCACAGTTAAACTATGCGGAAGGCCGTTTTTAATGCATTGTTATCTGCGTTACCGCAAATCAGTCCATCATTTCGGAGGCATCTTCTGAAACATCTGTTACAACGCTCGAAACACCTTCTGATACATCAGTCACAATGTCACCGATAACACCGTTATCGCCGTCACCGGATACGTCTGTAATCATACCGTCGTTTGCATCCATCATATCGGTCTGACCGATATTGTCGGTTGCAGGGGCAGATGTAGTCGCAGGTGTTGTAGTTGTCATTTCTTCATCGTTTGCGCCGCAACCGTAGAATATGACAGCAATGCAACCAATAAGAACTAATGCAGAAACTACCGTAATAATTTTTCTCATAAACTCACGTCCTTTCCGGAGCCGCATATCCCAAAACTCCGTTATAATTATTTCCCTTTTGAATTTTATTATTCATTACTTTGTCAGTACGCCGCCATCGGTATAAAGAAGTATAAGAACATCCTTTTCTTCACCTGTTGCAGGGTCAATATAAATAAGCACTTCCTGTTCATCTTGGGCAACACATCTGTATTCGTATGCATATTCTTCCGTTTCCCATTCGGTAGGAATAAACACCTTTTTATAGGAAAGAATACGCAGTCCCTCTTTTATGAATTTCTTTGCTTCTATGGGCGTATATTTCACGTTTTGCGGTACTGTGCGGGTTTTATGATTCATAAGGTATCCCGTTGCATCAAATGCGGTAATATCACCTGTATCAAGGGCTACACTCACTTTAATAAGGTCTGTATAGTAAGTTATACCGTTGTTGTAGTACGAAAAATTAATTGTACAGATACCGTCAGTTGTGGAATAATAACTCTCTTTAATATTATTGTAACCGTGATTATTAAGGTACTCCGTCGCCTTTTTTATGGCTTGTTCGGTAGATAACTCAATTTGTGCCGCATATTGTGAGGTAAGCATATAATTTACAATACCGCCCTTTTGTGTTACGGAAACGGTATATTCGGAATTATAGAAAGTATAAGTGCTCAGGTTATTCTGCGTTTTACTTAAAAGTTGAAGTTGGTCGCCGTTTACCCCTATAAACTGTGCCGCTTTCTCACGTGCTTCGTCCTCTTTTACAACAGGAAGGTTTTCCGTAACGGCAGACGTCTTATTCACTATATGGTCGGAAAACGGACCATCGTAAATAAGCGTGGGATAATCGTTAAGTGACTGGTTTGCATCGTTAAGTTCATTACCGAGGTAAAGTCTTTCATCGCCGTCACTTTGTAAAGTGGATTTAACTTCCTCAAAATCAAGAAGTCCGTTCTCTTCCTGTTCTATGAGGTAATTTACGCTGTTACTTAAATTTTCCGAATATTCAAGAAGTTTATTAAGATTTTCGGTTTCTTCTTTTGTTATTTTTTCCCCTCTTGCAATTCGTTCGTTAAGGGCAAGTGTATATTCACCCACTTGCGAAAGGAACTTATATACTCCCGAAATTTCTGTATTACCGTCGGTAATTTCAGATAAACTTTCCTTTGCCGACGAACTTGAACGCCAGAGTTTTGAAGTTACGGTGGAAAGCATACTTTCGCTTGCGCAATAAACACATTTTTGCAAATTAAGATTTATATCGTCAAGGTATGTGCCCAACTGTGTCAGCGCACGTTCGTTTGAAGCACGCACAGCCGTTTTTGCCTGTGCAAGTTTAAATGCGTTTACAGAACCCCATATGGTAAGCACAAGAACAAGCGCACTCAAAAAACTGACTGTTCTGACAAAACGTCTTTTACTACTCCTCATATTTCTGCTCCTTAGCAATCAGATATTTTAGGCATATTCGATTCGAACACACTCTCCCTAGCATTTTCTCCCTTGATTAATAAAATATTCAATAAATTTACAATAAAACTTAACATAAACCCATTTACAAAAAGTACAATAATATAGTATAATTAGACGATTATAAATATAAGTGTAACTATGTGAAATTTACGAAAAGAAAGTAGTGTTTTTTTGACCGTTTATTTTGATAACAGTGCTACTACAAAACCTTGCAAAGAGGCAGTTGACGCCGCTAACAAGGCAATAACGGAACTGTGGGGCAACCCCTCCTCCTTGCACGAGTTAGGAAGTCTTGCTTCCTCAGAACTTAGAAAAGCCCGTAAAAATGTAAGTAAACTTTTAGGCGTACCCGAAGATAATTTCTTCTTCACTTCGTCGGGCACTACCGCAAACAATACCGCAATTTTCGGCGCATATGAAAAACTCAAACGCGAGGGTAACCGAATAGTCACAACCGCTATTGAGCATCCCAGTGTCAGCGAACCAATAAAAAGGCTCGAGTCATACGGCATTGAAGTAATACGCCTTATGCCCGACAAAAACGGCAAAATAAACGAAGACGAACTTCTTGAAAGTATAAACAAAAACACTATTTTAGTTTCCTTAATGGCAGTTAACAACGAGGTTGGGTCAATTCTCCCTGTAAACGCAGTACGTTCAGCCGTTAAAAGAGCAGGCGCACCCGCCCTTATCCACGCAGACTGCGTTCAGGCACTTTCAAAAATCCCCGTTACACCCAAAACAGTTGATGCAGATATAATCACCGTCAGCGGTCACAAAATTCACGCCTTAAAAGGCGTTGGCGGAATATACGTTAAATCGCAAAATCTTATTAAGCCATATATTCTCGGTGGCGGTCAGGAAAAGAATATGCATTCCGGCACAGAGGCTACCCCTGCAATATTTTCTTTCGGTGCAGCAGCCCTCAGTGCTATGGACGTAAGAAGACATTCCGATTATGTAAAATCTTTAAAAGAGCGTTTCCTTAAAGGGATAGAGGATTTATCCTGTGTTACGGTAAACTCTCCCGAAGATGCTATCCCCTATATCGTAAACATATCAATTCTCGGTTTACCCAGTCAGCCTACCGTTAATTTTATGAGCAGTAAAGGTATATGTATCTCAGCAGGGTCAGCCTGCAAAACAGGTCACAGAAGTCCTGTGCTTACTGCAATGGGTCTTTCGCCCGAAATTATCGACAGTGCCGTAAGAATCAGTTTTTCACGCTACAATACACCCGAAGAAATTGATATTCTCATAAATGCAGTAAAAGAAGCAGCCGAAAAATACGGCAAGAAATGAAAGGAATAATATGAAAGAAATAATTCTTATAAAAGACGGCGAACTTGCACTTAAAGGTCTTAACCGTTCAACATTTGAAGATATGCTTGTAAAAAACATCCGTTGGCGTATAAAACCTTTCGGTGCTTTTGAAATAAAAAAATCACAGTCAACTATTACGGTTACTCCCTTAGACGAATACGCAGACCTTGATGCCGCAACCGATGAAATTTCAAGAGTTTTCGGTATTGCTGGCTATTCGAGAGCAGGCGTTTGCGAAAAAGATATTGATAAAATAACGGAACTTGCTCCAGTATACCTTAAAGAGCAGTTGCTTGATGCCAAAACTTTCAAAGTCGAAGCAAAGCGTTCCGACAAAAAGTTCCCCTATAAATCCCCCGAAATCTCTGCTATAGTGGGCGGAAAACTTCTCGAAAGTTTCCCCCACCTTAAAGTTGACGTGAGAAACCCCGACATCATTGTTACGGTTGAAATCCGTGATGAAGCATATGTCCGCGGTAATCAGTTAAAAGGTGCAGGCGGTATGCCTTGCGGTTCTTCAGGCAGAGCGCTCATACTTATTTCAGGCGGTATTGACAGCCCCGTTGCAGGTTATATGATGGCAAAAAGAGGGTTGGAACTTGTGGGCATTCATTTTGCTTCACCACCGTACACATCTTTGCGCTCCGAAGAGAAAGTGCACGACTTACTTTCAAAAGTTGCACGATACAGCGGAAGAATATGGCTTCATACAGTACCCTTTACAGAAATACAGGAACAAATCCGTGAAAAATGCCCCGAAGAATTTTTCACAATTATTATGCGCCGTTTTATGATGCGTCTTTCAAATATGTTAGCGGCAAATACTGACTGCCACGCACTCATTACAGGCGAAAGCGTTGCACAGGTTGCAAGCCAGACAACTCTCGCTCTCGGTTGTACCGATGCAGTTGCCGAATATCCTGTTTTCCGTCCGTGTATCGGTATGGATAAAGAGGAAATCATTACAATTTCAAGAAAAATAGATACCTTTAATATTTCCATACAACCTTTTGAGGACTGTTGCACTGTTTTCACTCCCAGACACCCTAAAACACGTCCTCAATTACCCGATATTATAGAAGCAGAAAAAGTTCTGGATATTGAAGGACTTTGCAAAAGGGCTTACGAGGGAATAAAACGAATTTCAATTACTGCAGACGGTGTAGAATAAAACTGCGCACCGTCCTTCAACCGATATTTTTAGGTGATTTTGATGAAAAAAGATAAAAACCTCCACAGTTCTCCGTACATTTACTTTCACGATGCGGAAGAAACTGTAATGCGTACCGATGAAACTCAGAAGAACGCAATAGCAAAAATGATTAAAAGGAAAAAAATAAAAAAAGCAACTTTAAGCGTTGTTTCCTTTGTTCTCATTTTTGCAATAGTTATTTCTTCATTGTATCTCGGAAAACGCGGTATTGAAAAATTCCTTGTTTTAAGGCAAGAGCAAAAACAACACGATTCCGCCACTCTTCCCGATGACATAAAAAAAGAACTCGAAAATATGTCGGAGGAAGAAAAATGGGCTTATCTTTACGAAAAATATCCCGAACTTATAAACGTTAAATTCCCTGCGGGTATTCTTTGTGATTATGCTCTTTATTATGCCAACAACCCCGAAACCGTGGGTTACATAAGCATTGACGGCACAAGAATCGACTCCCCTGTTGTACAGGCGGATAACAATAAATATTACCTTAACCACGACTTTTACGGCAAAACAACAAGTTACGGTGCAATTTACGCATCATACAAAAATAACTTTGAGCCCTTTGACAGAAACACCCTTATATACGGCCACAATATGACCGACGGCTCGCGTTTTGCAGAACTTCTTAATTACAGAAGTTTAGACTTCTTCAAAAAGCATCCCGTAATTCAGTTTGATTCGCTTTTTGAGAAAAAATTGTGGAAAATTTACGCCGTAGTTATTACTAACGGTTCAACAGAAAGTGATAACGGATATTTCTTCGACTTCACATTCAACCATTGTTCCGATGCTTGCTATGAGGAGTACATTGAAGAAATCGATAAAAGAAAACTTTATGATACAGGTGTTGACCTTTTACCCACAGATACCATAATTACCCTTTGCACTTGTACTTACGAGTATGACGACGCAAGACTTCTTGTTATTGCCCGTATGGTACGTGACGGTGAAAACCCCGAGGTAAATGTAAACCTTGCCTCTATGAAATCTACTCCTGTTAAATATCCCGATTCATATTACAAAGACCCAAGTGAAAATCCGTATAAGAACGATAAAAAATTCTTCTTGTACTAATATAAATGCGAGGTGTGATAATGGAAATCAAAGCATATTCTTTTGAACAGAACAGCCATGCATTTGCAGAAGTAAAACGCACCGTTGCGGAATGCGTAAAAGAAAACATAGTTTATTTTGAAAGTTACGCCGACCCGAAGGCACTTTTTACAAATCTCAGCGAATGTATTGACGATACGGACATTATACTTATAGGTGTCGAAAGCAAAGTTTACCTTAAATTTAAACCTATTCTTATAAAAGCGTTCAATTTTACCCCTGCTTACAGCGACGACATCGGTAAAGTTATAGGCGATGACATTACCGACGAAAAACTCAAAAAAGCACATACACTCGTTCCCAACGAAAGCACGGAACTTATTTCAAAAGACGGTCTTTACAGCGGTTTTTATATTAAAGACAATGACCAATACATAGTAGTATTCCCTTTAATTGATACCGTTGTTCCCTATATACTTCAGAATTCAGACCTTCCTTTTTTTGAAAAAGCGGAAGACAAAACCGCGGTTTTTGAAGAAATTTCAAGCCACTCAAAAGCTTCAACAAAAGCAGAACTTCTTATAGAAAAATTAGCACAGAATAATATAAGACTCTCTATCCCCTCAACTCCTGCTTCAAGAATGCTTAAGGAAGACATTAAAGCCTGCGAAGGTTACGGCGAATACGTGTTCTTTACACCTTTCGTTAACGATACAGGTATCGAGGACCCGAAACAATATGCCGCACAACTTGCAAAAAGTGCAATGGAATTGAGAAACACTCAGTTAGGCGCGACCCTTTCAAACATTTTCCGCGAGAAAAAAGGTGACGAGGTAGTAAACTATTACTCCTTCATCAGCGTTGCGACTGCCGACAAAGTTGTAGTAAAAAAACTCTTTGCAGATGCCGGCGAAAGCATTGACAATCTTATCGTTGAAGCAACCAACGAACTTTATTCAATGATTGATAAATATGTTGACGAAACAGTTTTCAAAATGACTGCTTCCGAAGATGAAATTGCAAAATACGAGCAGTCCCTTATTGAAGCAGAAGTTGTTTCCGACATAAAACCCGAAGAAAAGAAAAATAAAAAAGGCAAGATTATTGCGGCAATACTTTTAGTCGTTGCAATTGCTCTTTGCATTGTGTTAGGTCTTTATTTCGGCGATTATTTTGTAACGTCTTCTGATGCTCCCGATGCTGAAAAATTACAGAATAATGCAAACCCTGTTATAAAGAACCCCGTAATTACACAACAACAAGTAAATCCTAATAACACTTTTGCTCAGATTACGGAAATCCCCTCTGAAACTTCAATTTTCGGTGTAACCACAACTATTCCCACAATTGCACCCAATACAGATTACAATATAATCTATACCCCTAACCCTAACACAGGTTCCAATAAAACTACCGAACCTAAAACCACCGAAAAAGAAACAACAGTTCCATCGACGACGGAACCCACAACACAAAAACCCACCGAAGCACCCGAAACTACCGAAGAGGAAATAATTTTCTGATATAATAAGGAGAGAATACAAATGGCAGTACTTGTTACAGGCGGAGCCGGCTACATAGGCTCACACACGGCAATTGAACTTCTTGAAAACGGCAATGATATTGTTATCATCGATAACTTCTACAACAGTTGCCCCAAAGTTCTTGACAGAATCAAGGAACTTTCCGGTCGTGATTTCAATTTTGAAGAATGCGACATCAGAGACAGAGAAGCACTTGACAAAGTTTTTGAAAAATACGATATTGATTCCGTAATTCATTTTGCAGGTCTTAAGGCAGTCGGTGAATCCTGCGAAAAACCTTTGCTTTATTATGAGAACAACATCAGCGGTACAGTTACACTTTGCGAAGCAATGGCTGACCACGGTTGTAAAAAAATTGTTTTCAGTTCTTCTGCAACAGTTTACGGCGAGCATAACGTTTCACCTCTTAAAGAAACAATGGTTGCAGGCGGTACAACAAACCCCTACGGCACAACAAAATTCTTTATTGAACAGATTCTTACGGACCTTGCAAAATCCGACCCCGAGTGGAGCGTTTGCATTTTAAGATACTTTAACCCCATCGGTGCTCACATCAGCGGTATGATAGGTGAAAGCCCCAACGGTATCCCCAACAACCTTATGCCCTATATTACACAGGTTGCAGAGGGTAAGCGCGAATACCTTAATGTTTACGGTGATGACTATGACACTGTTGACGGCACAGGCGTAAGAGATTACATACACGTTGTTGACCTTGCAAAAGGTCACCTTAAGGCACTTAACAAAATAGTTGATGAAAAGGGCGTTTTCGTTTATAATCTCGGCACAGGCAGAGGTTACAGTGTTCTTGAAGTTGTAGCCGCTTTCGAAAAAGCATCGGGCGTTAAAGTTCCCTACAAAATCACAGACCGTCGCCCCGGCGACCTTGCAACTTGCTACTCAGACCCATCAAAAGCAAAAGAAGAACTTAATTGGGTGGCTGAAAAAGGCATAGACGAAATGTGCGCTGACTCTTACAGATGGCAGCACAATAATCCCAACGGTTACGAGGACTGATATTTTGCAATTTATACCATTTAATTCACGGGATATAAGGCATAAATCAATATTTGGCAGTACAGCCGCAGGCGACAACCTGCGGCTTGCTGTTCTTATGCCCAGAACTTTTTCTTGCAATAAAGTTACCCTCGTTTTACACAAAGACGGTGAGGAAAATATATACCGTGATTTATATTGGTGCGGAATGAACGGCGAAAATGAAGAATGGTGGGATATAAACATCACCTTTGAAACAAGCGGTCTTTACTTCTACCACTTCACTTACGAAACACCTTTCGGGAGAGGTAATATTTACCTTCGTTCAGGCGGATGCGGTGAGTTTGCACCAAACGGCAACGAATGGCAACAAACAGTATATAAAAAAGGTTTTGAAACTCCCGATTGGGCAAAGGGCGGAATTATGTATCAGATATTCCCCGACCGTTTCAATATCGGAAGTGCCCCTGTAAAAGACTATCCCGCAGACCGAATTCTTCACAAATCTACCGATGAAACACCTGTATGGGAACCCGATAAAAACGGAAAGATACTTAATAACGACTACTTCGGCGGTACTCTCAAAGGTATTGAAGAAAAACTTCCTTACATTGCATCTTTAGGTGTTAATATTCTTTATCTAAACCCTATTTTTGAAGCACATTCAAACCACCGTTACAATACTGCCGATTATATGAAAATAGACCCCATGTTAGGCACGGAAGATGATTTTAAATCCCTCTGCAAAACTGCCGATAAGTATTCAATAAAGGTTATTCTTGACGGAGTTTTCAGCCATACAGGGTCAGACAGTATTTACTTTAACCGTGAAAACCGTTATGAAAGTAAGGGTGCATACAATAATCCCGACAGTCCTTATAAAGATTGGTTTACGTTTAAAAATGACGGCACCTACAAAACTTGGTGGGGAATTGATACACTCCCCGAAACCAATGAAGATACCGAATCTTTCATAAATTTTATTGCAGGCAAAAACGGTGTTGCGGAAAAATGGCTCAGTAACGGTGCATACGGTTTCAGACTTGACGTTGCTGATGAACTTCCCGATAAATTCCTCGATGAATTCTCAAAAAGTGTGAAAGCACTTAACAAAGATTATCTTATCATAGGGGAAGTTTGGGAGGATGCCACAAATAAATTCAGCCACGGCGGCAGACGGCGTTACCTTTTAGGTGACCAACTTGACAGCGTTATGAACTATCCGTTCGCAAGTGCAATTCTTACCTTTATGCGTTACGGCGTTGCAGAAAACTTTATGGAAAGCATTGTATCAGTTTGCGAAAATTATCCGAAACAGGCTCTTAATTGCCTTATGAACCATATAGGTACTCACGATACCGCCAGAATATTAACGAGCCTTATTTACGATTCTATCGAGCATAAACCCCGACATATTCAAGCACAATGCAAACTCACGAACGAAGAATACCAAAAGGCTAAAACTCTTTTAAAAACCGCTACCGTGCTTCAATATACGCTTCCCGGTTTTCCTTCTGTTTACTATGGCGACGAAGCAGGTTTACAAGGTGGCGGCGACCCCTTTAACCGAGGATTTTTTCCCTGGGGCAACGAGGACACGGAACTTACAAGTTGGTATAAAAAACTTGGTGAGATAAGACGCAATTCAAAAAGCCTTAAAGACGGCGATTTCATACCCTACTCTGCTATGCTTTCCTGTGTGGCATACAAACGCCAATGCGAAAAGGAAACACTTTTTGTTATAGCAAACCGAAATCCCCACGAAATAGACTATTATCTCCCCGAAGAATTCAAATATCAAAAAGAAATACTTTTAGGTTCACTTGTTACTGATCTTGTTAAAGTACCTGCATTCGGTGCAGTAATTATAAAGAAATAAAAATGGCTACCCAACAAAATGGGTAGCCATTTTCATTTTAATATCCGCTTATATAAGTTTCGCCGTCTTTCATTTCAATTCCTTTAACCGCCATCATTTCCGATACCGTAACAAGTTGGTATCCGTTTTCCGTAAGCCACGGAATTAAAATATCACTTGCATCTGCGGTGGAATTATATAAATCGTGCATTAAAACTATGGAGCCGTCTTTTACCTCATTCTTCACCTTTTCGGTAACCGATTCAGCATTACGGTATTTCCAGTCCAACGTATCAATAGACCAGAATATAAACGGCATTCCTGCATTTTCTCTTGCCAAATCGTTTACAGCACCGCCGGGGGCTCTGGCAACAACAGGATAAACACCTGTTATATTTTCAACTGCCGTATTTGTAGATATAATCTCCTGTTTAATCTCCTCGGCCGTTGATTTTGAAAGGTCTTTGTGATGGTACGAATGGTTTCCGATTTCACAATGCTGACTTACGGCGCGTTTTAAACAATCACTGTATTTATTAACTCTTTCGCCCACAACAAAGAACGTTGCCCTGGCGTTATACTGAGCAAGTTTATCAAGAATCCTGTTTGTAACCTCGGTACTCGGACCATCATCGTAAGTGAGCGCAACCATAGGCTTGTTGGGGTCTATACCGAAAGCCGATGAAACCGTTGAATCCGCAAAACCGCCGTCGGAAAACAGAACGCGCACAACATAATTATTCTTCTTGCCGTAAATGGGGTTACCGTCAATGCATGCTGTCTGCGAAGCATCTATTGAACCTATTTTTACCCAATCCGCATCACCGTCTGTTTTTCTGAAAAGTTCATAACCGCTGCTGTTACGAATCTCGCTCCATTGAAGTTTTATGCCCTGCGGACAAAGTGTGGCTTTAATACCCAGGGACGGAATATGGCGTATTGATACACCGTTAACGTCAAAACTTCCTAAAACGCCGTTTTTAACACATTGCACGGTGTACATATACATCCTGTCTTTTTGTACATCGTGGTCTATTATGTAATTAGTGTTACGGGAATTTACGGTTCTTATTTTCGTCCATTCCATTTCGCCGAAATTTTTTCTATAAATAATATAACCTGTTGCGGAGTTTGATTTTTCCCAATATAACTGAATACCGTCGAACATATTAACCGCCGCAATGTTAAGAGGTTTCTTTAAAACACAGCAGGAAATATTTTCGGTACTGTCAGAAAGCATATCCGATTTAAAACCTACGGCTTTTATACTGTACGTGTAAGTTTTACCTTCCTCAACGTTCATATCCGAATATGCAACAGAAGCGGTCTGCCCGATAATTTCAGTAGTTTTATCGTAAGTTCTGTAAACATTATAACTTTCTGCACCCTCTACTGCATCCCATGAAAGTGAAATGCCGTCATTATAATTTCCCGCACTAAAGTTTTCGGGTATATTTAAGCACTGTAAACTGACACCGCTTTTATTATAACCGCTGTAATTTTTCTGACTTATCGCCCTTACGGTATAAGTGTAAATTTCTCCGCTTTTTACATCGGAATCTATAAAATTATCCGCTTCAGATGACAAAACTTTCAGTTTAACCCATTGTGTATCGTTATTACCTTTTCTGTATATTACAAAACTATCGGCAAATTTTGGTTTCTGCCATTTAACAGTAATACTTTTACCTGTGTTTTCCACACTTGTTATCTTAGGTGTACCGACAAATATGGGGGAAGTTTTATATTCGTGAGAACTTCTGCTTTCTCCGCTGTATGCAGTAACGGTATATGTATAAGATTTCCTTTCCGAAACATCTTTATCTTCGTAAAAACAGTTATTATCACCTTTTACATTTCCAAGGAACTCTATTCCCTGTGCTGTCTTTTTGTAAACGTAATAACCCTCTGCGCCCGCTGATTTTTTCCAATTAAGTTCTATGCAACCGTCACCGAGAGTGACCTTTTCTATTGTAGGCTGAGAAAGTCTCACTAATTCTTTTCTTTCGCTTAACCTGCTTAAAAATATATCTTTATATGCCCTTACCGAGTATTCATACTTTTTTCCGCTTTCGGCAGTTTTATCGGTAAAAAAGTTCTTATCCGCACCCTCAATTTCCGCGATTTCAACAGAATGTCTTTGCTCGGGCAGACGTCTGTAAACCTTATAGCCGTCGGATTCAGGCGACTTTCCCCAAGTTAAATTCACGCCCTCGAAAGTGTTGACCGTATTTATATTTTCAGGCATATCGGGGCCTATACCGAACCCGCCTGCGTAGGAAAACGTAGTCATACAAACCATAATCAGGCTCACAACAGCAAGGGTAAGTATTGTTGTCCTGACAGATCTTTTCATTTAAACACCACACAAATCCAAGTCTTTTTTTTACTTTATATTATAAACCATATCCCCATAAATCACAACCAAATAGCGCCAAAATTTTATTTTTAGAAACATTTTCCGACATTTTTCCTGTTTATTTTCTTCATAATCTTTACTTTACGACGAAAAAGGAATAAAATATTCTCATATTCTTCGGGAGGTGCAAAATGACAGATACTAAATACAGCAAATCAATAACAGCAATATCGGTTTTCGCCGCTGTTGTTCTTGTTATAGGTTGCTTACTTTCGGTTTTTACCCCTACACCTGAAGACAGAGAAAATGAACCTGTGCAAAACACTCCTGTTTTTCAATTTACTTCTGTTATTGATACTTCTACCCCCGAAAGTTACGATTCCTTAATGACCAATATGTTAAAATTAAGAAACGAATATCCCCATTCTTTAAAACTTTTCACCGCAGGTTATTCCGAAAGCGGCAAAGAAATTTTAATGTTTACAATGGGTAACGGCGAAAAAAAGGCGCTTGTTATAGGCGGTATCCACGCTCGCGAGCACATTACAACAAAATATCTTTTACGTGTCATTGAAGATTACTGCTTCCAAAATGAAAAAGGAACAGGAATTTACGGAAACTTTAATATAAAAGAACTTCTTTGTGAATATACTCTTTATATTATACCTTGCGTTAATCCCGACGGACTTGAAATAATTTCGGGACGAATGAATGCAAACAAAAACGTCAGAATAACTGATATTAAAGAATACAAAGCAAATCTTA
Source organism: Clostridia bacterium (assembly GCA_017626295.1). GTDB lineage: Bacteria > Bacillota > Clostridia > Oscillospirales > Acutalibacteraceae > DTU089. The sequence continues at coordinate 173,010 of JAGAJB010000002.1, read as the reverse complement.
ACGGTGTAGATATTAACAGAAACTTCCCGTTGGCTTGGGAGTATATCGATAACGGTGTAAATTCCCCTTACACCCACTTTTTTAAAGGTTACGAAAGCGGCAGTGAAAGCGAAACTAAAACGCTTATGACTCTCTGTGAAGAAAATAGTTTTGAATTTGCCCTCTCTATTCACATCAAAGGTAACTGTATTTTCTGGGGCGATACCTTTAACACAAATTTTAACGGTCTTTACAAGGCATTTGCTGAAGATATTGCCTTTTCTTCAGGTCTCAGTATGACAGAGCCTACCCTTAAACCTACCGACTACGGCGGAGGATTTGAAAACTGGTTCCGCTATACATATAGCAGACCCGGGGTATGTATTGAATTAAGCCATTACACCAATATAATTTCACCCTGTGATAATAAGAATTACACAGATTTTGACAGTTTCGTGAATTACAGTCAGTCAAAATACGCCTTAGCCGCCGCTATGGCTTCCAACAACAAATAATCTTGGAGAAAATTTATGAATGTTTTTGATTTTGATAACACAATATACGACGGCGAAAGCGTAATAGATTTCTTTTTATATTACTGTAAAAAGGATAAATCGCTTTTAAAATACATCCCTACCGTTATGAACGCCTTAATAAAATACAAAAAAGGCGCAATAACCGTAGAAGAAGCACTCTCAAAATACGGCAAAACCGTCACCGATTACTACGTAAAAAACATAGGTATGGGCGATGATTTCAAAGTTTTCTGGGATAATAATATGCATAAAATCAAGCCCTTTTACAAAGAAGTGCAAAGCGACGATGACCTTATAATTTCCTGTTCACCGGAAATCAGTTTAAAAATCATTTGTGAGCGTTTAGGAATAAAACGCTATATGGGAACTGTAATCGACAGTAAAACAGGAGAAATATCCCGCCTTTGTTTCAGAGAAAATAAAGTTAAGGCGTTTTTTGAAGAATACCCCGACACCGAAATTGAAAATTTCTATACCGATTCACTGAATGACCAACCACTCATTGATATAAGTAAAAACGCATACCTTGTAAAAGGCGATAAAATAACTAAAATTAAATAACAAACATATACGCCCCCGTTTCTGCATACCTTTGTAGTAACGGAGGTGTTTTTATGACAGACGATAAAAAGACAGGTCTTTTACCCCACAACTGTATACTTGAGGACAGAAAAACCCTTTCTGTTTCAGGCGTAAACGATGTGGGAAGTTTTGATGAACAAACAATTGTAGCCGCTACGGATTACGGTGAACTGACCGTCCGCGGAGAAAAACTTCATATTACAAAATTATCTTTAGAAATAGGTGAACTTTGTATTGAGGGTAAAATCAGTTCTTTACAGTATGCAGATGTAATAGAAAAAAGCGGCAGTTTTCTATCGAGGGTGTTCCGCTGATGTATTCTGTACCCCAAAGTGAGCAACTTACAATTTTTATAAGTTCTCTTGGCCTCGGGTTTCTTTTAGGTATCCTTTACGACGTTCTCAGAGCCTTGCGACTTTCTCTTACCAAATCAAAAGGCGCTATTGTTTTCTTTGATATTCTGTATTTCATATTATTCGGCTTTTGTACTTTTATTTTTATACTCGCCCTTAATAAAGGTGAAGTTCGTTTTTATATAATTGCAGGCGAACTTATCGGCGCACTTTTTTATTATATCTCTTTCGGCATTGCAGTAATTAAAATAACCGACCGTGCAGTATCACTTTTAAGACGGTTTTATGCTTTTATTTTCAAGGTGATTTCCGCCCCTTTTCGCCTTATAAAAAAGGTTTTTTCGGCACTTTTTGGAAAAATATCGAAACTTTTCAGAAAAACGGAAAAAAAGTCCACTAAAATGCGAAAAAAACTCTTGCCAAAACTGAGGTTATATGTGTATAATTTATTAGGTATATTATTCGCAAACAAACCCATCGGAAAGAAAGGCGGTCGTGATTTTGGCAAAGGCAAGGAAGAAGAAAAAGCAAGTTAAGCCGGTAAGCATAATTGCAATTATCTTATGTTCTTGCATTGTGCTGTATTTCGTTTATTCTTTTATCAAAGTACAGAGCGAAATTAACGATAAGGAAGCCGAACTCACAAACCTTGTCAGCATTCACGAGAGCCAGGTTGCTGAAAACGAGGCTCTTGAAAAAGCCGTTTCCGAAGGGGATGAGGCGGCTCTTGCAGAAGAATATGCCAGAAAAAAAGGGTACGTTATGCCTGACGAACGTGTATATGTGGACATAACACCCGGAGCAGAAGAATAATTTCAACAGAGGTAAACTATGGCAGTGGAAATCGGTGCGATTCTTGAAGGTAAAGTAACAGGCATTACAAATTTCGGGGCATTTGTGGAATTCCCCGATAAGACAACAGGTATGGTACATATTTCGGAGGTTTCTTCATCTTTTATTAAAGATATTCACGAAAAACTTTCCGAAGGCGATACAGTTAAAGTTAAAGTTATCGACATAAACGAAAAAGGTAAAATTGCGCTTTCTATCAAGAAGGCTCTTCCCCAGGAAGAAGAATCAAAACCGAAACGACCCAACGGCGACAGACCCAGAAGGTCACAGCCTCAGGTGTGGACAGGTACTCAGCGTACAGAACCTGAGAATATGTCTTTTGAAGATATGATGGCAAGATTTAAAACCGTAAGCGACGAAAAAATGAGCGACCTTAAGAAGAATTCCGTTGCAAAACGCGGTACTTCAACACCTCGCCGCGGCGGTAATCAGAGAGGCTAAACATCTAACCGTGCCCTTTTCGGCACGGTTTATATTTATTGCAGGTGAAAATTGTGAGAGAAATAAGTGCAGTGACCATTGAAAAAACTGTGGAAGAACTTTTCTTAAAAGCCAACGCAGTTTTACCGAAATCACTTGAAAATAAAATAAGAAGTTGTGAAAATCTTGAAAACACAGATTTAGCAAAAGGTATTTTTTGCGATATGTGTAAAAATCTTGACGCCGCAAAAAATTTAGATATTCCCATCTGCCAGGACACAGGTATGGCTGTTCTTTTTTGCGAATTAGGTCAGGATGTTCATATTGTTGACGGTGACTTTAACACCGCAGTAAACAACGGTGTAAGAAAAGCATATTTTGACGGAAAATTACGTTGTTCAATAGTCAAAGACCCCATTCGTCGCGGCAACACCAACGATAACACCCCTGCACTTATTCATTTAACTCTTGTGCCGGGTGATAAAATAAAACTCACCGCCGCACCAAAAGGCTTCGGCAGTGAGAATATGAGCAGAATTAAAATGTTTACACCCTCTGCTACTGTTGATGATATAGTAAATTTCGTTACAGAAACCGTAAAAATTGCAGATGCAAACCCCTGCCCCCCTGTTGTTTTGGGCGTAGGTATAGGAAGCGATTTCGAGGGCGTTGCATTTCTCGCAAAAAAAGCATTATGCAGAGATATTTCTGTTTCACATAACGATGATTTTTACAAAGAACTTGAAGAAAGAATGCTGAAAGAAGTTAATGAACTGGGTATCGGTCCTCAAGGCTTCGGCGGTAACGTAACTGCCCTTGCGGTTAATATTGAAACTGCACCCACCCATATTGCAGGTTTACCCGTGGCAGTTAATGTAGGTTGTCACGTTACAAGACACGCTGAAACTACAATTTAATTTTATATTTTAGTTCTTCATACAGTTCAAGTAATTTGAATTTAACAACAAATTTATTGCCGCCGCTGACTATTTTTTCGCCGTTTTCAGTTAAATAGTCGGCGGTATTTTCATCAGTTTCCATTCCGTCGGCGGCAGGCACACAAAGGGGCGGGAACATAACACACCACCAGTTATGACCTTTGCCCTCGCCTAACACCACCTTTAACGCAGTATATTCCCCTGCGGGAAAAGTAAGTTTTCCGTACTCTCTTGTTTCGAAATATTCTTTTTCAAGGGTTATTACTGCACCGTAACTAAAACCGTTTTCTTTCAATACAGTCTGTGCAGTTTCCAGTAACTCGTCTTTTGAAACTTCAAAATAAAGCGGTGCGTTATCTGTATTCACACCTTTTGTCAGAAGTGACGTGTTCTTTTTCAGTAACGCGTCCCGTACTTTTAACTTAACTGCCTGGTCAATTTCCGAATCGCTGTTTGCAAGTATATGAAGTCTTACAACATCATCTCTTACACTTTTTGCCGAACCTGCGAAATATGTACAGGAAAAAGCCGTATATAAAGCCAATGCCGTTGCAAAAACCGATAACAATAATTTATCTTTCTTTTCGTTAAACGTTTTGTATCTGAATAATGACATAAAAAACCGCCCTTTCATTTTCTAAAATGATTTTAGGCGGTTTTAAAATTTTTATTCAGTTATTGAAATAATTTCTACACCTGTCTTTTCAGGTGTGCAAATAAATACGTTTGTAAATTTCGTTTTTAATTCTTCTGCAGTTTTCTCAGCCTGTGCTTTCTCTTTAAATATTCCGTAAACCGCAGACCCCGAACCTGTCATACAAGAGGCAACGGCACCGTTATTATTGCAAATATTTTTAATATCTACTCTTCCGGGAACTTCCAAAGCCTGTTCAAACACGTTACTGCAAAGTTTAAGTGCGTTTTCGGTATCACCGTCTGCAAGATATTCGAGCATCTCTTGATTCTTCGGATGTTTCATATTTTCAAGAGAGTCAACTGCCTCGTAAGCCTCTTTTGTAGAAACTCCGTCCTCGGGTTTTACTACAACGATACTGTAACCCTCAACATCGGGAAGAGGTGCAACAACCGCACCCGTATCAAGAGCCAACGCAGTACCGCCCACAATACAGAAGGGAATATCCGCCCCTACTTTTACACCTATTCGGCAAAGTATTTTTTCAGGATAATTTGTATTAAATATTTTATTAAGAGCCACAAGAACTGCCGCACCGTCGGCACTTCCGCCGCCCATACCCGCACAAAAAGGAGTAACTTTATCAATATGGATATGAACACCTTTATTTTCGGTTATACCTGCATACTGAAAAAATTTATCGGCACATTTATAAACTATGTTTCTGCTGTCTGTGGGAACACCCGGAACAGTGCAAGAAACGGTAATATCGTTACCATTTGTTTTTTCAACAGTAACCGTATCCCCAAGACTTATAGACTGCATAACGGTAAAAAGACTGTGATAACCGTTTTTCTTAATGCCTGTCACATCAAGAAGCAGATTTATTTTTGCATTCGCTTTAACGGTGAGTTTCATACTCTCACTCCTCTCCCCTGTATTTTATCATAAATATTGACAATTTAAAAGATTATTCTTTATTTTTTAACACAAACTCTGTTCAACATTATATTTTTGTGATATTATATGTCATTGGAAAGAAGGTTTTTATTATGAGTGAAATAAAAATTATTGACTTACACACCCATACGGATAACTCCCCCGACGGAAACCATTCATGTACATATATGTCTGAAATTGCTGAGTCAAACGGCATAGAATGTGTTGCATTCACAGACCATTGTGAAGTTGATGCTTTTTACAAAGACGAATACGACCGCCGTACAATGCAGAGTTATTTTGAAGTTTCAAAGGCTAAGGCAGCATTCTCCGGCAGACTGGAAATTCTCAGAGGTATCGAATTGGCTCAGCCTCACTATGACCCGGAACTTGCAAATAAAATTATAAATATGCAAAAATACGACGTCATCATCGGCTCTATTCACAACCTCCGTGGCAGAGAAGATTTTTATTATATGAAATCCTTTGACGGCATCAATATTGAGGATATGATGAACGAATATTTCGATGAACTTATCGCAATGCTCGAATGGGGCGATTTTGATATTCTCGCTCACATTACATATCCTTTCAGATACATTTATAACATATGCGGTTATATTGAAGATATAAATAAATATTCTAAAAAGGTTGATGAACTTCTGAAACTTTGTGCTGAAAAGGACAAGGCTCTTGAAATAAATATGGGCGGTCTTAAATACCCCATCAACAAACCTTCACCCGATATTGACACTGTTAAAAGATACAAAGAATTGGGTGGCAGACTTGTCAGCGTAGGTTCGGATTCACACTATGCAGAGCGTATCGGTTTCGGTATTCCTCAGGCTTATGAAATCGCCCGTGAAGCAGGTTTCGATTTTGTTGCCAAATTCAACGAAAGAAAAATATCTGAATTTCCTATTAAATAATACGGTACAAACTGTATATTTTTTCCATTTTTTTATTTTTATACATAGTCAATACATTGGTAATGAATGAAAATTTCGTAAAGTAATATGCTTGTCATTGTTCAAAACTATGTCTAAAATGTTTAAAACTCGCTCTTTTTCTCTTTTTGGAATTTTAAAAGAGAAAAAATATGTAAAGCAACTGACTTTACATCTACATTTTTTTGAACAATCGCCTTTTTTCGACCTATGTATATACATTCGCATATACATTTCGCGTTTTTTTGCAGAACAGAAAATTGTTCAAAGTTTTTTACGAAGGAGGTCTTAGTTATATGCGCGTTATAAATTATGTAATAACTGAAGAATATGATAACAGACCTCTTTTACATTTTTTAAAAGGTCATATTAAACTTTCAACTCATATTGTTCAGTCACTGCGTCATACTTATGGCGCAGTTCTTATTAACAATGAACCTGCACGTTTAGTTGATAAAGTTTTTAAAGGTGACGCCTTAGAATTACACTTACCCGAAAAAAGTACGGCTCCGCTTTTATGGGAAATGGAGTTGTCTGTTATTTATGAGGATGAAGATTTACTTATTATAAATAAGCCCTCGGGAATATCTGTTCACCCAACATTTAACCACCCCAACGAAACACTTTGCAATGCAGTAGCAAATTACCTTGCTAAAACCGACAGTCCCTCTGCCGTTGCCCGTGCAGTCGGCAGACTTGATAAAGTAACTTCGGGGGTAATGGTCTTTACAAAGAATGCATTTTGCGCTTCCCGTTTAAACGGAAATATTGAAAAAACATACAATGCTATTGCATACGGTGATATGGAAAATTCGGGTACTGTTGACGCCCCTATTTACCGTCCCGATTTAAATAAGACTGTTCGTGCAGTGGGCGAACAGGGTGACAAAGCAGTTACCCATTGGAAAGCAATTGCACACCTTGACAATAAAACATTCTTAGAAATTAAAACCGAAACGGGACGAACACATCAGATAAGAGTACATTGCGCTCATATCGGCAACCCCCTTTTAGGTGACGATATGTACGGCGCACCTGTTACCGAATATCTCACACGCGCAGCACTTCATTGCCGTGAAGTTTCATTTCTCCACCCTGTTACAAATAAAGAAATGACCTTCGTTGCGCCCCTTCCCGACGATATGAAAAAAGAACTTGAAAAAAGTGGTTTTTTTGTTGACAAACAGAACATTATCTGTTAGAATACCATTTGCCGCATATTAAGGGCGGACGCTATAAGTGCGTCCATAAATACTATTATATAGTATGCCTTGTTAGCGAGACTGAAAGAAAGCAGGTAAAAATCTATGTACGCAATCATCGAAACAGGCGGAAAACAGTACAAAGTTCAGAATGGCGATGTTATCTTCGTTGAGAAACTTGAAGTTGAAGCTGATTCCGAAATAACCTTCGACAAGGTTATCGCAGTTGGTGCAGATGACGGTATTAAAGTCGGTGCTCCTTACGTTGACGGTGCTTCTGTTAGCGCAAAAGTTCTTAAGAACGGCAAAGGCAAAAAGATCGTTGTTGCAACTTACAAACCCAAAAAGAATGAAAAGCGCAAAATGGGTCACAGACAGCCCTATACAAAGGTTGAAATTTCAGCCATCAATGCGTAATCAATGATAAACGTTAAGTTTTATCACACATCAACTGATGCACCTTTAGGTTTTATGATAAAAGGTCATTCCGGTTACGGTACTCACGGTAACGACATTGTTTGTTCCGCAGTTTCCTCTGCCGCATATATGACCGCCAACACACTCCTCGAAATAATGCAGATAAACGCTTCTGCCGATGTTCAGGACGGTATGATGAAAATCATAATCCCCGAAGAAAGTGCAGATAAATCGAATGATATATTGCTTGGGTTCGAACTTCATATAAAAGAACTTGCAAAGCAATATCCCAAAAATGTTACGATAACTACTACGGAGGTGTAACGAATGCTTAAAATCAACATCCAGTTATTTGCTCATAAAAAAGGTATGGGTTCTACCCGTAACGGCCGTGATTCCGAATCAAAAAGACTCGGTGCTAAAAGAGCTGACGGTCAGCACGTTCTTGCAGGTAACATCCTTGTAAGACAGAGAGGCACAAAGATCCACCCCGGTACTAACGTAGGCAAAGGTAAAGACGATACACTCTTTGCTCTTGTAGACGGCCAGGTTCGTTTCGAGCGTCTTGGCAGAGACCGCAAAAAGGTCAGCGTTTATCCCGTTGAGCAGTAATTACAAAAAAACTCCCCATCCGATAACGGATGGGGATATTTTTTTTGAATGCAAAATGGAAAATGCAAAATGCGAAATTTCGGGGCTTCGCCGATTATATCATTTAATAGGCAAAGGTTCGTCCTTTAAACCTAAAATATAATCTGCGCTTACATTATAATATTGACACAGTGTTATAAGGTGGTCTATATGTAACGACCTTTTACCTAATTCATACTGTCCGTAATACTGTTGCGTTGTATTTAATATCTCTGCAATATCTTTTTGTGTTTTGTCATTATCTTCTCTTAAGGCTCTCAGGCGCTGTGAATAATTCATAAACTCAACCTTTCAGTTTTGTTAGTTGTAACAAGATTAACATAAATCACATTTGATGTATTGCTTTAAATCACATTTGGTTTATAGTCTAAACAACACAAGGCTCTGTTTGTTGCGACACAAACAAAAACTCTCCTTTTCATCAGTAAAAGGAGAGTTTTTGTATACAATAATAAATATAATCGCAACGCAGTTCCGAAATTTTGCATTTTGCATTCTGCATTTTGCATTTTATTTCTATTCACAAACTATTTACAAAAAACTTCCTGAAAAAGGTTGACAAAACTTAATTTCGGGGGTATATTATTAACAGAGTTAGCACTCACACAAACAGAGTGCTAAACGGTGCTGAAACCACATATAATAAAGAGGTGATTCCTGTGGCTGAACTTACCGAGCGCAAACAACTCATTCTTGCAATTATAATCGAACGCTTTATTGCCACAGGCGAGCCTGTGGGGTCAAAAGCAATTTGCGCCGAAATGGGTAACGCAGTTTCCTCTGCCACCATAAGAAACGATATGGCTGATTTAGTCGATCTCGGTTTACTTGCCCAGCCTCACACATCTGCCGGCAGAATCCCCTCTCAAGCAGGTTACCGCTATTACGTTGATAACCTTATGGCAAACTACGAATTAGGTATAGAGGAGCAGGAACGTATCAAAATCTGGATTCAGACCTTTTCGGGTGAGCCCGATAAATTACTGGAGAAAGCAGGCAGTATACTTGCAGAACTCACAAACTGTGTTGCAGTATCCTCTTCCCCTGCAGACAGCGAAGCATTCATTAAGCGTATAGAACTTGTTCCGTTAAGTAATCATACTGCTATGATAGTTCTTCTTGCCACTTCGGGTATCTTAAAAAGTGCCGTTGTCAGAAGCGATCCCGAAATAAACGTGGATATTGCGGAAGTTTTCTATAACATCTGCCAGACGTATTTTAACGGGCGAAGCGTTTCGGATATAAGCGTTCCTTTTATACAGACCCTCGTAGCATCCCTAGGTGATAAAGTTTTCATAATGTCCCCTTTCCTTTGTGCTATCGCAGACCTTTGCGAAGCGGTTAAAACCACCGAGTTACATTTAAAAGGGCAAAACAACATCCTTAATCACAGCGAACTTTCCGAAGATGCTTTCAGACTGATGGACTTCTTACACAGAGGAACACCCCTTGAAAATATGCTTGATTCTCATAAAAAGTCGTTAAACGTGGCTATCGGTACTGAGAACGCATACAGAGAACTTAAAAACAGCACAACGATTTTTTCAAAATATTCCGTTGGCGACCGTGACAGCGGTTCAATCGGCATAATCGGACCCACAAGGCTTGATTACGCACATCTTATCCCCACCATCAAATATTTAGCCGGAGTTATAGGAACACTTCTTACAGAAACTCTGGATGAAGAATAAATACTAATAATAGATATATATTTCTAAAGGAGCGAGGAAATGGCAACCGAAGAAATCAAAAAAAATGATGAAGTTACCGAAGAAGCAGAAAACACTTCCAAGGAACAAAAATCAAAGAAAAAAAGAGCAGATAAAAAAGGTGAAACAGAAGCCTTAAAAGCAGAAATTGAGAAACTCAATGCAGAAATCACCGCTTTGAAGGATGCTCACCTTCGCACTCTCGCCGAGTACGATAATTTCCGCAAACGTTCACAGCGTGAAAAAGAAGCGGCTTACGGCGATTCAAAAGCAAACACGTTAAAACTGTTGCTTCCTGTCATTGATAACTTTGACAGAGCAACTGAAAAGAAAACCGATGACATTGAAGTTTACCGCAAAGGTATTGAGATGACACTCACACAGTTGAGCGACATTCTCAAAAATCTTGAGGTTGAATCTTTCGGTGAAGTCGGCGATGAATTCGATCCCAACATTCACAGCGCAGTAATGACTGTTGAAAGCAGTGACCTCCCCGAAAACTCCGTAGCAGGCGTTTTTGAAAAAGGTTACAGAATGGGCGACCGAATTCTCAGATTCGCAACCGTACAGGTTACGAATTAAAACAGACATAAAACACTAAAATATATACGGAGGTTATTTATTATGGCAAAAACAATTGGTATTGACTTAGGTACAACAAACTCTTGCGTAGCAGTTATTGAGGGTGGCGAGCCCGTAGTTATCGCAAACGTAGAAGGCAACAGAACAACACCTTCTGTTGTTGGTTTCAGCAAATCCGGTGAAAGACTTGTAGGTCAGGTTGCAAAACGTCAGGCAGTTCAGAACCCCGACAGAACTATTTCATCTATCAAAAGACAGATGGGTACAGACTACAAAGTTGAAATCGACGGCAAATCATACACACCCCAGCAGATTTCTGCAATGATTCTTTCTAAACTCAAAGCCGATGCAGAAAGTTACCTCGGTGATAAAGTTACAGAAGCAGTTATCACCGTTCCCGCATATTTCACAGACTCACAGCGTCAGGCAACTAAGGATGCAGGTAAAATTGCAGGTCTTGAAGTAAAAAGAATCATCAACGAGCCTACTGCTGCTGCTCTCGCTTACGGTATTGATAAAGAAGCAGATCAGAAAGTTATGGTTTACGACCTTGGCGGCGGTACTTTCGACGTTTCAATTATCGAAATGGGCGAAGGCGTTCAGGAAGTTCTTGCTACTGCAGGTAACAACCGTCTTGGCGGTGACGACTTTGACCAGAGAATTATTGACTGGCTTATTGCTGAATTCAGAAAAGAAACAGGCACGGACCTTTCCAACGACAAAATGGCAATGCAGAGACTTAAAGAAGCAGCAGAAAAAGCAAAAATCGAACTTTCCGGTGTTACCTCTTCTGCTATCAACCTTCCCTTCATCACAATGACTGAAGCAGGCGGTCCTCTTCACCTTGATACAACTCTTACAAGAGCAAAATTCAACGAACTTACAGCAGACCTTGTTGAAGCAACTATGGGTCCTGTTCGTCAGGCAATTTCCGACTCAGGTCTTAAAGTTCAAGAAATTGACAAAGTTCTTATGGTTGGCGGTTCCTCAAGAATCCCCGCTGTTCAGGACGCAGTTAAATCTTACACAGGCAAAGAACCCTTCAAGGGCATCAACCCCGACGAATGTGTTGCTATCGGTGCTGCACTTCAGGCAGGTGTTCTCGGTGGCGATGTTGAAGGACTTCTTCTCCTTGACGTTACTCCCCTTTCTCTCGGTATCGAAACACTCGGTAACGTTTGCACAAAGATAATTGAAAGAAACACAACTATCCCCACAAAGAAGAGCCAGGTATTCTCAACTGCTGCTGATAATCAGACATCTGTTGAAATCCACGTTCTTCAGGGTGAAAGAGAATTTGCTAAAGACAACAAAACTCTCGGTATGTTCCACCTTGACGGTATTCTTCCCGCACGTCGCGGTACACCTCAGATCGAAGTTACTTTCGATATTGACGCTAACGGTATCGTACACGTTTCCGCAAAAGACCTTGGCACAGGTAAAGAACAGTCAATTTCTATCACAGCATCTTCCAATATGAGCAAAGACGATATTGAACGCGCTGTTAAAGAAGCAGAACAGTTTGCAGAAGAAGACAAGAAGCGCAAAGAGGAAGTTGACCTTCGTAACGGTGCTGACCAGATGGTATTTGAGTGCGAAAAACTTCTTTCAGAAAACGGCGATAAATTCGACGAGGCTGACAAGAACGACATCAATGCAAAAATCGATGAACTCAAAGAGGCTCTCAAGGGCGACAATATTGACAACATCAAGTCAAAACAGGAAGCACTCCAGGCAAAATTCTACGAAATTTCCGAAAAACTCTATAAAGCAGCAGGCGGTGCACAGGGCTTTGACCCCAACGCAGCAGCAGGTGCAGGTTTTGATCCTAACGCTGCAGCAGGCGCTCAGGGTGACAATTACACAGAAGCACCTTTCACAGATGTTGACTGATTAAATTTGAAATAAAGACGGCGCCTCGCAAGAGGTACCGTCTTTAGAAGGATATAATATGGCAGACAAACGAGATTATTACGAAGTGTTAGGCGTTTCAAAAAGCGCAACACCCGACGAGATAAAAAAAGCATATCGTCAACTCGCAAAGAAATACCACCCCGACCTTAACCCCGATAATAAAGAGGCTGAGGCAAAGTTCAAAGAAGCAAACGAAGCATACGAAATTCTTTCCGACAGCGAAAAGAAAGAAAAATATGACCGTTTCGGTTTTGCAGGTGTTGACCCCGGTTACGGTGCAGGTCAAGGTGGCTTCGGCGGTGGCTTCGGCGGTGGATTCGGTGGCTTTGGCGACGGTATGGAATTCGATTTAGGCGACATATTCGGTTCATTCTTCGGCGGTTTCGGTGGCGGCAGCTCACGTTCCAACCCCAACGCACCAAGACGAGGCAGTGATATTCAGACAAATGTATATCTCACCTTTGAAGAAGCGGCAAAAGGTTGCAAAAAGACCGTTGAATTCCAACGCATAGAACTTTGTGATGAATGCGGCGGTAACGGTGCGGCAAAAGGCACGCAACCCCAGACTTGTCCCGAATGCAACGGCAGAGGCCAGGTTAACGTTCAACAGCGCACACCTTTCGGAACAATAAGTACATCAAAAACCTGTCAGCGTTGCGGTGGTAAAGGCATGTTTAACCCCAACCCCTGTACACGTTGCAAAGGCGCAGGCAGAATCAGAAAAACGCAGAAAAAAGAAATTACTATCCCCGCAGGTATTGATGACGGACAGATTTTCACCGTTCGCGGAGAGGGTAACCACGGTGTAAACGGCGGTCCCGGCGGCGATTTAAGAGTTGGCGTTTCCATTAAACCTCACGCATATTTTGAACGCGACGGCTATAATGTATGGTACGATATGAAAATATCCTACGTTCAAGCGGCTCTCGGCGATAAATTGAGAGTACCTACACTTGACGGTCAGGTTGAATACGAACTTCCCGCAGGCACACAGCCCGGTCAGGTATTCAAACTTAAAGGCAGAGGTATTCCCGTACTTAACAGTTCACGCCGTGGCGACCAACTTGTAAGAGTTATTGTGGAAGTTCCCAAGTCATTAACCGAAGAGCAGAAATCCGCACTTCTTAAATTCAACGACACTATGGGTCACAAGCCCGTTCACCCCGAAGAAAAACGCGGTTTCTTTGGTGGAAAAAAGAAAAAATAATTATCAGTAACAGTTAAGATTTTGCAGCTAAAATCTTAACTGTTACTTTATTTATTCTTGTACTTATGATATACTGAAACTACAAAGGCGGTGAGAATTTGGCGGACGAAATACAGATATTAAAAAACCGATTCAAAGAACTTTCAACTCGTTCAATAAATCGTGGAATATATCTTTACAGCGATTTTTTAAATTTATACGAACAAACCGTTCTTTACGATGAAATAAAATACGGTTACACTCTTTACGGCGGTTTTGAGGATGCTGAAAGGAAAATCGCCTGTTTCGGCGATGAAAACGATTTAGGCTACCCACCCTCGCCCCCTATTGTTATTATTTGTATTGAGCCTTTATCTGCAAAATTTTCCGACGATTTAACCCACCGCGACTTTCTCGGTTCTTTAATAGGTTTGGGTATAAAAAGAGAAACATTGGGCGACATAATCATATCCGAAAACAAAGGTTATCTTTTTTGCCTTGAAACTATCGCTCAATATATTATTGATAATCTTACAAAAGTACGGCGCACAAGTGTAAGTTGTTCACTTTGCGATGAACTTCCGCAAAACGCTCTGCCACAACCAAAAGAAAAACTTGTTATTGTTTCTTCTTTACGGCTTGATGCGGCAATTGCTTCCGTTTACGATTTATCACGCAGCAAAAGTGCATCTTTAGTTGAGGGCGAGAAAGTTTTTATTAACGGAAAACTCACTAAAAGCACTTCTAAAAACATAGAAATTGGTGATACTGTTTCCGTAAGGGGTTACGGAAGATTTCGTTACACAGAAATCCTCGGCGGAACGAAAAAAGGAAGAACGAGGATACATTGTTATATTTATTGACAGAAAGGATGAATGCATATGAAAACTATGGTGTTAGGTAAAAGCGGGGTTGAAGTGCCTGTTATTGCCGTTGGTTGTATGCGAATGGCAGACAAAACAGTTGACGAAGCAAAAGCACTTATTGATACCGCCATGGGTGCAGGTCTTAACTTTTTTGACCACGCAGACCTTTACGGCGGCGGTAAAAGTGAAGAGATTTTCTCACAGGCTATCGGTATGAATGACGGTGTAAGAGAAAAGATTTTCTTGCAGTCAAAATGCGGTATATGCCCCGGTAAAACAATGTTCGATTTTTCAAAGGAACATATTATTGAATCAACCGAGGGTTGCCTTAAAAGACTTAAAACAGACTATTTAGATTTTCTTTTACTCCACAGACCCGACACACTCTACGAACCCGAAGAAGTTGCAGAGGCTTTTGCTATACTTAAAGAAAGCGGAAAAGTCCGTCACTTCGGCGTTTCAAATCAGAACCCTATGCAAATGCGCCTTTTACAGAAATATTTAGGCGATGAACCTATTTGCATTGACCAACTTCAATTCAGCATTACCGACTGCCACATTGTTAAACAAGGTCTTTATGTCAATATGCGCGAAGATAATGCAATTGACCGCGATGGCGGAGTGCTTGAATATTGCAGATATGAGGATATTACCATTCAGGCTTGGTCACCTTTCCAATACGGTTTCTTTGAGGGTGTATATGTTGATAATCCCGACTTCCCCGAAATCAACGCAAAACTTCAGGAACTTGCAGATAAATACGGTGTAACAAAATCCACAATAGTTATTGCGTGGATACTTCGTCACCCTGCAAAAATGCAACCCCTCACAGGCACAATGAACCCCAAAAGACTTTTGGAATGTGCCGCAGCCTCAGATATTACCCTCACCCGTCAGGAGTGGTATGATATTTTTTCAAGTGCGGGAAATGTTATTCCTTAATAGAAAATGCAGTCCTTTCGGACTGCATTTTCTGTTTATATTTTTCTTACTTTAATAATATCTTCGTTACTGTTAAGCGCATTAACAACTGCATCAGGAATTTTATCAGCAGAAATAAGTGTGTAAGCGTAATCGCCTTTTGCTTTTGATGAGAAACCTGTTGTTTCCACGCCGTTTTTCATAAACGCACTGAGAATATCGTTTACTGCAGTAAGCACGTTATGGTGAATAACCGCAACTCTTTCGCCTTCTGTATCAAGAGATACATTGGGGAAGTTAACTGAGTTCTTGATATTACCTTTTTCAAGATATTCACGGATTTCAACCGCAGCCATATAAGCGCAGTTTTCTTCACTTTCGGGAGTTGATGCACCTAAGTGAGGAAGTGCGGTAACATTCTCAAGGCCTATAACTTCATCAGAGGGGAAGTCTGTAACATAAGCAGCCACTTTACCTGACTCAATAGCCGCAGCCATATCTGCACCTACAACGAGTTCACCACGGGCAAAGTTAAGAATACGAACACCATCTTTCATTTTACCGATAGTTTCCGCATTTATCATACCCTTTGTGGCAGCAACACAAGGAAGGTGAAGTGTGATGTAATCAGCCTTTTCATAAACTGCATCGAGTGAGTCAACATACTCAGTATCAGCAGGAAGTTCGCCTTTAAGTTCTTCGTTAAAATAGGGGTCATAGCCTACAATTTTCATACCCAATGCATTTGCGGCACTTGCTACAAGTCTGCCGATAGCACCAAGACCCACAACGCCTAAGGTTTTACCGAGAATTTCGGGGCCTGCAAACTGAGATTTACCTTTTTCAACGAGTTTGCCCACATTTTCGCCCTCACCTTTGAGAGTTTTGCACCAGTCATAAGCCGCCGAAACGCGTCTTGAAGCAAGCATAAGACCGCCGATAACAAGTTCTTTAACGGCGTTTGCGTTAGCACCGGGAGTATTGAAAACTACAATACCTTTCTTTGTGCACTCATCAACAGGGATATTATTAACACCTGCACCTGCTCTTGCAACTGCAACGGTTTTCTGTGAAAAATCGTAATCGTGCATTGCCGCAGAACGAACAATAATACCGTCGGGGCATTCGCAACAGTCGGTAACTGTGTATTTATCGTCAAGTTCTTTAAGACCGATTTGAGAAATTTTGTTTAATGTAAGAATATCAAACATCACATATCTTCCTTTCAGGAATTTTTTTCTTCGAATTTAGCCATAAATGCGACAAGTTTTTCAACACCCTCAATGGGCATTGCATTATAAATAGAGGCTCTCATACCGCCTACTGTTCTGTGACCTTTAAGGTTTACAAAACCTGCGGCCTCTGCTTCTTTAACAAATTTAGCATTAAGTTCGTCGCTGTCTGTAACAAAAGGAACATTCATAAGTGAACGATCCTCGGGAACAACGGTTCCGCGGAACATTTTGCTGTTATCAAGGAAATCGTAAAGAATTTTCGCTTTTTTACGGTTACGCTCAGCCATTGCCTCAAGACCGCCTAAGGATTTAATCCACTCAAGCACAAGTTTGCATATATAAATAGTATAGCAAGGAGGTGTGTTTGAAAGTGACCCTGCATCTGCGTGAACTTTGTAGTCAAGCATTGTGGGAGTATATTCGCGTGCGTTGCCGAGAATATCTTCACGAACGATTACGATAGTAAGACCTGCGGGTGCTACATTCTTCTGCGCACCGCCGTAAACCATTGCAAACTTTGTTACGTCAAGAGGTTCTGAAAGGAAGCAACTTGAAATGTCAGCAATAAGAGGAACGTCACCTGTATCGGGAAGTTCGTGGTAAACAGTACCGTAAATTGTATTATTCATACAAATGTATGCATAGTCTGCATCCTGACGGAAATCTTCGCGGGTTGTTTTGGGGATATATGAGAATGTTTCATCAGCAGAAGAAGCAACTGCTACTGCATCGCCGTATTTTTTTGCTTCGTTAAAAGCCTTCTTTGCCCACTGACCTGTAATAATATAATCAGCCTTACCTGATTTGTTCATAAAGTTCATGGGAATAGCCGCAAACTGTGTTGTTGCACCGCCCTGAAGGAAAAGAACTTTGTAATTGTCTGGGATATTCATAAGTTCTCTTAAGAGAGATTCAGCAGATTTTATGATGCTCTCGAACACTTTAGAACGATGAGACATTTCCATAACTGACTGACCGCAACCTTCGTAATCAAGCATTTCAGCCGCTGCTTTTTTAAGTACTTCTTCGGGAAGCATAGAGGGACCTGCAGAAAAATTATATACTCTGCTCATAGTATAAATCTCCTTTTAACAAAAGTTTAAAATATCGTTTTAATTATATATTGCTAAAAATTATTTTTCAAGTAAATTACAAATCTTCTTTGTATTCAACAAAAAAACACGAAATATTGAATAATTTTAGTAATTTTTTCTACTGAAAAACTCTTTAACTCTACATTATATTGCTTTTTAGAAATTTTGATACTTCACAAAAAAGAAACTGACCGTGTTAATACGGTCAGCATCTTTTAGAAAGGAGCCTAAAACATCCAAAAATTCATATTATTTGTCGGTATCAGGAGCAATAAGCCCGTAACCTGTTGCGTTGCGTTTGTACACAACGTTTATTTCATCGGTATCAGCATTAAGGAACATATAAAACTGATGACCTAAAAGATTCATCTGAAGAATTGCTTCTTCTACGCTCTGAGGTTTAAGAGCAACTGTTTTTTCCCTTATAACATCAAACTCTGTTTCTTCTTCAACGGTGTCTATAAAATCATCAAGCACGGCTGAATGAAGTTTTTTATCGAGTCTTGTTTTATTCTTGCGAATCTGTCTGATAAGGGAATCAACACACGCATCAAGGGCATCTTCCATATTTTCCGCGCGTTCTTCTGCACGGAAAATCATCCCACTTTTGGTCACCGTCACCTCCACAATATGGCAAGTTTTTTCGACAGTTGCGGTTACCTTAGCGGAAGCCTCTTCGCCGAAAAGTTTCTCTACTTTGCCGAGACGCTTTTCTGCACGCATACGAAAGTCTTCTCGCGGGTTACACTTGCGGCCAACGATAGTAATGTTCATAAAAACATCCCTTTCTGTGGTTTATTCTCTTTTCAATTAAATATTAACACCCAAAGTCCTAATTGTCAATAGTTTTTATGCAAGTTCACTAGTTTTTTACAATTTGGTAATATTTTATTGACGAAACTAGTCAAAAATAACAACTGATTCGGTGTGTAACCGAATCAGTTGTAAATTTCACGAAATCACTTCGTACATATTGGCGGCTTCATCTTTTTTAGCGTATTCATTAACAGATAAAACCTTATATTTCGTAAGGTTCTGACCCATCTGAATCGCTATAATGTCGCCTGTTTTCACTTCATAAGAGGCGCGTGCTATTTTGCCGTTTACTTCAACGTGCTTTGCATCGCAAACCTCGTTGGCAACGGTACGCCTTTTTATAATTCGTGATACTTTTAAATACTTATCTAATCGCATAAAAACATTACTCCTTATATAAGCGAAAGACGCGGGAAGAACTTAATTTCTTGAGCCACTCCAGAATAGGTGGTCTTTAATGAGAACTGCTCTGCAAGGTGCTGCTTCAACTCCCGAGATTTTAAGCGGCTGTGCCATAAGGAAGTATCTGCCGGGTTCAACTTCCGAAAGGTCCAAACCTTCAAGAATGGGAATATCCGCAGAAAGAATCGCCCTGTGAATAACCTGGTTAGAGCCGTGGTTACCGATAGAAGAAGCATCAGTACCCACAAGTTTAACACCCGAATCCACAATATAATATGCACTGCTTTCCATAAGATACGAAAGGCCGTTACCTTTTATTAAAAGTCTGTCGCAGTCTTGCCAAGGAAAATTCTCCTCAGCATAAGCGCCCGTGATAGGTCCGGGCGGAGCCTCAACAACCACACACTCGCCTATAAACAAATCGGGTGAAAATTTTTCAATTGTTTTACCGCCCTCAATAAAGTGCAAAGGTGCATCCACGTGGGTAGCGGTATGTAAACAGGTGTATACTGAATTAAGGTTACAGTGGTCACCTGCCTTGAGACTCTGTATAGGGTCCACATACCCTTCAGGGTCGCCGGGATAAACGGGGGTTTTAAGTAAATCTTTGGAAATATCTATAATCTCCATAAAAACACCTATTATTTCAATAAATTGTTAATATCAACTTGTGTAAGGGTTGAAAAATCAGCATTTCCGAAAGCCGCAACCGCTTGGTTCATATACGCTCTCTCAAAGCCCTCTTCAAAATCATCAAGGGAAACTTCTGTCTGTGTGCCGTCTTCCATACATTTAAGCATTGCAGTACCGTTTTGGAGTTCATTGTCACCGATTACTACTGTAAATTCGGAATTGATTTTATTGGCATATTTCATTTGTGCCTTAATTGAACGGCCAACAGTATCAATATTCACGCTGTAACCTTGACTTCTCAGTTCTGCGGAAAGGCTGAGTGCTTTAAGAAGTGCATTTTCACCTGCGCTGACAATCGAAAGGTTGCATTTAGGTGCTTCCGGGAAAGGTATACCGCTTTCTTCCATAGCAATAAGAAGTCTTTCAAGACCCATAGCAAAACCGCAAGCAGGCATTGATGCACCGCCCAACTCCTCAATAAGACCGTCATAACGACCGCCACCGCCGAGAACAAGACCTTTTGTTTTCTCGTCAAGAGAAACAAACTCGAAAACTGTTCTTGTGTAATAATCAAGACCGCGTACAATCTGAGGATTAACAGTATACGAAATACCTAAAACTTCAAGGTACTGTTTAAGTTTTTCAAAGTGTTCGCGACAGTCGTCACAAATATAATCAAGCACAACAGGCGCACCTGAAGCAATTTCGGAACAAACAGGACTCTTACAGTCAAGTATACGCATAGGATTGCGTTCGAGTCTTGAAAGACAAGTTTCGCAAAGGTCACCTTTTCTGCCCTCAAAATATGCTTTAAGAGCCTCTGAATATTTCTTTCTGCATTCGGGACAACCGATAGAGTTTATTTCAACCGCAAGTTTTTCTATACCGATGAAATTAAAGTAACTGTTTGCAAGAGCAATTATTTCAGCATCAGCAATAGGTGAAGCGGCGCCGAAACACTCAATACCGAACTGATGGAATTCTCTGAGTCTGCCCGCCTGAGGTTTCTCATAACGGTAGCAAGAAGTAAGGTAGCACACTTTCTGAGGAAGAGGCTCGTTGAAAAGTCCGTGTTCAAGGAATGCACGAACTGCGCCTGCAGTACCCTCGGGGCGCAAGGTAATTGAACGGTCACCCTTATCATTAAAAGTGTACATTTCTTTCTGAACAACGTCTGTAGTTTCACCAACTGAACGGTCAAAAAGTTCGGTGTATTCAAAAACAGGTGTCCTCATTTCGTGGAAACCGTAAGCCTTTGCGATATCCAGAGCCGCCTGCTCAATATACTGTAATTTATAACTTTCTGAAGGCAAAGTATCTTTTGTGCCTTTTATTGCTTTAATATTCCCTGCCATATTAAGCTCCTTAATATATCAATATTTTCAATAAAAAATCGGGTGAAAGAGGCGTAACCTCACACACCCGATTCAAATTCAGTTTATTTGGGATTTACAATGTCACGCCAGTCAAGGTCACCACGTTCAAGGCTGTGAATAAGAGCCTCGGCAGTAGCGATATTAGTTGCAACAGGAATATTGTGAACATCGCAAAGTCTGAGAAGATTGGTTTCATTAGGCTCACCCGGTTTCGGGTTAAGGGGATCGCGGAAAAGAAGTAACAAGTCAATCTCGTCACAAGCAATTCTTGAACCAATCTGCTGAGCACCGCCCTGAGAACCGCTAAGGTATTTTTCAATATCAAGACCTGTTGCTTCCGCAACAAGTTTGCCCGTTGTACCTGTGGCACAAAGGCTGTGTTTGCTCAAAATACCGCAATATGCTATACAGAACTGTGTCATAAGTTCTTTTTTAGAATCGTGAGCTATCAATGCTATATTCATTAAATCACGCTCCTTAGAATGTAAACCTTTTATGTATTGTAACAGAAAAACCCCTGTTTTTCAACACATTATGATAATATTTTTGCTGTTTTTTCTTAAAAATAAATTAAAAAATTATGAGTTAAGAGCCGCAAAATTATTTTTATTTGAAATATAGAGTTTTTTGTAAACCTCGTAGTATTTGTCGTAAACTTTCTTTGTATTCATATCGGGTTCAAAAGTTTTGCTGACAGGGATAAGTTTCTTGGCATCTTCAATAGAAGCGCACTGACCCATACCAACCGCAATAAGAACTGCTGCCCCCATAGCACCCACATTCTGCGGTGTGTCAACGGTTTCAACAACTTTGCCCGTGCAGTCTGCAAGAATCTGACAAGTAAGGTCAGAAAGAGCACCACCGCCTACAAAACGAACACGGTCTGAAGATTTAACCTTTTTCTCCTCTGTTTCAAGGAACCATCTTAAGTGGTAGCAAACGCCCTCAAGCACGGCTCTTATCATTTCGCTCTTGCCTGTTTCAAGGCTGATGTTGAAGAACATACCACGTGAATTGGGATCCTCAAAAGGACAGCGGTTACCGTGAAGCCAAGGCGTGAAAATAACACCGCCTGAACCTGCAGGAACTTTTGAAACAACGTGTGTCATATAATCATAAAGGCTAGTAAATTCTGCCTCGTAACCGTCGGTAACATTTTTCTTTTCGAGATAAATGCCGATTTCATCAAGTGCAAGGTGATCCTTAACCCATTCAAGACATTTGCCCGCTGTTTCAAGTTCGGCAAAGTAATTATATCTGCCTTCTTCCGCACCGACAACCGCCGCTATCATAGCGGATGCGTCAACAATACTTTTATCAACAACAGTTGAAACCCAACCGGATGTACCGCTGTAAATATGGGTATCGCCCAAAGCAACAGAACCTGCGCCCACACCGATAAGTGAAGCATCACCGCCACCACCGAAAACAGCAGTACCGGGAGCAAGACCTAATTCTTCAGCAGCCTTCGGAAGAAGTTCGCCAACTTTTTCGGCAGACTTTTTAATTTCGGGAAGATGGTCAGGATTAACACCTAACATTTTGCACATTTTAGGACTGAATTCGTGTTTCTTTATATCATAGAGTAACGTTGCAAAAGCAGAGTCGTGAGTCATACAGAACTTGCCTGTCATCCTTGCAATAAAATACTCTTTAACATCAAGCCATTTATGTACACGTTTAAAGTTTTCGGGTTCGTTCTTTTCAACCCATTTGTACTTCCAGACAGGGTCTTTAACGGAAGCGGCAACCGCACCTGTTATACTGAGCGAAACAAGAAGTTTCGGAATAAATGCACCTGCAATCTGAGGACCGTATGCGAGACCTTCTTTAAGTTCTTTACGCGCTCTTTGGTCCATATAACTCATAGCACGGCGAACAGGTTTAGCATCTTTATCAACAAGCACTACCCCCTGCATCTGAGAACAGAAAGAAATACCGCAAATATCCTTTATATCAACATCACACTTTTCAAGAACTTTTCTTGTAGTGGAGCACATAGCATCCCACCACTCCTGAGGCTCCTGCTCTGCACCGCCATCGGGGAAAACATAAAGATTATACCCTTCCGATGCTGCCGAAACCAATTTAATTGTGTCAGCAAGTTCAAAAATACAGGTTTTTACACCTGTTGTACCTATATCATAACTGATAGCATATTTACCCATATCCATATTCCTCCATATAATCAGGACTATACATATTTTATTATGCACTATTTTATGTTAATAATCAACAGTATTTACATAAAAAACTTGCACAAATTTTATTCATATCGTATGTATTTTAAAAAAACGAAAAAAATTTTAAAAAATCGTAAAAAATGCTTGACTTTTTTAAAAACGGTGATATAATTGTTAATGTTCTTCGGAGGACGAACAGTTCTTCGCAGTCGGTGTTGATGGCGTTGAGGGTCCACCCGTTCCCATCCCGAACACGGTAGTTAAGCTCAACAGCGCCGAAGATACTTAGTGGGAAGCCGCTTGGGAAAATAGGGCGATGCCGACACAAACAAAGTAACCACCCAAAAGGGTGGTTGTTTTTTTATAATTTTTTGCTTTTGCAAAATATATCGAGCCTAAAGGCATATCGAGTCGCTTGCGACATATCGAACGCATTAGCGTATATCGACTATCTATATGTTTATCTGACGATAAACTCGATATATTGCTATGCAATTCGATATATTTTCGCTTCGCTCAAACTCGATATGTTTTGTTTCACAAAACAAGTATTTGGAACAGTATTTTATCAAAAAACAACTACCATAGAACGACAAAAGTATGTCTGTTCTATGGTAGTTACCATTATTTTCAAATTTATTGTTGTGATTCAGGCAAGCCTAAACCCTACGGTAGTCAATTGTTTTATTCGAGGTCTTATAATCAACGCTAAAGCGTTCCGATTACGAATTACGCATTATAATCGGCGAAGCCCCGAAATTTTGCATTCTGCATTTTGTATTTAACGGAAGTACCCTTCAACTCTGTTTATAGATACGCCCATCCCTGAAAAACGTCTCTCGTATTCTGTCATAACATTGCCTTCCATATACTCCGAGTTATGAAGGTCGAAAGTAAGTTTTTCAAGGTGCATGCCGAATTCTTTGAATTCCTCTAAAGAAAAATCAAAAAGTCCGCGGTTATCTGTTTTAAAATACACCGCACCGTCGGGTTTTAATATTTTTTTATAGATTTCAAGGAATGTTCTGTATGTAAGCCTTCTCTTTTCGTGTCTTGATTTAGGCCACGGGTCAGAGAAGTTAAGATAAATTCTGTCTATACTGCCTTCGGGGAAAATTTCTGCAAGTTCTTTAGCATCAACGCAACAAACTCTCACGTTTGGAAGTTCCGACTTTTTTACTTTCTCAGCGGCAAGCATAAGTACATCGGAAACTTTTTCAACTGCAAGGAAGTTTACATCAGGCTCTTTAGCCGCTGTACCTACAATAAAATCCCCTTTACCGCAACCGATTTCAATGCGTATAGGGTTATCGTTTCCGAAAAGTTGTTGGGATGTATTTCCCTCTGCTCTTAAATCTTTAATTACAATTTTGCCACAGGCTTCTAATCTTTCTGCACCGTGTTTTTTCTTTTTTACTCTCATAAATTAAACCTTAAACCTTATATATGTTCTGTCATCAAATGATGCCCAGTCCTTTTTTATCCCTTTTGTTGAACGGTAATCGCCGTCGCACAAGGGATTATTTTTTATTTCTTCTTTTAATCTTTCTTCGCTTTCAGCGAGCGTTTTTAAAAGTTCGGGGTAACCGTCGCTTGCAAGAATTATTTCATCCCCCTGTTTCACTTTATGTACAACAATATCCTTTTCATACACAGGCATTCCGTTTATTACACCGTATGAAAACCTGCCGTCAGAATTTGCAAAAATCTGTTGTTTTTTAATTACAGGTAAAATGAACTCTCTTCCGATGTCATTTTCAAAAAGTTCTTTTTCAGTCATTCCGTTTCGTCTGCCCATTTCAAGAACGAGGGCACGCATATCGGAAACAATTCTGTCTATTTCTTTTTCGTGGGAGAAAAAGTCATCATTTATAAAGCATTGGCAATCGCCCACACTCCAGATTTCATTTCTGAATTTACTGAATATAATAACTCCCACCGATGCCGTACCTAAAGGCTTGTCCGCTGTATAAAGAGAAACTACCTTTTCGGTCATAACTTTTACTGCATCAAAAACATTTATATCCTCAGGGAATTCCGATACCGCTTCGCACACTTTTTCCGCCGCGGCTCTGCCCCCTGTTTTACCATGAAATTCCGTATTTGTTTTAGCAGTAACTCCGTCGGCAACCGCAATAAAATTATCGTTTACAAAAAGCATATCCTCGCAAAGCGTTTGGTCTTGCTTTTTACCTTTTATAAACTGTTCCAGTATCCGCATCTTTCTCCCCCCTGACAGAAAATATTATATTTATAAAAACAACCTTTGTCAATTAAAAATACACGATTTTTACTTGTATTCATATACAGGTTTGTGTATAATACTTTAAATAAAATCTATCTAAGAGGTATACGATGGAAAATAAAAGTATAGATATGGGATTACAATTAAATAAGAAAACTATGATTGCACTGACACTGGTACTTTTGGCAGTGTTGGCGTTCATAGGCGTTTTAACCCAGACAATGCCCCGAGGCGAATATGAAGTTGCAGTTCAGAACGGTCACGAGGTAATCGTTGACGGAACATACACACTTCTTGAAGATTACAAGATGCCTGTTTGGAAAATTTTGCTTTCACCCATACTTTGTTTTGCAAGCAGTCAAGCCGCAACAGGTATTACTATAATTCTGATGATAGTTCTTATCGGCGGTTCTTTCCTTATACTTGATAAATGCGGAATACTCAAATACATTATGGCAACGCTCATAAAAAAATTCAGCCACAAAAAGTACACTCTTATGACTGTTGTTATTTTCGTATGTATGCTTTTAAGTTCCACCGCAGGTATCCTTGAGGAATCTATTACCCTTGTTCCCATAGCGGTAGCGGTTTCCCTTGCTTTAGGGTGGGATTCCCTTGTAGGTCTGGGTCTCAGCCTTGTTTCGATTGCCTGGGGATTCACCGCCGCAACGTTCAATCCTTTCAATGTTGTAACGGTTCAAAAACTGGCAGGCCTTGAAGTTTTTTCGGGCCTTTGGCTTCGCCTTATAGTTTTTGCGGGCGTATATCTTATCCTTTTCGTTTTCCTTTACACATACGCAAAAAGAATTGAAAAAAATCCCACAAAATCCATCGTTTACGAATCCGATAAATCACTTCGCGAAAAGTACAGTTTATCTGATGCCGACGCTGTTTTAGGTGATAAAAACATTCAAAAAGGCACGAAGGCTTTTGTTATCTGTATGCTCATTGATGTAGGTTTCATTATCCTCGACTTCATTTTAAACACAGGCGGTTTACTTTCGCTTCCTGCTATGGCAGTGCTTTTCACTTCGGGCGGACTTCTGGCAGGTTATTTCACAGGATTAAAGGGCAAGAAATTAGCCTTAAGTTTCTTACAGGGTGCAAAGAGTATTGCCCCTGCAATACCTCTTATAATCTTTGTTGTTGCAATATCCTACGTGTTAAGCGAAGGAAAAATTATGCATACAATTCTTTTTGAATTAAATAATATTATGCAAGACCTTTCGCCCTCTGTCGCCATACTTTTACTGTTCGTAGTCATTGCGGTACTTGAATTTTTTATAGGCAGCGGAACTGCAAAAGCATTTCTTATAATGCCCCTTATAGCACCGCTTTCTGATTTAGTCGGTATCACCCGTCAAAGCGTTGTAACCACATTCTGTATGGCAGACGGTTTTACAAACCTTTTATATCCAACAAGCGGTATAATGATAATTGCCATAGGACTTATAGGTGTATCCTACGGAAAGTGGATAAAATGGTCCTGGAAACTATTTGTGGGCGAATTCATTTTCTCCGCCGCAATAATGCTTTTAATGGTAGCGATAAATTATAACTGAGGCAATATTATGAAAACTTTAAATAAAATTCACCAAAGAAAAGAGGCAATATTATGAAAACTTTAAATAAAATTCACCAAAGAAAAGTTGAGAGACCCGAAAAAATACTGCAATTCGGCGAAGGTAATTTCCTGAGAGCCTTTGCAGATTACATTGTGGATATAATGAACGAAAAGGCTCTTTTTGACGGTAATGTTGTAATATGCCAACCCATCGAAAACGGTCTTTGTGATTTAATAAATACCCAAAACGGTATTTATACGTTAGTTCTTCGCGGAAGAGAAAACGGTGAAACAATTGAAAAAACAAGGGTAATTGAAAGCGTTTCAAGGTGTATTGACCCTTACCGTAATTTTGAAAGCCTTTTAGAAATTGCCCGAAGCGAAGATTTAAAAATAATTATATCAAACACTACCGAAGCAGGTATCTTTTTCTGTGAAAAAGACAAGTTCGATGATGTCCCACCATCATCATACCCTGCAAAACTTACCAGATTTTTATATGAGCGCTTTTCTCATTTTAACGGCAGTAGCCTCAGCACAGTTTACATATTACCCGTTGAACTTATTGATAACAACGGCTCAGAACTTCTGAAATGCGTTAAACAGTACGCTCATATGTGGAATCTTCCCGAAAGTTTTTCGCTTTGGTTAGATAAATGCAGTTTTTCAAACACGCTTGTAGACAGAATTGTTACAGGTTATCCTAAAAAAGATATTGAAGAGATTTCAGAAAAACTCGGTTATACCGATAATCTTTTGGATACCGCCGAGCCTTTCTTTTTTTGGGCAATTGAGGATAAAAAGGGGTTAAAAGAGATTTTCCCTGTTCATAAAACAGGGCTGGATGCAGTTTTTTGTGACGATATTTCCGCATATAAAATGAGAAAAGTCCGTATTCTCAACGGTGCTCACACAATAAGCGTTTTGGGGGCATATCTCAGCGGTTTCGATATTGTAAGAGATATGATGAACGATAAAGTTTTCTCTGATTTTATTATAACTGCTCTTAAAGAGGAAGTTATTCCGTTTATTCCGTTACCGGAAGCGGAAAAAGAGGCGTTTGCCTCTTCTGTACTTGAAAGATTCAACAACCCGTTTATTGACCACAGACTATTGGATATATCTCTTAACTCGGTTTCAAAATATAAAGCAAGATGTTTGCCGTCACTACTTGATAACATTAAAAACGGCAAATTCCCGAAAAGATTATTATTCGGTCTTTCTTGCCTTATTGAGTTTTACAACGGTCAATATGACGATAACGGACATTTCACAGGAAAAAGAAACGGAAATACATACGAAATCCGTGATAACAAAGATGTGCTTGACTTCTTTAACGGTCTAAACAGCACCACCGACAAGGTTGCATCCGTTCTCGGTAATACAGATTTCTGGGGTTGTGACCTTACAGAAATAGACGGTGCAGTTCCATTCGTTAAAGATACTTTAGACTTAATAAAAAAACACGGTGTAAAAGCCACAATGGAGCATTTATAATGGATAAAGCGATTATTATAAATGAAAATGATAATGTTGCCGTAGCCCTTTGTGACCTCAAAAAAGGCGATTCTTTCGGGAACACCACTTTAAAAACCGATGTTCCCGAAAAGCACAAACTTGCACTCAAAAATATTACTTCGGGCGAAAAAGTAATCAAATACGGTTTTCCCATCGGTATTGCAATCGAGAACATAAAAGCGGGGGAACATATCCACACCCACAATTTAAAAACGGCGCTTACCGAAAGTGAAGATTATATTTTTAAGGGTGACTTCATTTACTCCCCTCATAAATCGGATTTAACTTTTCATGGTTTTCTGCGAGATAACGGTAAAGTCGGTATACGAAACAGAATTTTTGTTATACCTACCGTTGGTTGCGCTAACAAAACTGCCGTGGACATTGCAAAAAAGGCGTCCTCTCTCTTAGGTATTACTGACAACACTGTTTGCGCACTCACCCACCCTTACGGTTGTTCGCAACTAGGTGATGATGCAGACAATACCGCAAAATGTCTTGCAGCACTTTGCAAACATCCTAATGCAGGCGGTGCCCTTTTGGTTTCCCTCGGTTGCGAAAACAACAACCTTGATAATATGTCGCATTTTTTAGGCGACTACGACACCAACAGAATCCGCACACTTAATATGCAGGAATGTGATGATGAAATTTCTGAGGGTGTGGAAATCATTAAAAGCATTTACGCTATCACTAAAAATGATAAACGCACCGAACAGCCCATAGAAAAACTTACAGTCGGTTTTAAATGCGGTGGGTCTGACGGATTTTCAGGCATAACCGCAAACCCCTTGTGCGGTAAAATCTGTGATAAACTGACTTCTGTAAAAGCAAAAACCATACTCACCGAAGTTCCCGAAATGTTCGGGGCAGAAACTCGTCTTACGGAACGTTCGATTAACGAAAATGTTTTTAATTCCTGTGTTGAAATGATTAACGGATTTAAAAAATATTTCACGGACCACGGTCAAGTTGTGTACAAAAACCCATCACCCGGTAATAAAGACGGCGGAATTACAACCTTGGAAGAAAAGTCTTTGGGTTGCATTACAAAAGGCGGTTTTTCAACTGTTACGGATGTACTGGGGTTATATAGCCCTTGTAAAAAAAGCGGTTTATCGCTTCTGTGGGGTCCCGGAAACGATATTGTTTCCACCACAAATCTCACTTGCGCAGAAGCCTCTGTGATTCTTTTCACCACGGGAAGAGGTACACCCTTAGGAGCGCCCGTTCCCACCATTAAAATCAGTACCAACTCGTCTTTATACCAAAAGAAAAAATCCTGGATAGATTTTAATGCAGGTACTCTTTTAGAGGGCGAAACTTTTGAAGATGCTGAAAAAAATCTTTTAAAACTTATTATTGACGTTGCCGACGGCAAAAGAACTCTGAACGAATTAAACGGCTATGAAGAAATCGCCATATTCAAAGACGGTATAATATTATAACAAAAAACTTCCGAACGAAAAAGTTCGGAAGTTTTTATTTTAGTAATCGTTATTAACTTCGGGTTCGCCGTAATCCGGCTCAACATTTTCTTTGACTTTTTTACCGTTTGCAAAGCCATCTTCAATAACTATTGATTCATCTATCCAAACGTCATCATCGTCATCATCAATTATAAGCGCACCGTTTTCATCAAACTCCGCATTGTTCAAAACTGCTCTTCTTCTTAACACTATAATAACTACAACAATAATTGCGATAACTATAATTGCAGCACCTATTATGAACAGAAGAACTGATTTTTCTTCATCTTCATCAAGTTCGCTTACGGGTATATCTTCAAACTCTGCGCTGATTACCACATCTTTTGCCGGCATTATAAAACTGAAAACATCACTTGATTCACCGTTAATTTTAAGACTACCTGCAACAACCCTTTTTCCTTCTTCAGGTAAAACGGTGATAATAACAGGCTCGCCTTCACTGGCTGTCATCGGGTTTACCTGAACGGTACCGCCAACCATTTTTGACACCTTGACATTATAAACTACTGTGCTGGCATCCGCTACCCATTTAGCGTAAATGACTGTTTTTTCATCCGCAACGGAAGAAAGGAAATTCCACTGTGTTGTTAATTGTGGATCTGCATACCAACCATCGAAAATATAGCCTTTACGAACAGGATCATTGGGTTGCGGCACAAGACCGGGTTCATCAAGAATACGTTTTAAACGGGGCTGACCGTTATTAAGTTCAAGATACACATAAAATGAACCTTCAGGTAAAGTTGTTTCCTCTGCTGTTGTGGAAGTTATACTTGCCGCAACTTCAGTTTCTTTTTCAGTAGTAGTTTTCCGACGAGTAGTTTGTGTATTATTGTTATAACTCGGCTTTTTATTTACAGTAGTCGGCTCTGTTGTTTCAGGCTCTGTTGTTGCAGGTACAGAAGTAACGGGCTCTGTTGTAGGCTCACCGATAATAAGTCCTACTTTCTTTGTTGTATCTTCCTCTGTAACATCAGGGTCTTTAAAAATATCAGTTTCAATTTCGGTAGTATCTCCGGTTGTTTCATTAGGAGCCGCGAAAACTACTGTTAAAGAACTGCAAAGAACACATAAAATTACTGAAATTGAAATTATAAACTTTAAATATTTATTAGTCATAGTTCCCCCTTGTTAATATGTTGAATCCATATTTTCGTTTACAACTTCTTTTACTTCTTTAACGAAATCGGAATTCTTAATTTTTTCTTGAAGAAGATTATAGAAAAGTTCTTCATCAATAGGAAGTGTAACAGTTTTTCCCAGCCAGGATGAAAGGAACGCCGCATTGGAAATCATAAGTCCGTTAATACCCTCTTGACCTGAT
This sequence comes from Clostridia bacterium, assembly GCA_017626295.1. GTDB lineage: Bacteria > Bacillota > Clostridia > Oscillospirales > Acutalibacteraceae > DTU089. The sequence continues at coordinate 141,502 of JAGAJB010000002.1, read as the reverse complement.
GCGGTAAGAGGCTCACCTCTGAGAATTGCGCCTGCAAATTTATTCATAACCTCGGGATGCTGAATATTTCTGCCGTCAAGTTCAGCCTCGTATGTTTCATAATCAATTGAGCCGAATCCTTCTTCTGCATTTTTAGTGAACTCACTAACGCTCTGAGCAACTTCGCAAACTGTAAGTTTACCGTTTTCACAGATAAGTTTTGCTTTATCGAGTGTGATTTCAAGGCGGTTTGTACCGGGGAAATCACCTGTTGTAGTAATAAATGTACCTGTCGCACCGTTGGGGTATTCGGCATAAATCATAACATCGTCTTCAACTTCAATATTATGCCATTTTCCTTCGTGGCAAACCGCAGTAATTTTTTCGGGCATACCGCAAATCCACTGCCAAAGGTCAAGTTGATGAGGACATTGGTTAAGTAAAACGCCGCCACCTTCACCGGACCATGTTGCACGCCATCCGCCTGAATTATAATAAGCCTGTGTTCTGTACCAATCTGTAATAATCCAAGTAACACGCTTCATCTCGCCGTATTTACCGCTGTGAACTATTTCGTGGGCTTTTCTGTAAAGGCAATTTGTACGCTGATTGAACATAATAGCAAAAATTTTATCGCTCTTATCAGCAACGGCATTCATTTCGCGTACTTGCTTTGTATAAACGCCCGCAGGTTTTTCACTCATAACGTGAAGACCTTTTTTCAAAGCCTCTATAACAAGGGGCGGATGATCGTAGTGAGGTGTAGCAATGAGAACTGCATCCACATCACCCGAATCCATAAGTTCTGATGCGGTGTTATAAGTTTTAACATCGGGAAGTTGCTCTTTTGCCCATTGGAGTCTGTCGGGTTTAATATCTGCAACTGCAGTTATTTCTATTTCCGGCATTTTACCGTTAAGTGCGTTTTTAATATGGCTTGAACCCATATTACCTACACCGATAATACCTAAACGTATTTTTTCCATTTTTATTGCCCTCTCTTTATTATGTATTTAAAAATTATAAATATATCATTTTTTGTTTTATGTATACTTATCTGAACTTTCGTAAAAATATTTACGAGGTGATAAGATTTATGGATGATAAAGCAAAAAACAAAGTACAACAAGTAATCGAAGCCGATAATAACATTGATGAAAATATAGAAAGTGATATTAACGGCTCATATACAGGCCGTCCGTTAAACGGAAGGCATCCTATTCAAGACGCAGACGATTTATGATTTTTTCTTGAATTTAGAACGGCGTTTATTTTTGGCCGTTTTTATTTCGCGGTTTCTCACAGCGTGACCACCCGAAACCGTAAAAACGGAAACAGCCATAAAGAAAATCTGAGTAAATATAATCTGAACACAGTTAAGATGTTGCAGTCCCGATACCAATGAAAGTGCCGCAACCAAAGCCACACCTATACCCATAGCGCAAATCTGGAATGTGTTAAGCACCTGCTTGAAAGAACCCAGAGAAAGAGCGCTTTTTATAGCATAAAGGAAACTGTGTGCCTCGCCGTCGTGCATAAGAAGAGCGTCGGCGGCAGAGGTTGTTCCTGCTGTATAAGACTTATATAAATCCCCCGATACTGCCGAAAGAACTTTAACACCGCTTCGGGGAAGCGCCAGGTTACTTGCTACCATTTCGTCGGTTATATTAGCATCATCCGAACGAACTAAAAGGGAAATGCTGTTACTTTCTATTTTTTTAAACAGTTTGGCATTTATATTATTAACATCATAAGACACTATAAATACCGCAGCCGCTTTTCCGTCAATGGAAAGATATAAGGGATACCTACCCGCTGAAAGATGGCGTTCAACCAGTGCCTGATCGGGAATTTCCACGTTATGATTTTTAAGTAAATCCGCATTACCTACAAGTATACGTCTGTTAAATATCCAGGCTGAAAGACCTAATTTATCTTCATACGCCAAAGTATCAACAGGCGGTAATAATGAAACCTCGCCCACTATAACTCGTTTAAAAAGATTACCTAACGGCCCACCGGATGCAATAAGAAGCGAAGCAGTATAGATAATTGCTTCATCAATTTGCATATCGGAAAACAGGTGTATGCCGTAAACATTTCCGCCCTCTTGTGCAAAAACATCTGCGGAATCTACTGCAACTGCGTTTGCATTATCACACACTCTGAAAGCATCCCAGCCTGCTATCATACCGCCTTTTTTACGAAGTTTCTTTGAAATCCTAGCCATCGAGATACTGTCGGCAATGAATGAAAAATAGGGAATACTTACGCACACGCAGGCGCTGAACGCAGTAATTGCACTGAAAATATTTTTACTTACAAGTAAAGCCAGCACGCCTACAATAACAGATGCTAAAAATCCAATGGGAATAATCTTTTTACTGATTTCATCAGAAGGATAGTATTTTCTTGAAAGTTCTATAAATCTACGTGGGAAAAGAGTTTTTTGAGATGCTAATACAGACGGGTCCTCAAGAAGAAGTCCCCTGCCGATTTCAAAGGCAGTTTCGGATTTTTCAATCGGCCCGATGGAATAAATATCTTTTTTATCCGCGATAAAAGAAAAGTTCTCGGAGATACGTTTCAACTCAAAATATTCACCTGTTTGATTAAAAGCAAGAGTTAAAACCGCTGCTGCTGAAAACAAACTCAAACCGTTTTCAAAAGGTGCATCGGAAAACAGGAAGGCAATTTGCTGCACAAGAGTTGCAAGAATCGCCAAAAAGGATCCTGTATTTTTATTAAAGTTAAAACCTTTAAACGCCTTAACTCCGTCAATTAACATATTAAAATTAACCGCTGACGGAATTATAGTGAAAATCAGCGAAATTATAATAAAGAATGTACTTCCTTCAACTACACTCTTTGCAAGTACGGAAATAATCGCAAGAATAATGAAACTCACATAAGATACCGCGGCGCTGACCAAAGCGGTATTTTTTTTCTTTTTAAGATAGTATGCAACTTTAAATTTATCATCTTCCGTACGGTATTCGTCCGTACCGTATTTCTTCACCTGCTCACCCTGTTCGGTTTCGGGTGTTTCACTTGTAACGGTAAAATTACTTACTTTCTCTTTGCGTTTTCTCTGAAGTTCTGCTTCGACTTCTCTTTCGTCAACTATGTTGGCATCTTCACTGTGAAAACCTTCAAAAGTAAGTTGCATATCCTCTTCCCCGTCGGGAAGTTCGTAGTCGTGTGCATCGCCGTCCGTAACCGCTAATGAACGAAGTGCGATGGTTTTCGTGTGAACTTTATCATCAAAAACAATGGTTTTGTCCGTTGCCGTTTCCTCGTTTACCTTATGGTCGGGAACAAGATTAGGCACAGGGGCAAAATCCGCTGTATTTTCAAAATTACTTTTTTTCCTTACAAAACCGCCACGTTCATATTTTTGTTCCTCAGGGGGAATAATCTGATGTTCCGCGGTTTTTTCAAGATTTTGAATAGGTTTATTAAAAAAGCGGTCACGATACTTTTCGCTGACAAAAGCGCCGTAAACCTGAGGCTCTGCAACGCTGTCAGAACGCTCAACCGTATCTTTTATAATACGGTGCTCAATATTTTCATTATGTGCAGGTCTTGGGTTAAATGAAACTGCCTTGGGGGTATGTGATATTTCCTCAACATACTCAAGGGCATCACCGCCACGGGGCAACATACCGCTGTCCTGAAGCAATTCATCTATTTCTTCCAATGACCATTTTCTTGGAGTTTTTCGTTCGTCAGCCATTTTCAACCTCACAAATAACGTTAAACATCACGTTGTTTAGAAATCTCATACATAAGAATACCTGCCGCAACAGATGCATTAAGAGAGTTGATTTTGCCTTTCATAGGCATAGAAAGAACAACATCACATTTCTCTTTCACAAGTCTGCCTACACCCTTACCCTCAGAGCCGATAACAAGGGCTGCAGCACCTTTAAGATTAGCATTGTAAAAGATTTCGCCGTCCATATCTGCACAGTATACCCACACACCGCGCTCTTTAAGTTCATCAAGAGTCTGGGGTATATTCGTTACCCTTGCAACGTGCATAAACTCTACTGCACCTGCAGAAGTTTTTGAAACTGCAAAACTTAACGGTGCGCTTCTTCTTTTAGGCACAATTACACCGTGAGCACCTGCTGCCTCGGCAGTTCTTATTATAGCACCTAAGTTGTGGGGGTCCTCGATTTCATCACAGACGATTATAAAAGGCGGCTCGCCTTTTTCTTCGGCAAGCGCGAAAATATCGTCCACAGAGGAATAGGCTTTTACTGCACCCACTGCAATAACACCCTGGTGATTTGCGTGACCGCACATGAAATCAAGTTTTTTACGGTCAACTTCCTTTATGGGAATGCCTGCATTTTTGGCATCCGCAAGAATTTTCGGAACAGAACCCGAACGCTCACCCTTGGCAACCATAATGCTGTCAAGAGGGCGTCCTGCCTTTATTGCCTCTGCAACGGAATTTCTGCCGAAAATTATATCTTTTTCGTTTTGATTTTCTCTTTCAGAGGAATCATCCTTGTGACCGTCAAACTTTTTCTTTCGGTCGTTGAATTTATCGTTTTTATACATAAAAATACCTTTTGTTTAATATAAGAAGTTTACTGTAAAGGTAAGTATTTTGGACTCTCAGCCACTCTCCTTACACAGAGAGGTCGGGCTATCGCTTCACAATAACTTGATTTTTATAATCGGCTTTGCCCCTTAATTTTGCATTTTGAATTTTGCATTTTCCATTGAAAAACTTATACCGAAGGTATGAGTTTTTCCTTACCGCCCATATAGGGTCTTAAGGCTTCGGGGATATTAACACTGCCGTCTGCATTAAGGTTGTTTTCAAGGAATGCAATAAGCATTCTGGGAGGAGCAACAACGGTATTGTTAAGTGTATGGGGGAAGTACTTTTTATCCTTGCCGCCTGCACGGATTTTAAGGCGTCTTGCCTGTGCATCGGAAAGATTTGAGCAACTGCCCACTTCAAAATACTTCTGCTGTCTGGGACTCCATGCTTCAACGTCAACTGATTTAACTTTAAGGTCTGCAAGGTCCCCTGAGCAACATTCAAGGGTTCTTACGGGAATATCAAGTGAACGGAAAAGGTCAACTGTATTCTTCCAAAGTTGGTCAAACCAATATGAACTGTCCTCGGGTTTACAAACAACAATCATTTCCTGTTTTTCAAACTGATGTATACGGTAAACACCGCGTTCCTCAATACCGTGTGCGCCTTTTTCCTTACGGAAACAGGGTGAATAACTTGTAAGTGTCTGAGGAAGTTTTTCTTCGGGAACGATAGTGTCAATAAATTTACCTATCATTGAATGTTCGCTTGTACCGATAAGGTAAAGGTCCTCACCCTCAATTTTGTACATCATAGCGTCCATTTCGGCAAAACTCATAACGCCTGTTACAACGTTGCTTCTGATCATAAAGGGAGGAATATAATATGTGAAACCGCGGTCTATCATAAAGTCACGGGCGTAGGAAATAACCGCAGAATGAAGGCGGGCAATATCTCCGCAAAGGTAGTAGAAACCGTTACCTGCAACTCTTGCGGCACTGTCAAGGTCAATGCCGTCGAAACTTTCCATAATCTCTCTGTGATAAGGAATTTCAAAATCGGGCACAAAAGCCTCACCGAAACGCTCGATTTCAACGTTTTCGGAATCGTCCTTACCGATAGGAACAGAGGGGTCGATAATATTAGGAATAACCATCATAATATCGTTAACTTTCTTTGAAAGTTCTGCTTCCTGTTCTTCAAGTTCAGCAAGGCGTTTAGCATCATCGGAAACTTTTTTCTTCATTTCCTCTGCTTCTTCCTTCTTACCCTGTGCCATAAGGGCGCCTATCTTTTTGCTGTTTTTGTTTCTTGATGCACGCAGATTATCTGCCTCGCCTTTTACCTTACGGCTCTGAGCGTCAAGTTCAATAACCTCGTCAACAAGACCGATTTTTTTATCCTGGAATTTATTTTTTATATTCTGTTTAACTATTTCGGGGTTTTCTCTTAAAAATTTAATATCAATCATTTTAAAATCCTTCTTCCTTATTTCCTTAAATTATTCATCATCAAATATTTTCAAAAGTTTTTTAAGGTCATCGTCATCAAAGAACTCAATTTCGAGTGAGCCTTTTTTACTTGACTTTGTAACTTTTACTTTTCTTCCTAAAACATCGGAAAGTGCAAGTTCAACTTCATCATAATAAGGGTTTCGCTTTTTTGCTTTTTTACCCTGTGATTCGTTTTTCTTAGAATTCCTTGCAAGTCTTTCTGTTTCTCTTACGGAAAGATCTTCCTTAATTACAAGTTTTGCAAGTTCCTTTTGATAATCTTCGTCAGAAGCGGTTAAAATCGCTCTTGCGTGACCTGCGGAAAGTTCACCGCTGTTCACAAAATTTTGTACTTCGTCGGGAAGATTAAGTAATCTCAAAGCGTTTGCCACTGCCGAACGGGATTTACCTACGATATTTGAAACTTCTTCCTGTGTGTAGCCGAATTTATCACTTAACTCTTTATAACCGAATGCCTCTTCAATAGGGTTTAAGTCCTCGCGCTGTAAATTTTCAACCAGAGCCAGTTCCGCAACCTGTGCATCGGTTAAATCGCGTATAACAACGGGAACTTCCGTAAGCCCTGCAATACGTGATGCACGCCAACGGCGTTCACCTGCTACAAGTTGATAACTGCCGTCAAGCATTGGCCTTACAAGAAGGGGTTGAAGAACACCGTGCTGAGCAATACTCTCCGCCAACTCGTTAAGAGCAGACTCATCAAAAACTTTACGGGGCTGGTCGCGGTTAGGCTCAATATCCGTAAGTTTGACTTTAACAGCACTTGCGGATGTGGCTATATCTTCAACGGAATTATCGTGCATAATTGCGTCGAAGCCTCTGCCGAGACCTGATTTTTTAACTGCCATCTATTTTCACCTTAATTCATTTTCAAAAATTCTTCTGCCAAAGCGTTGTAACTCTCACTACCTCTGGAAGCGCGGTCATAATAAAGAACGGGCTCACCAAAAGAGGGGGCTTCGGAAAGCCTTACGTTTCGCGGAATAACGGTTGCATAAACTTTTTTCGGGAAAAAGTTTTTAACTTCCGCCACAACTTGTTGGGTAAGGTTGAGTCTTCCGTCATACATTGTAAGAAGCACACCTTCAAGTTCTATGTAAGGATTATAAAGTCTTTTAATTGTTCTTACGGTAGCCATAAGTTGTGAAAGACCTTCCAACGCGTAGTATTCGCATTGAATGGGAACTATAAAACTGTCTGACGCGGTAAGTGCGTTGAGTGTTATAAGACCCAAAGAGGGCGGACAGTCAAAGAAAATAAAATCATAATCTTCCTGAATAGTGGCGAGGACATTTTTTAAAAGTGCCTCGCGCTTGTCCATAACCGCAAGTTCAAGTTCCGCACCCGCAAGATTTATATTTGAGGGAATAATATCTACGCCCTGAAACTTCGTTTTAATAACCGCTTCTTTTGCAGTGCAGGAACCGATAAGTATTTCATATGATGTGGCGGTAAGATTTTTGCGGGATATACCGTAACCGCTTGTGGTATTGCCCTGGGGGTCAATATCTACAAGGAGTATCTTTTTACCCATAGCGCCTAAAGCCGCAGCAAGATTAACCGCGCTTGTAGTTTTACCTACTCCGCCTTTCTGATTAACGATTGAAATGATTTTTGCCATTTACAGCGTTCCTTCCGTATATTCAATACATAAGTACCCAATTTTCCTATTATATATATTTATTAGAGTATACCATATATATAGAAAAAATGGAATACTTAATATCAAAAAAATCCCCGCAAATGCGGGGATTTTTTAATTCGTAATTATTTCACCCTCAACCCTTTCGGGTAGTGATTTTTTGCTCTGCCGTTTACTACCTTGGCACCGCCTAAGGCACAGCCGTCAACCGTAACAACCGCCCAACCGTTTGCGCAGTCGGTTTCAAACTCTTCGCCGTGAAGGTATTTTTTTATTTCCGCACTGTCACAGGAAAGATCTATTTTTCTTTTAAATTTATCACCGAGACCCATAAAAAACTGATGATGGGGTTGAATATAATTTTTTCTTACCTCGCCTATTGTGACACCGCAAGAAAAAACAGTTGCATTCCCTACCGAAAAATCGGGAACAAAGTAAACAGGGGTATCTTTGTGCATTATAACTTTTTCTTTGTCATAATCTTTAAGCGTATCACCGAGAAAATCATATACTGTTTTATCGATTTTTGCGTTATTTTTTCTTTGGATTTTATAAACTTCGCCGCTTGAATTTTTATTGTGAATCACCGCCATAAACTGACCCTCTCCCCTGCTTTTGTGGGGATAAAATCTTCGGGCAAGGTTTATGTTTTCGCACTCGCAACCCTCAAATTTAATGCCGTCGCAGGTGTTTTCTTCAACACATTTTTTAACCCTTACCAACTCAAAATCAGGGTGATTTTTCAAAAACCAATCTATAACCATTTCATTTTCTTCCAAAGAAAACGTGCAAGTGGCATATATAATATAACCGCCGTTTTTTAACGTTTTAACCGCGTTTTCTAAAATTTCTTTTTGCCTTTCGGCGCAGTTTTTAACGTTATCTTCACTCCACTCGGAAACGGCAATTTCTTCCTTGCGAAACATTCCCTCGCCTGAGCAGGGTGCATCCACCATTACCAAATCAAAAGTTTCGGAAAAAATTTTTGCAAGTTTACCTGTATCCATACAGGTTGTAACGACGTTTTTAAGACCTAATCTTTCAATATTTCCCGTTAATATCTTACATCTTGAGGGAATAATTTCGTTGGAAACAAGCACACCCTTTTCGCCTAATTTATTTTTTAACTGGCTGCTTTTTCCGCCCGGTGCAGAACACATATCCAATATATACCAATCGGGGTCAATTTCAACACATTCAGCAGGCGCCATAGCACCCGGTTCCTGAACGTAAATCATACCCGCGTGATGATACGGGTGATTCCCGACTTTTTCATCAGTAAAATAAAAACCGTTTTCAACGTAAGGGATTTTTTCAGTATTAAAAGGGTTAATTTTTTCAAAATCCGAAAGCGAAATTTTATCTGTATTAACGCGAAAAGCCCTTACAGGCGCTTTATTTAAAGACTCAACGTAACTCTCGTATTCATCACCCAGAAGAACTTTCATTCTTTCGGCAAATTTTTGGGGTAATTGTATCATTTTTCTTCTACCTCAATATTCATTTCCGAATAAAGCATACACATTGAAAGGGCGGTTATAGCCGCTGTTTCGGTACGCAAAATTCGTTTTCCCAAAGAAACGATAATACCGCCTGCATTCTCTGCCTCTTGCACTTCTTTTTCTTCAAAACCGCCTTCGGGACCTATAAGAATACCCACAGACATTCCTTTTTCCATTTTCGCAAGAGCTTCTTTTGTTGATTTCATACCGTCTTTACTTTCATAGGGCACAATAAAAAGGTCCATTTCTTTAGCCTTTTCCATTGCCTTTTTATATGTAGAAATCTCAAAAACTTCGGGTATTACGGTGCGTTTACTTTGCTTTGCGGCACTTTCGGAAATAGCCTGCCAGCGAGACTGCTTGCTCTTCTTTTTCTTTTCGTCTATTTTTACAACACATCTGTTCATTTCAACGGGAATTATACCCTCCGCGCCCAGTTCAACCGCCTTTTGAATAACAAGTTCCATCTTGTCGCTTTTAGGGATTCCTTGAAAAAGATATAATTTTACAGGTAAACTTGTGTCCTGATAATTTTCTTCCGAAATCTCCGCAACGGCGGTATCACCTGTAATTTCACGAAGCACGCACAAATCGCTTTTACCCTCTGAACTTACAAGAAAAGTGTCGCCCACTTTCATACGAAGAACATTTTTTATATGATTAAAATCCGAATCGGTTATATAATAAAAATCGCCTTGGCGTTTATTTTCATCCACGAAAAAATTATGCATCTTAACACATCCTTTCGATTAATAACATATTTTATCAGTTTTATGTCATTTAAAATGTTTGTGACATTTTGCTTTTAAAAACTCTTTAATTTCGCCGGTATCTTTATCTTCATAATATCTTACAAGAAATTTTTTGAACTGTGGGACATTGGCTTCCGGAATTACGAGAAGCCCACCAGCATTTGCAATCAGATAATGATTGGCAAAAATAACAGATGCCCTTTTGTTACCGTCATTGAAAATCTGAGTTTTCATACAATAGAGACATAATTCAATTGCAATATCAAGTGTATCACCTTGGCTCTCTGTTATAGCTTTTATATTTTCCATAACAACAGTTTCAATAGGCATTGGCGGTTTATATGTTGTTCCCCCGATAGTTACAGGAACACCCCTTATTCTCCCACCGTTTGAAAAAAAGCCTTCGTTCACAAGTCTTGCTATATGGCAGAGCACAGAATAATCACTCTTAACCTGAAGCACATCTTTATCAAGAATAAATTCCCAAGCGTGTTTAAGATTAAGGATTTTCTGCACATCGGAGGCTGTTACACCGTTAACTGTTCCATTCTCAATAATATCTTCCGTTTGAGAAAATGATGTTGCAACTCCCTCAAGAACCGCCTGTTCATATATCGAAAGTTTCATATTAGTTCTTGCAAAATCAAGATTAAGAATAACATCAGCAGAGAGTTCATTCTCAATAAAACCCACCTCTGCAAGTTGTTTTTCAATCTTACGGATTTGCTTTTTCAAGTCTCTGGCCTCTTTGTTATTGCGAAGCAAAAGTTGATAAAGGTCTTCTGAATATATATCAACATAAGTTGATGTCACACGGCTGCCAATTCTTTTACGGACATACAAATACTTTCCACTATGATTTTCCTTAATTTCGGGTGTTCCGTCATACGGCAACAAATGCAAACGTGCAAACAAATCCGCACGTTGCTGCAACAATTCTTGAATTTCAGATAAATTATTCATTATATCAACCTCTTTAGGGAACATTTCTTTTTAAATTATAGTTATTTGTTCCCTAAAAGTCAATATAATTTAGGGAACATTTCACTAGTCTCTAATGTTATTTGTTCCCTAAAAAGTAATGGTTATAAATATTACTATAATAAATTAAAAAAACACTGTCACTAGGTTACAAAAATTATTTTTACACTAAAAACCTTGACAATAAAGAAAAGTATATGTATAATATCATTTACTTATTGAATAAGTATTTGCTGATATGGCTCAGGAGGTAGAGCGCATCCTTGGTAAGGATGAGGTCACCGGTTCGACTCCGGTTATCAGCTCCAAAGTCTTGAAAACATTGCGTTTTCAAGGCTTTTTGTTTTTTATAAAAAAGTCAAACCGCATTCCTATCTTAAAACACTCATTTTAGGGATGCGGTCTAATTTTTTGCATTATTTATTATTTCATCGGGTATATATTCCATTACATCCTCAACCCTACAATCAAGGATTTTGCAAAATATTTCTATGGTGTGAGTGCTGACGCTTTCATTTCGCTTCAATCTGGTGATTTGGGCAGGACTTATTTTATGTTTTTTTATTAAAGCGTACTGTGTTACCCCTTTTTCTTGCATAACTTTCCACAAATTATCGTAGGAAATCATTTTTTATCACTCCCTACTTGAATATTAACCGAAAACGGTATATAATCATATTAACCAATATCGGTTAATATATCGGTTTCGGTTAAAAACAACTTGAAGTTCGCATTTTTCGGTGTGTGTAACTTCGGTTGCACACACTTTTTTTATAATAAAAGGAGGTAAATTATTATGTGGTTGTTGTATCTTGTCGCTATCGTAATGATTGTTGTTGGCATTTCTCCATCAAACTCATCAAATGTGGGATGGATTGTAGGTGGTGCAACAATATTGGTACTTCTTATTAGTTGGAAAATTGCAAAAAAATTGAATCATTCTGATGATTAAATAAACATTTTATTGTTATAGGTTAAATAAGATGAATTTAATTCAGCGAAAAATTCTAATCTTATAATTACATAAATTAAGAGGCGGAAACGAACCGCCTCTTTTATCTTTATTTTCCCAAAGATTCCTTTGCGCCTACTGTAACTTCTTTATTGTAGCACTCAAAAATCTCATCCGTTTTTGCGCTGTCGGGTTTCTTTGTAACGAGGCTTACCACGGGGACAATTACAAGGGATGCAAGCATCATTACTGCGCCTAGGTTAATGGGACTCTGCCAGAATGCAGGAAGTGAACTAAGTACATCGGGAGCCGCGAACTTAAGTACGAGGTAGCCTACCATAAGGATTGTGCTGACTGAAAAGTTCACAAAGCAAGCGGCTTTTGTGGTCTTTTTCCAATATAAACCGTAAAGGAACGGTGCAAGGAATGCACCTGCAAGTGCGCCCCAGGAAACGCCCATAAACTGCGCAATAAATGCAAGTCCGTATTTGTTCTGAACGATGGCGATAACTGCTGAAATTGCAATAAATATGAGAATAAGTATACGGATAACTGAAAGTTGTGATTTCTTTGATGCCTTCTTCATACAGGTTTCGCAAAGCATATCAAGTGTAAGTGTTGAGCTTGATGTAAGAACAAGGGAAGAAAGTGTTGACATTGATGCGGAAAGCACAAGAATAAGCACAAGACCGATAACAATTGCAGGAAGATTATTGAGCATATTGGGAATGATACTGTCAAAATCAACACTGCCGTCTAATTTGTAAATATCTCTGTCAGCATAAAGTCTTGAAAAACCGCCTAAGAAATAGCAACCGCCTGCAACGATAATTGCAAAAAGTGTTGAAACTACCGTACCTGTATTTATAGCCTTTTCGTTCTTAATTGCGTAGAATTTGCCGACCATCTGCGGAAGTCCCCACGTACCTAAAGATGTGAGGATAACAACCCACAAAAGTGAGAAGGGGTCATTACCGAAGAACGAAGCAAAAGCACCGTTGAAGTTTGCGCCCTCTGTTATTGCGCCCAAGGAAGCAACCGCCTCCGAGAAACCGCCGTTTGATTTAAGTACAAGCGCTATAACAAGCACTATGCCGAAAAGCATTATAATACCTTGAACAAAGTCGTTTATAGCCGTTGCCATATAACCGCCGATTATAACATAAACTGCAGTAAGGGCTGCCATAACTATTACACAGGTTGTAAATCCTCCGGGTATTTCGGGGAATGCCATATCAATAAGTTTTGAAAGTCCGTTGTAAAGTGAAGCGGTATAAGGGATAAGGAAAACGAATATAATTGCAGAAGCCGCTATTTTCATGGCTTTTGAATCGTAGCGTTTTTCAAAAAATTCGGGCATTGTTGCACTGGAAAGTCTTTGGGTCATAAGGCGTGTGCGTCTGCCCAGAACTACCCACGCAAGAAGCGAGCCTAAAAGGGCATTACCTATACCTATCCAGGTGGAAGCAAGTCCGAATTTCCAACCGAACTGACCTGCATATCCTATGAATATAACTGCAGAAAAATACGATGTTCCGTATGCAAATGCGGAAAGCCACGGACCAACCGAACGCCCTCCCAAAACGAAACCGTTAACATCCGACGACTGCTTTCTGCAATAGATACCAATAATTATCATTATTGCAAAAAATACAACCATCATAACTACTTTAATCAATGTGTCTGTCATAAAAATACTCCTTTTCCGGAAGGCAATAAAAAAACGCCCTCCGATTATAATAATCAGAGGGCGACAATAATCGCGGTACCACCTCAGTTCGCCAAATGTTTTACAACAAATGACCTCGTCAGGCACAAACATGCCCTATCGCTGTAACGGGCGCCCCCGCCGTGCCTTTGCAACACGGAACTCACAAAGTGTATTCGCTGTGAAAATTCCCTCCGTCTTGCACCAACCGACGGTTCTCTTTGCGTACTAAATCACAGTTACTTTTCTTCGGTCTCAGTTTTTATGTGATATATTTTATATTCATTTTATAATTTTGTCAAGGTTTTTACGAATATTTATACAATAATTATTCAAGAGTTATTGTATTTAAAATTGCGTCTTTGTTTTCTGTATGTGATTTTTTCAAAATAACATACGCACCGAGAAGTGCAAAGAACGCACCTTGAACAAACGACCAAATCATACTGCCTGTAAATTCGGGGTTTGTTAATATCATAATGTAATTATAGGGTATATCCAAGATACTGTAATTAACAGGGTCTGCCAAAACTGTCTGCTGAGCAATCCAGGCAAAGTCACCTGCAATTTGACCGAACGCCGCACCGATAAGTGTTGTTACAAGGATTATGGCAGTTTTTGCTTTGCAAACCTTACCGCCTAAAAATTCATAACCTTTTTTGGAAAGGAAACCGATTAAAACACCGATAAGTGCTATAAACCAACCCATATAATATGCAACTGCCCATACTACACCGCCTAAAAGACTGCCGAGCAATGCACCTATAATACCTCTGCCGAGTTTTTTATCCTCAGTTTTGTGAATATCATTTTCAACTTCTGAACGCTGATTTACAGCGGTAGCGCAATGTGTATGAACTCTGTGTGCCACGCCGTTAACGAGTACGACGTTGCTTTGGAAACCTGCATCAATATAATTACCGCAAACAGTGCAGAAACCGTCACCCAAAACACCGTTTTCCCTTAATATTGCAGGGAATATTTCAAGGAAAGCAATGATTTTTTTCATTGTACCAACAGTATCGGCGAAAACAATTGTTACGCTCTCGCGCAAAATTTTATACTGACCGATTCTGTACTGTCCCAAAAACTTTTTGTCTTGAAATTTTGCCTCCAAACGAGCAGCAATTTCATCGGTAATCGCACCCGAAACAGAAAGGGTCTTAATCCCCGAACCGTCTGTAAGTGTTATCATATATCCGTCAACAACGCCGTATGCAACACCGTTTGCCACTTTAAGACCTTTTTCCTTAGCATACTTTTTTATAGCCGAACCAACCATATTTTCAAACCCCTTTTTTATGTTTTCTACCATAATAGAATTGTAGCATAACTATTTACATTTTGCAATCATATTTTACTTTAACTTATTTATTTTGAGTACAAAGCCCTGAATTCAACAATATTGACCAAACATCCAAAACCTTGTATAATCATATATTATAATTATATAAAAGGAGGTATTGTAATGAAAATCATGGAAAAGATTCAGCGCAAAACTTTCAATACAATTGGTTTACTCATAAACAGACTGGGTCAAAATGAAGCGGCAGGGTCCGATGGCTTATCAAAGGAAGTCACCGAGGGAATGCCCGAACTTTTAAAAGAAGCCGCCGCAGAAGGTACTGTTTTATTAAGAAATGACGGTGTTCTGCCCTTATCTGAAAATGATGTTATATCCGTTTTCGGCAGAGTTCAGAATGACTACATTTACGTCGGATACGGCTCAGGCGGTGACGTTATAAAGCCTTACACGGTTAACCTTATGGAAGGACTTCGCAATAACGGTGCTAATATCAATGAGGAACTTGCCGACATATACAATGTCTGGTGCAAAAAGAATCCTCCCGACCACGGATTTTGGGGACATTGGCCCCATTATTACGAAGAAATGCCCATTGATAATTCCGTAATAAAAACAGCCTCGGAAAAATCCGACTGTGCAATAGTTGTAATAGGCAGAGCCGCAGGCGAAGACAGGGAAAACACCTTAACCCCGGGCAGTTACTATTTAACAGACGATGAAAAATCGCTCATTTCTAGGGTCAGTTCCGCTTTCAAGAAAACCGTAATTCTTCTTAACATCGGCAGTATTATTGATATGAGTTGGGAAAAAGAACTTCTTACAGGTGACTGCGCTGTAATCATTCCCTGGCAAGGCGGTATGGAAAGCGGTAATGCTGTTGCTGAAGTTCTTTTAGGTAAAAAAGAGCCATCGGGAAGACTTACCGACACCATCGCCGAAAATTATTGTGATTACCCTTGTTCCGATGATTTCGGAAATAAAGAATTTTGTAATTATACCGAAGACATTTTTGTGGGCTACCGTTACTTTGAAACCTTCAAAAAGGATTCTGTACTCTACCCCTTCGGATTCGGTTTAGGTTACGGAAAATTCAAAAGAACATTTATTAGTGGCGAAGTCAAAGAAAATGCGGTGAACATTAAAGTTTCAACGGAAAACAACTCTTCTTACAATTCTAAAGACGTTATTGAAATATATGTCGAAGCGCCTCAAGGCGTTTTAGGAAAGTCCTCCCGTTGCCTTTGCGGTTTTAAAAAGACTGAAAAACTGGCAAAAAACGAGAAAGCCGAAATTGAATTTCAAATTCCTTTCTATTCTTTTGCATCTTATGACGACAGCGGTGTAAGCGGTTATAAATCTTGTTACATTCTCGAAAAAGGTGAATACAACATCTACCTTGGCGGTGATGTTCGTTCCGCAGAAAAAGTATACAGTTTCACCCTTGATGAAACTATTGTTTCAGAAACTTTAAAAGAAGTTTCTGCACCGAAAAAAGTTTTTGAAAGACTTGTTGCAAAAACCGATAATACCAAAAAAATTACATATGATTTTGAAAACGTACCACTCGCAACTGATGATTTAAGAAAAATTGTACTTGAAAATCTCCCCGAAAATTTCGGCTACACAGGTGATGTCGGTATTACCCTTTCGGATGTAAAAAGCGGTAAAGAAACACTAAAAAAATTTATTGCTCAACTTTCACCAAAAGAACTTGAAGCCATCAGCCGTGGTGCTTATGTGATGAACAGTCCTTTGGGTGCTAAAGGTAATGCAGGTGTTATGGGCGGTGTGCTCCCCTCTTTAAGAAAAAAAGGTGTTTCTCCCATAACAACAACAGATGGCCCATCGGGTATACGCATAATGGCTTGTTGTTCACTTCTTCCAAACGGCACTTCCCTTGCTTCAATGTGGAATACTGACTTAGCCTACAATGTATACAAAAAAGTCGGTGGTGAAATGAAAGTCAAAGGCTCTGACGTTTTATTGGCACCGGGTATGAACATTCACCGCAGTCCGCTTTGCGGCAGAAACTTTGAATACTACTCGGAAGACCCGTTCTTAACAGGAAAAACTGCCGCAGCCGTAGTCAAAGGTTTACAGAGCGAAGGTGTTGCCGCTTGTCCCAAGCACTTTGCTTGCAACAACCAGGAAACTAACCGCAACAGAAACGACTCACGACTTTCCGAAAGGGCTTTAAGAGAAATTTATCTTAAAGGTTTTGAAATCTGCGTAAAAGATGCCCAACCCTTAACAATAATGACATCTTACAATAAAGTAAACGGTGTCTGGAGTCATTATAACTATGACCTTTGTACGCGAGTTTTAAGAAATGAATGGAATTTCCAAGGTCTTGTTATGACAGACTGGTGGATGCAGTACACATCAAGTCCCGAATTCCCCAACCTCAAAGATAACGCATACCGCGTAAGAGCAGGTGTAGACGTACTTATGCCCGGTGGAAAAAGAACAGGTACTAAGAAAAGTGACGGAACACTTCTTAAAACCTACGGCAAACCCGACGGCATTACACTAGGTGAGATGCAACAAACCGCCAAAAATGTATTAAACCTGGTATTGCAATTGAAATAAATATTACTCGGTAAAAAACAAATCCCGACGCATAACGCGTCGGGATTTAATTTTAGTATGATTTAGAATGCAACGCCTGCTGCGATGTGAAGAATGTATCTTGCATCAGCAGTTGTGATTTTGCCGTCATCATCAATGTCGCCATAGAGAATCTGTGTTTCTGTTGCAGTTTTCTGACCGGATGCAATTTTAAGAGCAAGTCTTGCATCAAGTGTATTTACTGCACCGCTGCCGTCAACATCACCAAGAAGACCGTCAACAGCAATGGGAGTTACGTGTCTCTTATATGTGTTGTAGAGAGAGAACTGAGGATGATTTTCTTTATCGGTGTGAACTGTATACTGCTTATCTGCATTAAGAAGCCATATAATAGTATCTAAAGTACCGTTATCTGCATTGTAATCGCTGTGGCTCATATTCTTTATAAGCCATGTCTGTTCGGGGAACATACAGGTTGAAGCATCAACTTTGTAATCCCAGGAAATGTGGTTATGACCGTCTTTAATCTTCTGGTTGTAAACCTGTGCCCAGTCATCGTGTGCCTGGAGATAAAGTGCGCATGTTGCACCACCGGTCATATATTCAACGTCGATAACTTCGTCGCTCTGTCTGTATTCTTCGTTAAGCGGAATCATCTGACGGTTGTAACCGCAAACGATGCCGAATCTCATACCATGTTTTTCTGCATTTTCGATAATAGTCTGAGCATTTATCTGAACATCGTGATAATTATCGATCATTGCTTCAAGGTTAGGATCAACGCCTTCGGGGAACATAAATGCCTTAGCAGCCTCGAAATCTTCTGCAGGAAGAAGGCTCCATAAACCGGGCATACCACCCATAAGGGGAATCAAACTATCCTCATAAACATAGGGAAGAACACCCTGAATGTTTTTATTGATGTCGCCGAAATATTCGTGTGAAAGACCTTCATAACTTGCTATGAAAGAAATGATGTATGCCGCAATGTGAGTTGTAGCACTAACATCAGCAGATTTTACAAGGAAGTTCTCAACTGCGAAAATATCGAGTTCGATATTGCCTGTAAAGAGGTTACCGACAATACTTGTGCCCTGCCATGCGGGAGAAGCAAACACAAGGTTGTTGATACTTCTGCCGCCGTATGCTTCCAAGTATGAAAGCATAATTACAGAACCCATACTCATAGCAACAACGTTAACTTTTCTTGAGTTAGTTTTAACTTTAACTTCACCGATGAATTTGTTGAGTTCTTTTGCTGTTTCTGTGGGGTCTGCTGTCCAGTCGTAACTGAAACTGTATGTATTGTCTTCGCCGTAAACTTCAGCAGTTTCCAAAACGAAAGAAGTGAAACGCTGTGCCTTCTCTTCCTCTGTATATTCTGCAATAGTCTTATCAGTTTTGTAGAAACCTAATTCATTATTAGGTGTACCGTCCGTACTGTAAGAAACGGGTTCAAAATATTTATTAAGTGTAGGAATGAAACTGTCTGCAAACTTTTCATAATCCTTATCGGCAAGACCGAACTGAATACATCCGCTGATGAATGCTGCGCCGACCTCTTCGATCATTTTGCCAATATCAGTGTCACTGCCGAAGAAAGCCTCTTTCTGGTCTTCTGTACCGAAATTTGTGTAAAGCCTTGTTGAATTGATGCCGTCCACAATAATGAGAGGTGTTGTTTTAGCAGCAGAAACGGGCATAACTAAAGCAAGACCTGCAAGTACAATTGCAAGAGCAAGGCAAACAATTTTCTTGGTTGCTTTCATAATAATCCTCCTATTAGATACTAATAGCAATATACTACCATATATACAAACTGATTTTACCATACAATTCTCGTAAATGCAATAGTAATAATGAAATTTTACCCATTGAGTTTGACGATTTTAGGGGTATATTTATTGTTGAAAATGAATAATTTTTTTCAAACTGTCCGTATGGATATTTCCCCCGAATTAAGAACAGCGGTTTCACCGTTATCAAAACGCACAAGAAGCCCGCAATTTTCATCTACGGAAAGGGCTTTTGCAGGTTTTATACTGTCCCCCGAAATTACGTTTATATCTTTACCAATAACAAAACATCTTTCTGCATAAGAGGTGCAATGTTTTTTACTTTCGAGGTTCTCGTAACAGTCAAAGAATGAGTTTATAAAATACGCAACAAATTTATTTCTTAGATCCTCTGATTTTCGGGAAAATACCGCGCCTGCAATATCCTTGATTTCTTCGGGGAAACTGTTTTCGGGTTCATACATATTAACACCTACACCGAGAATGGCATAATCGAGAGTGTTTATATCCGCACCGAAACTTGCCTCGGTTAAAATACCGCAAACTTTTTTATTGTTTACGAATATATCGTTAACCCATTTTATTTGCGGTTTTTTTACACCCAATTTCTCAAAGGCTTCACAAACGCTTACCGCCGCCGCAGTTGTAATCAAAACCGCATCGGAAGGCTTAATTTTGGGTCTTAAAAGCAAACTCATATAAACACCCGTGTCACCCGGTGAGAAAAAACTTCTGCCCAGTCTACCTTTTCCCGATGTTTGTTCCCCGGCAATGACCAAAAGACCTTCGTTTTTACCTTGAGTCGCTCTTTTTTTTACAATATCGTTTGTTGATTCTGTCTTTTTTAAATATTCAATATTGATTCGGCTCACAACTCCCGAATCAATATATTTTTTTATTCCTTCGCAAGTTATTACATCTTGAGGCTGTTTATTCATCGCTACCGTAAAACCCTCCTTTAGTAAAGAAAACACCGTCCGAAGACGGTGTTTTAATTATGTATTGAGTAAATCAATAAGCGATGGTGAACTCGTCATAGCATTCAATACCTACTTCTGCGTTAACGCCCATTGCAGTAAGTTTAAGAATACAGGGAGCATTTACAGAAAGACCTACAAGATTACCGGATGCATCAATAGTTGCGATAATTGTGCAAGCATCATAATCAAGGTGAATATTTGAAATGTCGATAACACCTGCAACTGCATCTGTAATTGTATGTTCTTCAATTATTGAAACTGCTGAACCTAAACCGCTACCTGCCTTAGGATCGCTTGCGCCTTTAAGAACTAATGTAACAACAGTGTTAGCACCGGATTTTTCTATCTTAGGTTCTTCCTGAAGGTCAGCCTTTGTAAGTGTACACTGAATATTCTGAGGAGGAAGAGCATTCTTATCGATAGTTTCATTGGGTTCAGAAGCCTTCATAAATGTACCCATAAGGCTCTTACCGATGGGTTCAAGAGTTGCTTTGATAATTGCATTACCGTCAATTACAAGGTGCTCTTTATAGTGTGAAGCACTTGTCTTTGTTTTAACAACTTTGGTTGCTGATGATTTTGCCTTATTGATAGCATCAACATACATCTTAAGACCGTCAGTTTGAGTTGCACCGGCATTGCTGTTTGAACCTGTGTTAGCAGAATTGTTGTCCTGAGCAGTTGAATTATTGGAAGAACTGCTGTTAGATGAACTGTTATTTGAAGAACTGCTTGATGAATTTCCGCCTACTGTGCTTGAAGATACACTTGAGGAACTGTTGCCTGAAGAAGTGCCGGATGAGTTGCTGCTTGAGGAACTGTTATTTGAAGAAGCACTCTGTCCCTGCTGAACAACTACGTTGCCTGAGTTCTGTGCAGCGGTATTTTTTGCTGCCATAAGCATCATAACAGAAGTCAGGTTATTAGCAGTAATAAGTGTTATTGCAATACATACTACTACGAGACCGATAATTATTTTTTTAATAGGTGTCATATTCATAACATGCACACTCCATTCCTTAATTTCGCATTTTATCCACATTATTATAAAATAACTTCCCGGAAATGTCAACAACTTTAACGCAAATGAAAATGCCTATCATAACATTTTTTCTTATCGGCTATTGTTTATTTTGTATAAATATTGTAAAATATCAAAATATAAAGGAAAAATTGTCAAGGATTTTATATGAAAAAAAGTATATTAAGTAACAATGTAATTCAACAAATCGGCTTTGGTCTTACTGCCGCGGCACTTATAGGTTCCTACTGCGTGTGTGCCTGTGCGGCTCTGGGGCAAGGTCTTTTAAGCGTTGTGCTATGTTGTGCGGTGTGCTTTTTTGTATCTTTAAAAGTTAAAAACGGCGTATACGCTCCCGATGCCTTCCTCCTAGTTCCGATGTTTTACACTTTCAGCGTTTTGTCGCCTGT
Source organism: Clostridia bacterium (assembly GCA_017626295.1). Classification (GTDB taxonomy): domain Bacteria; phylum Bacillota; class Clostridia; order Oscillospirales; family Acutalibacteraceae; genus DTU089. Next base: position 119,830 of record JAGAJB010000002.1, on the reverse strand, counting down.
TTCGGCGTGCATTTCAGTACTGTCGGGCTCTTTTGTGTTTATAGGATTAAGAAAAATCCTAAAAGACCGCAAAATCCCCGATGCTGTCATTACCGGCGCCGCTTTAAGTCTTGCTGTCGGGGTTACAATCTTTCTAACCAACCATTATTTCGGCATAGGCGCCACCGGTGAAACACCTTTTGAAATGCTGAAATCTTTCCGTTCATTAGGTTTTCACCCGAATTTCAGAGGTTTGTTATACGGAACTATTACGCTTTTCACTATGATAACTTACCCCTTTAAATTCCGAAAACTCAACAAATACATTCCCGCTGAATTCATCACCGTTCTTATTCCGTTTATACTGAATTTATTTTTAAATCCGCAACAGGAACTTACCACGATAAACGAAACGGAGTTTTTATCCGTTACCGACACTTTAAAAAATTCTTCTGCATATTTCACCGACTTTTCGGCATCAGAAATTCCCCTCATAATAAAAACCGCCCTGGCAACAGGTGTTATCCTCTTCGGTTATTCTTCTTTTAATAATTCATCAAATAATAACAGTATGTTTATTGCAAACGCATTAAGCGGCGGACTTTCGGGACTTCCTGTACGCAGGTTTTCCGTAAGGGGTTACGGAAAAATCTCTGCGGTCACCGCTTTTGCCGTAACAGTAGTTTCAGTTCTTATTTTCCCGAATTTATTTTCAAGACTCCCATTACACTGTGCGGGCTCAATGCTGATAGTCTCCGCTTGGCAAAGCGTACCATATAAAAGTTTAGCGGAAGTTTTCAAGAAAAAGGACGTTATTTCCATCTTTATTTTCGCTTTATGTACCGTTCCTTTTATAAGTTCTGATATTTTTACTGCCGTAATCGTTTACCTTATTATAATGGTAATTTACAATAAAAAATCACCCCTTTTAAAAGAAAGGAGTGGAACAAATGAAAATTAAAGATAAAAAGAAACTTGCGAGAGTTATTGCCACTTGGCTTGTAACGGGAATAATGCTTTCCGTATTTATTCTTGATATAATAACCATTGTTCTCGATAATCGCTATGTTTCCGAAATAGTCATTACGGACGAAACCTTCTCATATGAGTTTGGTGATGACAGAATTCACTTCCTTGACACCGCAAATTCCGACTGCATTCTTTTGGAAAGCAACGGTCACTTTGCCTTGGTAGATTCGGGTGAAGGAAACGAAAATCCCCGAAGAAAAACCGAGTACAAAGGTTACCGTGACGAAGTGATAGGTTATATTAAAAAAGTGGCTTCCGATAAAAACGGTAAAGTAAATCTTGATTTTATAGTAGCGACCCATATGCACTATGACCACGCAGGGAACTTTACTGAAATTATAAATCAACCGGACTTCAAAATCGGCTATGCATACATTAAGTCATACGACACCGCATCCGTTACGGAACTTGAAAAAGACGGATGGGGCAATGAACAGATGTATTATGATATAATAAACGCCCTCAACAACAAATCCGTTCCAATTATAAACCATATCCCCGACGATGATTTTACTTTCGGTGACTTTACTTTAAAATTCTTTAACACAGTAACCCCTGAAGAAGTAAAAGGTAACGGTGAAAATGCTAACAGTTTGGGTTTGAAAGTTATAAAAGGTGAAAAATCCGCATTCCTTGCGGCAGACTTTACCGACGGAACAGGGCTTGAGGATATTTTTGCCGACAGTATAGGCGATATTGATCTTTTAAAAATAGGTCACCACGGTTACTACGGCTCCTCTTCCGCAGATTTCCTCAGAGTTTTAAAACCCGAAACAGCAATCTGCACCAACCAAATCGGTAAAATTTACCCCAATGTTAAATGGAATCTTACTATGGTTGCAAAAGTTCCCGTTTTTTCAACCGCCCACAGAAACGGCATAATAGCAACATTTACCGATAACAATGAAATTATTCTGACACAAAATATTATGTAAAGCAAACGGCCTTTCCATTTTGGAAAGACCGTTTATTTTCTTATTATAACAATGCACCAACAATATCAAATACTGAGAACACTACACTGAAAACATAGGGAAACGCAACCGCAAAACCGATGGAAAGTAAAAATGTCAAAGAATATTTTTCCAAGCAAGCACCTGCGCATATTACTGCAAAAAACGGAGCAAGTATGACTTTAAGGAAAATACTTTTACCCCCGTATACGCAGTCTTTAAAGGATAACATATCTTCAAATGATGGCACACAGTTTGCGGCACAGGAGATACCTAACCATATGAATATATATGCCTGATACGTGGTTGTGTCACCTAAGTAAAAAAGTCTGTATGAACCTGTAAGCAAAAAGCAACAAGCCAATATAAAATTCATAACGAAAGGCAAGTAACACATAAGAAAAGCGTCACTTCTCTTATATATAATATGGTGTTCCACGTGGCCGCAAAGTTCCGAATTTTTAAATGCACTTACGTCTTCGGCAGGGATTTTACAAATACGGCAAACTAAATGTTCCCAAAAGGTACGCAGTAATGCGCCAAAGTATGTTAAAACTCGTGTAATTACATATACTGTTGTCATTCTACATCACCTGTCCCTTCCGTAAACATCTGCTCTGCAGTTATTTTACCGCCAAAGTAATCGTACATCTTATCGGAAAGTGATAAACCGCCGTTTTCAAGAATCATCAGCATTTCATCGACCGTTTCGGTATTGCCCAACTCGTTTTCAATTACAATAGCGGTGTAATAGAGAAGTCCGTATGCATTATAATTCAAAGCCTCGTCAATAACCGTCTTGGCAGTTTCAAAATCACCTGCCGCAACATAAGACATAGCCTTTATTCTTAAAAGTTCGGAATCTTCAGGGCAAAGTTCAAGTCCTTTATCAGCCCATTCGATAGCCTTTTCGGTATCACCGTTCATTCTTGCAACCGTGGAATAAATACAATAACCGTCTGTTTCTTCTCGGTTATTATCAAGAATTTTTTCGGCAATTTCTTCGGCTTTCTCCAATTCGCCGTTTTTAATATGAATTACACCCAATTCATATGCATAAAGCCACAAGTAATCGGGTTCAAGTTCATAAACCTTTTCAAGATATTTGTTGGCTTCATCATATCTTTCGGAAGTGTACGCAAACATATACTGGCAAAAACGCACCATGCCCTCGTTAATGATAACGGTTTCGGCAGTTTCACCGTCAATTGATTTTATTGAAAGTTCAGTACCGATCATCGCCTCAACATCCGCCATAACGGAGTTATACATCTCAACATTGTCTATGGAATAGTTAAGATATTTCGTATCGTTCATTATACCGTAAAACTTCTCCATAGTACCGTAAAGAGTAAGACTTTCGTTACGCAAATCAACACTCTTTTTGTATACAGGAAGTTTAGAAGCGAATCCGCTTAACGCAGTTGAAATTCTGTCCGACACATCGCCCATAGAGGCTGTTCCCTGTGGCATTGTTTTAAAAATGATTTCTGCACTTTCCAAATACAAATTTTTCGGAGTAAGTTTTTTGCTTTCAAAATAGTTTATTGCAGTATCATAAAAACTTACTGCAGAACTGAGCATTTTATCATCATTAAGTGTCTTTGCTTTATATGCGTAATAATAACCTTCAAAATCTTCGGAAAAAGTTACTACCGAAAGCACTGCCATAACACACATAAGAACTGCGATTAAAATATTTGAAAAACCTATGGGATTACGGCGCATTTTTTCGCGACATTCTTCACAATATTCGTAACTCTCGCCGTATTCTTTATCCCTGAGGTTTTCACCGCAACGAACACAAAGTTCTTCTTCGGGAATTTCCTCTTCTTGAATTTCCTCTTCTTGCGTTCCGGTTTCTTCATATGATGAAACTTCTTCGCATCCATCATTTTCCGCCTGTTCACTCTGAGCCTTCAAAAGTTCCTCGCGGAATGTTTGGGCAATTTTCTCCAACTCCTCATTAAGAGCGTCGGTAGACTCTGTTTCGCCGTTTTCCAAGGTTTCGTTTTGATTTAACAAATCTTTATTGTCTTCCAAGGAAAAAACCTCCTTTGAAAAAAGTATTTTTATTCTACCATTAAATGATAGAAATTTCAAATAAAAATACAATTCTCTGAGGAGGTTTACAAATAATTTACTTTTTATGTTTTAATGTTTTGATTTCAGGTGACGACAAATCGAACACAGACCCGACAATTACCGCACCTACGGCTGTGATAATAAGTTCGGGAATCATATAACTGCCGTTGTAGGTAAGTGAATACTCCCAAACGGAAGCACCCTCAGCATAACTGCTCCAAATGGTAACACCGCTGATAAAGTGGCATACGTATCTTACGAGTGAAACAACAATACTGCCCAATGTTAATGAAACAGCTTGATTTTTTATTTTATTTTTAAACATACCGCCGAGACCCAACACACCGAAAGCAACAATGTAATCGGCAAAAATAAGTATAAGATATGCGACGATTCCGCTGACCCAAGTGAAGTTTTCAAGTCCGAAAAGCATCTGAATAACTGCCATTACAAGTCCTGTAAAAGCACCCCATTTAACACCGTAGCGGTATGAGATAACCACCATGGGCAACTGACTGAATAAAGTAACACTGCCGCCGTACGGAAGTTTAAAAACTGCAAATTCCGCAAGAATTGTTGATAATGCAAGCATTATGGCACTTTCCGCAAGGCGTCTTGTTTTCTGTTTTTTTGTAAGTTTTTCCATAAAATTTTCCTCCGAATAAAAAATCTCCCTACGGCGGTAACACAACCATAAGGAGAGACAATCAGAGTTATTTTTCCTACGGCGGCATTATCCGCATCAGGTTATTAGGGTCAGAAAAGGAATGTTTTCTTTCTCAGCCGACGTCCGTCAGCTCCCCTGTTTTATTTTCGGCGCGAAGTGTAGCTACTTTTCTTCGGGCACATTTATTATACAACCGAAATTCCAAATGTCAACAAAAAATTACATATTTTTTGTTCTGAAAGGAATATTCTCACCGCATATACGCTTTGAAATGCGCAAAAATGCCTGACTTCCTTTACTGTCATAAGGAATACGTTGACCGTTTACGGAACCGTAAATTTCTACGGAATCGGGAACAATACCTAAAAGACGCGCCCCCACAGAATCTATAATTTCATCAACATTTATTGATTTATGTATCTTTTTATTATATCTGTTAACAACAAGCCTTACATTTGAAACACCCGACTTGCGCACATTTTCAGAAGCATAGGATGCTGCTCTTATACTTATTGCATCGGGAGTTGACAAAATAATGCAACTGTCTGCAACTTTTGTTGCAAGTTTAAAACCGCTTTCAAGCCCTGCCGGTGCATCAAGGAAAATATAATCAAAATCCTTTTCAAAAGTTTTAAGCATATTCTTAAAGGATTCGGGGGTGTATTCTGTACTGAAATCAATAGGAGCAGGCAGTAAAAACAACTCTTTAGATGTTTCTGTAACAGCCTTTCTGTATTCGCAGTTACCCTTAATTATATCGCCCCAGTTATAAACGGTTTTTTCTGATACGCCGAGAAGTATATCAAGACTTCTGACGCCTATATCCATATCCACAAGAAGAACTCTTTTGCCGTGTACTGAAAGCATTTTCCCCACACCGCAACAAAAAGTGGATTTTCCCACTCCGCCTTTTGCAGATGCAACTGCAATTATTTTCATATTACCACTTCCTCACGGAATAAGTGTATTCGGTGTTTGTTCTGTATCAAAACTCGTTTTCTGACCGAAATAATAGTTATAAACAGGAACTGCCGCCTGTGACGTTTTGCTACCTGTCAAAGCATTTTCTGCAACGATAGCAATAGCAATTTCGGGGTCATCATAGGGTGCAAAGGAAATAAAGAAACCGTTATTGCAGTCCATTGTTACGCCCGATTTTGTTGTTCTTTTCAACTGTGACGTACCTGTTTTACCTGCGGCATCCACAATGCAGTCATCAAAATAGTAACTGCAAGAACCTAAGGAAATAACCTCACGCATACCCTCTTTAACAATGTTAAGGTTCTTTTCGCTGACATTGAGTGTATTTAAAACCGTAGGTTCTGTTTCATATATAACCTCCGACATATCGGAAGATAAAACCGACTTAATTATATAAGGTTTATAACGAGTTCCGCCGTTTGCAATTGTTGCGCAGTAATTTGCAAGTTGCAAAGGTGTAAATAAATTATCTGACTGACCGATAGCAGCCTGCACGGTATCACCGGGGAGCCAAACCTGACCCGCCGCTTCTTTATTGGCAACGCTTGCCAACATTCCTTCTGCTTCGGGAAGTTCAATGCCTGTTTCCTGCCCCAGACCCAAAAGGTTACTGTACTTATTCATTTTATCAATGCCCAAAGCCTTACCCATATCAAAAAAGAAAATGTTACAGGATTTCTGTAGTGCGGTTGTAACGTTTATTGAGCCGTGATTAGACAGGCACTTGAAAGTCTGGTCCTCTAATACATAAGTACCGCCACAGTAACAAGTACTGTCCTTAGTAATCACCCCTTCTTCCAATGCTGCAAGAGCAACAGCGGGTTTCATTGTAGAACCGGGAGCATACGCACTTTGAAGTCCTCTGTTCCACAGGGGGCTTTCCGTATCCGCCGCAAGTTTATCGTAATCAGCGTAATAGCGTGTTATATCATAAGTAGGAAGCGACACGTTTGCAAGCACCGCCCCTGTTTTGCAGTTAATAACAACCATTGCACCTGCAGTACCGAAATATGAGGAATTTTTATTATCCTTTAACATATCCGCAAGTGCCTGTGCGGCAACCTTCTGAAGTTCGGCATCTATTGTTGTAACTACTGTATTACCCTGTTCGGGTTTAATAAAATAGTCCTCTGTAACGCTACCGTCGGAAGCGGTAGTAGTTGTTTTAATACCGTTGGTACCGCGAAGGTACTGTTCCATGGCAGATTCAATACCGCTTTTGCCGTAACTGTCATCAAGAGAATAGGCATTATTTTTAATGTTAGTAATCTCCGTTGCGGTAAGTGAATCATCATTAAGTTTTTCCGTAAGTTTTGCGGATTCTGCCTCATATTCTTCAGAACTGATAGAGCCTACAACACCAAGAATATGAGAAAAACTTGTTTTGTCATTATACTCACGGTAACTTACGCTTTCCGCTTTTACACCGGGGTAAGTTTCGCTCATTTCCATAATAACCGAAACAGTTTCCGTGGGAACGTCTTCCGCAAAAGTATACGGTGAAGAAACAGAGAATGAAAGATACTTCATTCCGAAGCAAACTGAGGCAATTTTTCGGGCATCAATCCTTGAATAGCCGGAAAGACCGTATCTTTCAACAAGTGCGTCAAGGCACTCTTCAGCGGTAGAATTTACGCCTTTTTCAAGTTCAAGCATATTTTCCGATACCATATACTCAAACTCTGTTTTCTTCTCTTTATCAACAACGAGTGTATTGCCAACATAAACCAAAGGAAGTCTGTCAATCCACTCTAATCCGTTCTTTTCAAAAAGTTTTATAAGAGAAAAAATCAATTCATTTCTGTCTGCCTGGTTTTTTGCTTCGGGGAATTCGGCATATTTAAACACAACGGAATTACCCTGCCTGTTTGTAACAAGAGGGTTACCGTTACAGTCGAAAATTTCACCGCGGGATGCTTTAACCGTACTGCTTGATACTGCAAGACTTTTAGCGGCGGCTTTATATTCGTCACCGTCAATAATCTGAGTCTTCACAAGTGAAAAAACAAGCAACACAAAACAAACAGCGATGATTACTGTTCCTGTTATTCTTCTTTTTTTTCGTAATTCAATAGACATTAACACGTCACCTTATTCATCTGCGGTTTTATGGGAACTGTATACCCATGATGTAAGGAAATAAAAAATCGGAACAAAAATGAGCGTATAAACACTCGACGGAAGATAGAATGTAAATAACTGTTTTACGGAAATCCCCGCGCCGTCAGCGATTAGGTTAATAATTACATAAATAACGTTATAAATCGCAACCGAGCCTGCACCGAGAACCAAAGCAGTCAATATATTGTTTCTCATAAAATGGCTGATAAGTAAACTGCAAGTTGCACAGATAAGCAACAAAAGGAAAGCGTTAAAACCGTCGCTTCCCAGACTCACGTCCCACAGTACACCTGCAAAAACGCCGAATACTGCCGCCGCAATTTCGCGCTCAAACATAGCAATACTTACACAAGCCGGTAAAAAAAGAAATGCCCTTGCACCGAAAATTTCGGGCATACCGCCCTTTGAATTCTGAAGAATTGCCGTAAGCACAAGTATTACCGCATAGATGCCGTAACGTATGTACTTCGGTTTATTGTTACCGTAATGCAAGGGTTTCACCTCTTTTCAAAAATTTATTTTTTACTGTTTAATTTCACCTTCGCCCTGTCCCTCAAAAGAGGTTATAACAAAAACATCGCTGATTTTTGAAGTTTCTGCAAAAGGCTTTATTTCAGCGTAATACGATGCCGAAACATCATCATTTTTAACTGCGGTAACTTCACCGATTATAAGTCCGTCGGGGAAAACACCGCCTGCACCGGATGTGCAAACAATACCGCCGCTGACTATTGATGTTGATGAATCAAGACCGTAAAGTTTACACAAACCACTGTTATATAATTCTTCGTCACCGCTGACATAACCGTACTCTCTTGTACCGGACTCAAACGCACCGATATTAACTCTTGGGTCAAGCACGGAATATACAACGCAGGTTGAGAAATTCACTTTTTTTACAATACCTACAACATATTCACCGTATATTACAGGGTCCCCCACTGCAACACCGTCTTTGGAGCCGATGTTCAGCACGAACGATTCATACACGTCTGCCGCATCTTTTGAAATTACGGAACCGTAACTGAATTCATAATCGGGATTTTTCTGTTTTATACCGTAAAATTCCTCGTAGGCATCTACTTTCTTTTTCATATCGTCATAATCTGCAAGTTTTTTTCTGTACTCTTCCAGTTCCTTGCGAAGTTCATCATTTTCGGCTTTATACACTGCAGAGGATGTGAAAGAAGCGGATACATCCCGGAGATTATCCGCTATTGCCGCCGATAATTTCTGAAGAGGTGAAAAAACAGTACCTATTGCAGATGTAAACGGTGAAGACGCATTGTGACTTACCGACGCACAGATTACCCCGAGAAAAACTACCGCAGCAATGATTACAAGCACTTTAAAGCTGCCGCTACGCAAAAATCTTTTCATTTTTCCGTCACCTTATTTTCTGTTAAAACCTAAAAGGTCTTTTTCAAGGCAGATACCTGTACCGCGAACAACACAGTCAAGAGGATTTTCCGCAACCCTTACAGGCATACCTGTTTCGGTTGAAATAAGTTTATCAAGTCCGCGAAGAAGTGCACCGCCACCTGTAAGCGTAATACCGCGCTCAATAATATCCGCAGAAAGTTCAGGCGGAGTTCTGTCAAGAGTATAGCGAATGGAATCAAGAATTTCATCCACAGGGTCAGCAAGTGCCTGACGGACCTGTTCACTTGTGATTTCAACAGATTTGGGGAGACCGTCAATAAGGTTTCTGCCCTTTATTTCCATTGCGGCTTCACCCTCGTAGGGATACGCAGAGCCAAGTTTAAGTTTAATATCCTCAGCAGAACGTTCACCTATAAGAAGATTGAACGTTCTTTTTACGTAAGAAATAATTGCCTCGTCAAAATTATCCCCTGCAACCCTTACGGATTTTGATGTAACTATATCACCGAGAGAGATAACGGCAACTTCCGATGTACCGCCACCTATGTCAACTATCATACTGCCTGTTGCTTCAAGTACGGGAAGTCCTGCACCGATAGCCGCTGCCATAGGCTCTTCGATAAGGCTAACGTATCTTGCGCCTGCGCTCTTTGCCGCATCGTGAACTGCTCTGCGCTCAACTTCCGTAACGCCCGAGGGAATACATATCATAACCCTTGCTCTGTTAAAAGGCGAACCGCTGATAGCCCTTTTAATAAAAGCCTTAAGCATATCCGCAGTCATATCAAAGTCTGCAATAACACCGTCTTTAAGAGGTCTTACGGCAGTAATAGAGCCGGGAGTTCTGCCTATCATTCTTTTTGCGTCTGCACCCACTGCAACAACTGTTTTGGGATTAGTTCTTTCATCAACCGCAACAACAGAGGGTTCTCTTATAACTATACCTTTACCCTTTACGAATACCAAAGTATTGGCTGTTCCAAGGTCAACACCTATGTCCTGTGAAAACAACATATATATACATTCCTTTCGGGATTATTTTTTTCTGAATAAATAAGTAATGAAAAATACCGCCGCCGAAACGGTAACTATTGTAGCACCTGCGGATGTATCAGCATAAAAGGAAATCAACAGGCCTGATACCGCACACAGAAGCGAAATCACAACCGAACTCACAAGATATTGGCGTGAGTTTTTCGCAATATTCCTTGCTGATGCCGACGGCAATATAAGAAGTGAGTTTATAAGAAGAATACCCACCCATTTTATTGAAAGCATTACAACAACCGCTACAACCGCAACGAAAATATTTTCATAAAGGTTTGTTTTTATTCCCCTGCTTGCCGCAAGTTCACGGTTAACGGAAATAATAAGAAGTTTATTGAATATAAACACCCAAAGCACAACTACCGCAATAAGTGTTATAAATAAACAAAGAATTTCCTTTTTAGAGATACTTAAAATATCGCCCACTAGATATGAACTGTATTTTGAAAAACTACCGCCGTAGGAAAGAATCAGAAGGCCTACTGCAACACTTGTTGACGAAAACACACTTATAACCGTGTCAGAAGAAGTATTGCCCTTGTTTTTCACCCTTGTAATCACAAGAGCCACAAACACACCGAATGCAATAAGTGAAATCAGTTCATTTTTTACACCTAAAAGCACGCCCAAGGCAATACCCGTAAACGCGCTGTGACCTAAAGCATCCGAGAAAAAAGCCATTTTGTTATTGACTGCCATAGTGCCGAGAATACCCATTAAAGGTGCTATAAGCACCACCGCAATCAATGCGTTTATCATAAATTTATAATCAGCCCACGCAAAAGGAAGCAATGAACCGAGAGTATCATAAATCACATCCATACTCACGCCTCCCTTTCGGGTACACGGAAAAAGACCTTTTTAAATTCGTCTGATTCAAAAACTTCTTTAGCAGTACCGCTTTTAAGAACTGTTTTATTTATAAGCACCACATTATCCGCAAACTCTCTGACGATACCTAAATCGTGAGAAACCATTGCTATTGCAATGTGATAGTTTTGTTTAAGATTTAAAATTGCCTCGTAGAATTTCTCACTGCCCGTTGCATCTACACCCGAAACAGGCTCATCTAAAATGAGAAGTTCGGGAAGCGGATAAAGAGCATTAACGAGCATTACCCTTTGAAGTTCACCGCCTGAAAGTTCGCCGAGTTTACGTTTTTTAAGGTCCAGGCAACCTACCGTTTCAAGAGCCTTGTCAATTTCTTTAGAAATCTTTTTATTTCTTCTGAAACAAACAGGTGAGCCTGTCCTGCCTACAAGAAGAAAATCTTCAACACTTACAGGTGCAGAACGGTCAAAATCAAGATGTTGCGGAACGTAACCGATAGTGATTTTGTTTATTTCGTCACCGTGGTGAGATTTATAACTGACATTGCCCTCATGATGAATTTCTCCGAGAATTGATTTTACAAGTGTAGTTTTACCTGCGCCGTTTACACCGATTACCGCTGTCAGTTCTCCGCAGTGAAGTTCAAATGAAACATCCGAAAGAAGAACGTCTGCGCCCTTTTTGACGCCGATATTATTAACTGATATTTTGCAAAGACCGCAACCGTTTTCGGAAGCCATTATTTCACCGCCTTTTTTATAATTTCAATATTCTGTCGCATTATATCTTCGTAAGCGGTGAGAGAATTTTCACCGCTGATTACAGGATTAAGAACGTAAATTTTTGCTCCTGTTTCGTCTGAAAGAACTTGTGCCGCACTGCCGTCATAATGAGGTTCAACAAAAAGTGCTTTTACACCGTTCTCCTCTATTTCACCGCATAAATGGGCAAGTTCTTTCGCTGAAGGCTCTCCGCCCTCATCACTTTCTATGGTAGAAACAATGTTAAATCCCATATCCTCAGCCATATATTCGTAAGCGCCGTGGAATGTTATAACATTTATATCTTTCAAGGATTCGCCCGTTGTCTGCATTTCATTATCCAATACATTCAGTTTCCCAAGATAAACTTCGCAATTGGCACTAATTTCGCTTTTATACTGCGGAAAAATTTCTACAAGTCCGTCTTTGATGTTGAGAACTTGCTTTTTTGCATTTTCAACAGACATCCAGATATGCGAATTATTCTGATGATTATGGGAATGTTCCGTCGCTTCTTCGTGTTCGTGGGAATGACCGCATAAAAGTTCTATACCTACGGAAGAATCAATAACGGGAAGTTCTTCTACAGTTTCCTCTAAATCGTGGAGGAATGTTTCCATACCTGCACCGTTTATTACAAAGGCATCTGCATCGCTTAAAAGTCTGGCGTCCTTGGCAGTTAAAGTATAATCGTGAAGGCAACCTGTGTTTTGCTCCGCCATACAACTGACGCTGACACCGTCAATGCCATTAACGAGATTTAAAGTGAAAATATATATGGGGTAGAACGATACAGCAATAACCGTACCGTCCCCATTTTTTTCATTCTTCACACCGCAAGCCGATAACACGAGAATTGAAACAGCAAGTAATACTGCAAGAAATTTTTTCAATATTTTCTCACCTTACCAGTCTGAAATAATAGGGTATTTCCGAACCGTAAACACCTGTTTCAATCTTCACGTAATATGTGCCTGCAGGAACTTCCGTAACACCTGTTGAAGTAAGACCTGCGCTTACGGCAGAGTCTACCGACGTCACTTCATTGCCGTTCTCGTCAACAATACTTGCAGTCCAGCAAATATCACCGCTGTCACCTGTTTCGTGGCCGAACTCAAGGCAAATTCGTGTTGCTTCGCTGAGTTCAAATTTATAGAAGTCCTCATCGAAAGTCATATCCGTGGAAATAACAGCACCGTGGTAATATGTACCGAAAACAATATTTTCAGCACTTTCCAAAGTATTGTTAGGCTCTTTTTCAAAATTCTCTTTTTCCGAGAAACTCCACTTGCAAGTGTACGTTGCACTGTTATATGAAACAGAGTCACCGTCTATACATACATAGTAATCGCCTGCAGCAAGACCGAGATTTTCGATAATGTAACTGTCTTCGTTCCACATAGAAATCTTTCTTACGATTTCATAGTAAGAGCCGTCCTCCATAGGTTTGATGATTCTTATATTCCAACCCTTTTTGTCACCTTCAAGTAATTCGTGGGTAAACTCGAAATCAATATAACCGTCAGCGGGAACCGTAAATTTATAATAGTCTTTGTCAAGACCGAGTAAACGGTCGGAAAGGCTACCGCTTAAGACTATATCACGGGGAAGAAGTATTGCACTTTCGGGAGTATCGTTAAGTTCAAATTCGTTATTAACTGCCTTATCTGCACCGATAAGCAAGGTGTACGTATCTGTGTTATTGGTCTGAGAATCAACTCTCACATAATATGTTCCGCTTTTAAGACCTATCACCCCTGTTTTTACAACGGTTTCGTTAAGCCTTGAAGTAAACTGTGTAATAGTTTCAAGTTCGTTATTCATAAGAGTAACGTTCCAACCGACTGTGAGGAAAGTATTATCCGAATGAGTGAATGAAATATTTATGCAACTGTCCTCCTGAAGTTCAAAAGTAAACCAGTCTGCATCCGCACTTTGTTCACGGCCTTGCGAAGAACCGTATTTACCGTATTTCACCTGCATTAAAGTTGCTTCTTCAACGGTGTCATTAGGCTCTTTTTCGTAAATATCCGTCTGAGTGAACATTGTTACAAGGGTAAATTCACTTTCAAGGAAAAATGCACCTGCACTTACAACAACGCAATATGTACCTTCGGTTACACCTACTTCACCCCAGTTGGATGTTGCATCACTCCAAAAAACTTCGGTGTATGACAGTTCTTTATAAGAACGTGTTTCATCATCTGTAATTTTATAAAGTTTAACTTTCCACGCAGTTTTTGTATTGTCAATAAAGTCTTCGTGGTCGAGCCTTACAACAAGCGCACCGCTTGCGGGTACTTCCAGAATATAAGCCTCATAATCGTCTGCGTTTTTAATTATGCCGGTTGTCTGTGAGTTGGGAGTGATGTATGTAGGGGTATTATTTTTAAACATACTGTCCTCTACAATCAAAGACACCGCACCTGCACAAAGAGAAACCAATAAAATAACAACAACTGTTATTAGGGCTGTAATTTTAATTTTTCGCTTATTCATCTTTTAAACTCCTTTTTAATTCTTCGAGAGTTTCAATATATGTGGACTGCGTATCTGTATACGCACATAATACAGAGTTCACAAGTTCAATGTTAAGAATTGAAAATGCACATTTAAGTTGACTTTTCATATACTCAAAACTGACTTTGCCCTCACGCCCCGCAGCAGCAATAAAAATTGCTTTTCGGCGTTTTTTTATCTTCTGAATTTTGCCGTTGGCATAAAAACTTGTGTAATACACCTGAAATCTGTCTAAAAGAGATTTCATCGGTGCGGAAAAAGTACCGTTATAAACGGGGCTCGCAAATATAATTAAATCCGCATTTTCAAATTTCTCAAAAAAACCGTCAAGGTCTCTTTTTGCACATTTACCGTTTTTTTCACAGTAATTGCAACCGTTACAGGGAAGAAATTCTTCTTTATAAGTATCAAATACGTTTATCTCGTGTTCTGCAGAAAAATTTTCCGTTTCATTGCAGAGGCGGTTTGTAAAACCATCTTTTCGTGCAGAGCCTTTTATTATAAGAATTTTCTTTTTATCCATAATTCTCATCCGTTTTGCCGATTTATGCCTGAAATTTAAAGACAAAAATCCATTATCGGTTAATTATAACATATATTTATACAAAAACAAATACTTTATTTTAATTTTACGGATTTTTTACAAATATAAAAAACAAAAAACCGCCTTTCATAAAGAAAGACGGTTTACGTTTGGTTTAAATCCAAATATTAGTCTGCAACAGGAGCACCAACAGGGCAACTACCTTCGCAAGCACCGCAATCGATGCACTTATCAGCGTCGATAACATAGATGCCATCGCCTTCAGAAATTGCTTCTACGGGGCAATCTGCAGCACAAGCGCCACAAGAAATGCAAGCGTCTGTAATTTTGTATGCCATTTGTCTTACCTCCTTGTATATTGTTATGTGCCTTAATTGTAACACATATTTTGCAGAAATCAATAGAAAATTATAATTTTTTAGGGATATTTTGGGGATATGGACCCAAACAAATTATTCTTCTGCAAAATTATCATCAGCGGTTTCTGCTGTGTTTTTGGGGCGTTTAATGAGTTTTACTTCTTTTCTTGAAAACTCAGTAGGAATGGCTTCGGGACGTCTTTCAAGAGAAACCTTGAGTTTACCCGTAAGCAAATTACTTTCCGTAACTGTGCCCCTGCCCTCTCTTGTTTCAACCAATGAACCTACTCTGGGTGTGATTTTTGCAAGATATTCGTACGAATCCTGTTCATATTTAAGGCAACAAAGAAGTCTGCCGCAAGTACCGCTGATTTTACTTGGGTTAAGTGAAAGACCCTGTTCTTTAGCCATTTTTATTGACACAGGGTGGAAGTCATCAAGGAACTGAGAACAACAGAAAGGTCTGCCGCAAATACCTAATCCGCCTATCATTTTTGACACGTCACGGACACCTATCTGGCGCATCTCAATGCGTGTTCTGTACTGTGATGCAAGTATTTTAACAAGTTCTCTGAAATCTACTCTGTCATCGGAGGTGAAATAGAATAACATTTTACTTCCGTCAAAAGTACATTCAACTTCAACGAGTTTCATATCAAGACCCAACTGTTGAACTTTCCTTTCGCAGAAGGAAAATGCTTCCTCTTCCTTTTTTCGATTAGTTTCAACAATCTTTAAATCTTCACCGTTAGCGCCTCTTATTATCTTTTTAAGGGGGTGTATTATCTCTTCGTCATTAACCGTATGGTTAGGTGCAGCAATTTCACCGCACTCGATACCGCGTACAGTTTCTACGATTACTTTTTCGCCTTTTGAGAATGTTTTTGAATCCGGGTCAAAATAATAAATTTTACCGTTTTCTTTAAATCGAATTCCAACAACTTCTGCCATAATTTAACTCCGTTTAATATTTTTTAAAGTCTTGCACAAAGCACCGCCGAAAGCAATGTGTAATTAGGATTATTGTCAAGGGAGCGATACAAACCGCATACCGCCTCGTACATATCCAAAAGTTTTTTCAGTGAACTTTTATCGGCAAGTTCTGTGCTTTGATTTTTAAATTCATCGAGCAATATTTTTCCGCCCGATTTTAAAGACACGGCATCACGAAGCACTGCAATAAAAAGTTCTAAAACTTCAACAGTAAGTTTTTTATTTCCGTCAAGTGGTGCCGTTGCCTGAATTTTATCGTATTCATAGGGGGAAGAAACCGCACTTGCAAGTTTTGTTACAACGTCAACTGCTTTTTCGCTGTACTGAACGTCTTCCGCTTTTCCCAGTCTTAATCTTACAACACGCGATAAAACCGTACCGATAACCGCATTTGCAGTCTGTGATGTAAGAATAAACGCGGTGTAATGCGGCGGTTCTTCAAGAATTTTCAGCAAAAGGTTCTGACATTCCTCATTCATTTGCTGAACCTCCGAAAGTATATACACCTTTTTCAGCGAATCGTTAGGTGTAAGATATGCGTCCGCTACCACCTTTTTAACATCGTTCTTTACAAAAAATTTTCTGTCGTCGGGTTTTGTAACGGTAATAATATCCGGGTGTATGTTCTCGTCAGCCTTACGGCAATTTTCACACGCACCGCAAGGTGTTATATCCTGATTACTGCAAACTATCATTTTCGCAGCAAGTCTTGCAAGTTCCGTTCGCTGCTTCTCGCCACCACCGTCTATGAGCATTGCGTGGGGACATCTTCCCTCTGCGAAGAAACTGTCAAGCGCAGTTAAAATTTCCTGTGAAAAGTTTCCGTCTTTAATCATATCTTCATAAACTTATCAACATCAACAACAAAAAGTGTTGCTCCGCCTATTGTTACTTCCACAGGGGCAGCGCTTATGAAACCCTCACCCAAAAAGGGCGGAGTAGTTGAAATCATCTGTGTTCTTCTTGAACAACAATTTTTAAAGATTTCTATAACCTCGTCTACCCTTTCATCTTCGACGCCTACAAGGACTGTAACATTTCCCATTTTAAGAAAGCCACCCGAAGTTGAAAGTTTGGTAGCCTGAAACGATGCCTGTGTGATTTCAGCAAGTAAATCCCCTGCATCATCATTGTTTACTATACCTATTACGAGTTTCATAGATTTCACCCCAATTATATTAGATTATCTTGTGATTTCAAATATTGCAAATTTCTTTCAATAACTTTTCTTGTACGCCAACTAAATGCCCGACCTTCAATACTGTCTCCCTCACAAAAACGGGCTACGGCACTTTCAGAAAACTCTTTAACAGGGGTCACCGAAATATTTTTATTCATAGGGCACACATCCTGACAAATGTCGCAACCCCATACGCAACCGCTGTTTTTTATCATAGAAATATGTTCTTCACATAACTCACCTTTTCGCTGAGTTATATCGGATAAACACTTAGTTTTATCCACACAGTTTCCGGACAACGCACCGCCGGGACACATTTTTACACAAAGACCGCAATTAAGGCACTCCTCTGTTTTCGGAACACTGTAATTAAACTTAACATCAGTAACAATTTCACCGATGAAACAAAAACTTCCGTATTTTTCATTTATAAGAAGTCCGTTTTTCCCTTTGACACCCAAACCGCATAAAACCGCGGCTTTAACCTCGTTAACGGGAGAATTATCGCAAAAATACTCGAATTGATTTTCGGGGTATTCCATTTTCAATTCTTCCGTTATTTTTTTGAGATATTCCCTTGCAATTATATGATAATCCGCAGGCACGGCATACTTTGAGATGTTTGAATTTTTATAAAATTCTTCACCTAACCAATAAGGGAAAAGATATACTATAACGCTTTTTGCACCTTGAGGAACTCTTGATTTTGCACGGCATTCAAAAAGTTCGCCTATCTTTAAAAAATCACAAACTCCGCAAGGTAACATATCACTAAACGGTAATTTCATAATTATCACAATTGACTGAGTGCCACCATAACAGGAATGGTAAGCACGGAAATTGCTGAATTAAAAGCCACAACCTGTGATGCAGTACCTGTATCTTTGCCGTATTTTGCCGCAAACATTACGGTATTGTTAGCACTGGGAACCGAGGCTGAAATAATACAAGCAGAAAGAAGTGTACCCGAAATACCCACAAGTTTAAATAAACCGAGCATTATACAGGGCATTACAATGAGTTTCAGAAACGCTACAAGATAATTCTCGCGGAATGTAAACATTTTCTTAAGGTCTGTGTTTGCAATGTATGTTCCGAAGAAAATCATAGCAACAGGTGTGTTAAGGTTTGCAACGTGACCTATTGCAGTTTCAACTGCACCCGGAAGTTTTATGCCGAAAACAAATAACGGCAGACCTATTAAAACCGATATAACACCGGGATTAAATAACAATCTTTTAAAATCAAACTTTGACTTGCCGTCATCCTTTGTCATAAGCCATATACCGTGGGTAAAACAAAGTATATTAAATGCTACAACACCTGCGGAACAATAGAAAACACCTTCATTCCCCAACATAGCCTGGCAAAGAGGTAACGCCATATAACCCATATTACCGTAGTTTACGGCATATTTAAAAATCGCTTTATTATCACCCGATTTATTAAAAAAGGGTTTTGCAATGAGTATACCCACCGTAAGAGTTGCGCTCATACATAAAAAGGCTATACCCAGAGAACTTGCTGTTTTCACATCAAATTCCATATTCATAAAAGACTGGATTATTACAGAGGGTGTAATTATATAAAAAAGTAAATCGTTCGACAGTTTAGCAGTTGACTCTTTGTAAACATGCAAACGGTCGGCTGCAAAGCCGACCGCCACAATTAAATACAGTATCAAAACCTGCTGGGCGGCTGTCGCCATATTGCTAAGAAACATTATTTTCCTCTCCTGCCGCACAAGTCGGTCATTCTGATTCTTTCTTTAAGTCTGCAAGGGACACAATTTTTATAGTTTCTTCCTCACTGTCATTTTTCTTTTTGTTTTTTCCGAAAATCTTCTTAGTTTTACTTGTTTTTTGGACTTTCTTTTTCTCTTTTTTATCTTCAGTTGTGTTTTTTGAAGAATTTTCTTTTTCGGTAATTTCTGTTTTGTTTTCGATTATTTCAGGCTCTGTTACCTGCTCTGCTTCATCTTCAAAATCATCCGTATCTTCTATCAACATTTCGGAGAAGTCAACGAACTCTTCGCTGATTTCAACATCATTTTTAATAGTTTCTTCCGTTGCTTCTTCGATGATTTCAACAACCGGTTTTTCTATTACTTCTTCAATAACTTCAACAACAGGTTCTTCTGTTACTTCTTCAACGATTTCAATAACAGGCTCTTCTGCAACTTCTTCAACGATTTCAATAACAGGCTCTTCTGTCACTTCTTCAACAATTTCAGCAACAGGCTCTTCTGCCACTTCTTCAACGATTTCAATAACAGGCTCTTCTGTTACCTCTTCGATAATTTCAACAACAGGCTCTTCTGTTATATTTTCCGTTGTTTCAGTAATTGATTCTGTTTCGATTTCTTCCAGATAGTCATCCAATGCTTCATCAATTCCGTAACTGAGAACTTCTTCAATTACGGTTTCTTCATTTTTCTGAATATCAGTTACGTATTCAATTTCATTATCTGCAACTTCCGTAATATACGCAACGTCGCTGCCTTTAACCACAACATCTTCGTCATCGGGAAGTTCCAATTCGGAAACAGTTTTAATATTTTTAAGTCCGTGTTTAAAGCCCACGCCGATTGCAGAAAGGATAAACACAACAGTAAAGATAAATATTGTAAGGTGAGTAAAACTAAACTCATTGCCGTCAACAGGCTCTAAATCCATAAAAAGAACTACGAGTCTGGGTATTGTTACAACAGCACCGAAGAATGCCGCCGCAAAGCCGTAACCGAATATTCCCCACATACTGTTTTCGGTGAACACGCCTGAACAAATACGGGCAAAAGTAAGGAAGAAAAGCATTGCGAATACCAACATAAAAATCTCGAATAAAAGTTCCGAAACCGTTATAAAACTTATGGCTTTCATAAGTTTTGAAACAAGCACGGACATACACCAGCACAAAGGTGCAAGGGCAATAATCGGGAGTTTTTTATAGTGCGGTTTTCCTTCGAAATGGCTTATTGCAAAAATAAGGAAATATAACGCCGCCAAAATCGCAAAAATCAACTCTAAAACAAGGAAAGTTCCGCCGTTTTCTTTTAAATAAACCGAGAATAAATTTCTGAAAATATCAACGTTGATATTATTGTTTATCTGAGGAACTATTCTTCTTTCGATTACTATTACATCCCACACAAAACCGCCTGCCAAAAGCAGTGAAGCGATACCCAAAAGCGGATTTTTACCTGTTTTAATTTTGGGTGCGGGAACACTTTTGCTGACAAAACTAAGTACCACAAACAATAAAGTAAATACTGCAACCGCGCCAAAAAGCACAGGCACGGTAAAATCGCCGTTTTCATAGAAACCGTTTTCGGGATTTACCAACACAAGAAGTTGATATGTTCTTATGGGCAAAGCCAATAACAATGAAACTACAAAAAGTATAATCAGGTGCTTCATTCTTATTGCATTTGAAGAACCTTTGAGTTTATTCATAACTACAACCCTTTCGCAAAACGAAATTATCTCTCATCAAGAGGTACGTAAACTGATGGTTTTTTGAAGTCGTCAACTCTTTCGTCGATAGAAACATAATCTTTAGGAACAGCCATATTCTTATATGCAGGTCTTATTACTCTGTTACCGGAAATAAGTTCTTCTATACGGTGAGCCGACCAACCCGCAACACGTGCAATAGCAAAAAGAGGAGTGAACAAATCCTCGGGAATTCTGAGCATCTGATAAATCAGACCGGAATAAAGGTCAACGTTTGCACAGATTTTTTTGTTATTGTTCTTCTCGCTTGCAAAGATTTCGGGAGTAAGTTTTTCAATAAGGTCTAGCGCTTTAAACTCATCACCGAAACCTGTTTTTTCTGCAAGTTTAATTGCTTCTCTTTTAAGAATAATCTGTCGGGGGTCGCTGAGGGTATAAACTGCGTGACCCATACCGTAAACAAGACCTGTTCTGTCGCCTGCTTCTTTATTTATAACTTTTTTAAGGAAGTCGGCAACCTGACCTTCGTTGGTAATATCCTTGACATCTTCCTTCATGAAATTCATCATTTCGGTAACTTTATGGTTTGCACCGCCGTGGCGGGGACCTTTAAGTGCTCCGATACCGGCTGAAATTGCCGCGTATGTATCTGTACCGCTGGAGGTAAGAACTCGTGTTGCAAACGCGGAGTTGTTACCGCCACCGTGTTCAGCGTGAATCATAAGGCAAAGGTCAAGAAGTTTTGCTTCTTCATCTGTAAATTTACGGTCTGAACGTGTATTGTAAAGAATTGTTTCGGCAGTAGAAAGACCGGGTTTAATGGGATGAAGATACATACTTTTTTTGAGGTAATATCTTCTTTTAACCTGATATGCATATGTCATAATTGTGGGAAGTTGTGCAACAAGTTGAATACTCTGACGCAAAACATTCTCAATAGAAATATCATCAGGATTACTGTCGTACGAATAAAGAGAAAGAACCGAACGTTCCAATTTATTCATAATATTGGGTGACGGTGCTTTCATTATCATATCTTCAATAAAATCTTCCGGAAGTTCGCGGGAATCTGAAAGAATTTTATTAAATTCATCAAGTTGATTTCTTGTAGGAAGATGACCGAAAAGAAGAAGCCACGCAACTTCTTCATAGCCGAATCTGTTCTCCTTTATACAGCCGTCAACCAAATCGTTAATATCAATACCCCTGTATGTAAGGTGACCCTCAACAGGTTTGCGCTCACCATCGTCAATATAGTAGCCTTCAACTGCGCAGACCTTTGTAAGACCCGCCATAACACCGCTTCCGTCGCGGTTTCTTAACCCTCTTTTTACTTCAAATCTATCAAAATACTCTGCAGGAACAGAACTGTAATTTTTAAGTTCTTCGCAAAGTTCGGTGAATCTTTCTGATGAAACGGGTTCAATATATGTAGGCATTTTCTCACTCCTCTTTTTCAAACTCTCAATGTTAATCATACTTTTAAATAATAATTCATATTATTTTATAACAAAACCGCGTTCTTGTCAATAAATCTCAACAAAATAACGGATGGGTGAAATCTATGAAAAAATATTTAATTCTTATCATTTTAGCGGCAATTTCCTGTATATCTGTGCCACCGGCACTCATAAAAGAAACTCCCGCCGACGTAACCGCCAAAACAACCGATGAAACCGCTACCGAGAACACAACGCAGGCAGTAACGCAAACCGGAGAAACAATCGCCGTTTTTCGCACGGTAGGAAACGAAACGGTAGATATGACGATGTTTGAATATGTGTGCGGAAGTGTGGCTGCGGAAATGCCCTTGGCATACCACGAAGAAGCCATAAAAGCACAGGCAGTTGCCTGTTACACAAATGCCCTTCGTCTGAAAAACTCCCAAAGCGACTCAAAAAAAGGCGATATTTCTGACGACAGTAAAGTTCACCAAGGCTACATAGACGAAGCCCAGCGTCGCGAAAAATGGGGTTCAGATTTTGAGAAATACGAGAAAAAACTTCAAAAAGCCGTAAAAGCAGTTGAAAACGAGGCTTTATATTATAACGGCGAACTTTGCGTTGCCGCATTTTACGCTATTTCCTGCGGGAAAACGGAGGATGCAGAAAACATATGGGGAACCGAAGTTCCTTACCTTAAAAGTGTAAAAAGCGAAGGTGACAAACTATCCCCTCAATACGCTTCGACCGTGTCTTTTAACAAAGAGGATTTCGTAAAATACGCCAAAAATCTTGATCTTACGGAAAGTGATGTTTCCGATATGAAAACTGCAGTAAAAATCGCCGAAAAATCTGACTCGGGAACTGTTTTGTCTGCAACTGTTTGCGGTAAAAAGTTCACTGGTGAAGAGGTGCGGAAAGCCTTCTCTTTAAGAAGCCCTGTTTTCACGGTAAAAACAACCGCCGACACGGTTACTTTCAGTGTCAGCGGTTATGGTCATGGTGTAGGTTTGAGCCAATACGGTTCCGACTATATGGCGCGCCAAGGCAGTACATATAAAGAAATTCTGGAACATTATTACACCGATATTGAGATAAAAAAATCCAATTAACCAAAGATTTTGGATAAGAAGAAAAGCAACAGCATATGAACGGGATAAAAGGCATAAAAACCGTACTGCAAAACCTTACCGTACTTACCTTTTTTACCGTTGTAAAGCCAAATCGGAATAAGTGAAAACAGTGCAAAAATCTGCACGTGAAAACTGTAAATGTTTCCGAATATTTTCACTAAAAAAGGTCTGCCGCTGAACACGAAAACATTTAAAATAAAAAGTGAAATAAGTTGCAAAACCCACGCAAAAGGAAAATCTCTGAAAAGGTAAAAAACAACAACCGTAAGCACACCGGCAATACCGTAATCCACATGGAAATAATTTGAAATCACAAGTACAAAAATCAGTAAAACACCTGATGCCGCAAGAGTTTTCGGCATCGGGTCTTTTCTCATTTTATCTATGAGAAAAACAGCAAAAAGACCCAACACTAAAGTGAACAAAACGTTCTGATACTGAGGATAAAAAATCTGTCCGCTGCAAAGCAGATTAAAGGGTATTTCCGAAAGCAGCGAAAACACGGAAAGTCTCAAAAAATATCTGTTTAAATTTGACGTATGACGGAACCCTTCGGCAATTTGAAAAGCAAAAATCGGAAAGGCAATTCTGCCCAAATAATTCATCCAGTTATTACCCGGAATAACCGCTACCCAAGCGTGATCCAAAAACATACAAAAAAGTGCTGTAAACCGCAGTAAATCAGCATTTATGCCACCGAAAAGTTTTTGGGAAAAAGGACTGTTTTGTGGATATTTTTTTAAATTTTCACAGTTCATTTTCTTTGCTCCTTCCGATGTTTTTTCGTTTTGAGTATAACATAAAAAATCTCACTTTTCCACCTGTTTTTTATCTGAAAAATCCGATGCAAAAACCATCCTTTACGCAACCCGACTCACCGAAAAAATCAGCAATATCACAACAACAAAAAGTTTTATGCAAAAATATTTATTAAATGACTGATTTTCTGTTTTTTGTTACCGTTTCCATTGACAAAGGATTTACGGAGTGATAGAATGTAGTATATTTATATATATATACTTAAAATTGGAATTTTGCGAGAATTTTAAAACAAAACCCAAATCCACGTTAAACACAAATCAACGCAGGTCTTATAGGGGTAGGAGAGAGAAATGGAAAAAGAAAATTACAAGGGTATCTATAACCGTTTCATAAAACGTGTTATAGATTTTACTGCGGCGCTGGTTCTTTTGGTTATAACACTTCCTTTGTTTATAATCGTCAGCATTATCATTGCAATAGATTCGGGTTTCCCGATTTTTTACAAACCCTTGCGTGACGGTTACCAAAACAAACCGTTCCGTATTTACAAATTCAGAACTATGGTTAAAGATGCCGACAAAGGTGACGGCACAACGGCTTTAAATGACCCGCGTATCACAAGAACAGGAAAAGTTTTAAGAAAATTAAAACTTGATGAAATACCTCAACTTATTAATGTACTTAATTCCACGATGAGTTTTATCGGTCCCCGCCCCGAACTTCTTAAATACACTCAGCAGTATACAGGCGAAGAGAAACTTATTCTTGAAGTTCGTCCCGGAATTACGGACTTCAGCTCTATTGAGTTTATTAACCTTGACGAAATCGTAGGCGAGGAAAATCCGGACGAAATGTACGAAAAATACGTTCTCAAAGAAAAAAACCGTTTGAGAATCAAATATGCAAAAGAAGTTTCAGCAAAAACTGATGCCCAACTGTTTTTTAAAACATTCTGGCAAGTCGGAAAGAAAGCAGTTCGTGTTTTAACACACAAATAGGAGAGAGAATGGAATATATCACATTAAAAAACACAGACCTCCGTGTTTCCCGCTTTTGTATGGGCGGTTGTCCAATGGGCGGTTATAATTGGGGAAAAGTTCAGGAAGATGAATTCATAGGTGCTATTCACAAGGCATTGGATGTTGGTGTAAACTTTTTTGACACCGCTGATACATACGGGTTGGGACAATCCGAAAGAACGCTCGCCAAAGGCTTGGGTTCACGCCGCAACGAAGTAATAATCGAAACAAAATTCGGTGTTCGTGTAGGTGGCGGAAAAACCGTATACGACAACTCACCCGAATACATAGAAGAGGCTCTTGACAGTAGCCTTCGCCGTTTAAACACCGACTATATCGACATTTATCTTATCCATTACCGCGATGGTGTTACTCCCATTGATGACGTTGTAGAAAAACTTACGCACCTACAAGAAAAAGGCAAAATTCGTTATTTTGGTTTATCAAATATCAAAAAAGAGGATATCGATGAATTTAAACCATACAAAGGTTTGTTTGTAAACTGTCAGGACGAGTTCTCCCTCGCCTGTCGAAAAAACGAAAATGATTTAAGAGCCTTACAGACCGAATTAGACCTTACCCCTATGACCTGGGGCAGTCTCGGACAAGGTATCCTTACAGGAAAATACGACCGCAACTCTGTTTTCGGTAACGATGACCGTCGCAGTCTGGATATTTATGTGAATTTCCACGGAGAAAAACTGTTAAAAAATCTGGAAATTGTTGAAGTAATGAAAAAAATTGCAACAAAATACGAAAAACCGATATCGGCTGTCGCTATTCGTTACATTTTAGATTTTCTCCCTGAATCAGTTGTACTTTGTGGTGCAAAACGACCGGAGCAAATTATCCAGAATGCCGAAGGTACAGATTGGAGTTTGAGTTGTGAAGACTTAAATCTTTTAAACGAGGTATCAAAATGAGTCATAAAAAGTGGTCTGAGATTGATGTTTTATACTCTATCGGTACAATACTCGTAATACTGGGTCACTCACACTCCAGCGATTGGTCTACATTTGCGGGAACATTTCTGAATCCGCTAAATACATTTATCTACACTTTCCATATGCCTTTATTCTTTTTTGTTGCAGGTTTCCTTTTCTGGAACTCAACCTCTTTGGAAAGAATCGGATACGGAAAATGGATAAAAAACAAAACTGTGAGGTTATTGACACCTTACATTGTTCTCTCTTTAATTGCTTTCGTTCCTAAGTATTATGTAGAAAACCATGGTTTTGATGGGCTTACACCAAATTATATTTTTGAAATAATCTTTGTACCACGCTCAAGTGTTTGGGGACATTTTTGGTTTTTACCCACGTTACTTCTTTTGTACGTTTTTTGGGGATTTTCCAAAAGATTTTTCCAAAGTAAAAAAGCGCTTGTTTTTTGGGCAATTTTAAGTGTTGTCTCGGTATTTTTATATTTCTTCCCATACAGCACAAATTGGTTTTGTTTCGACGATTTCAAACAAGCTTTCATCTTTTTCTTCTTTGGAATGATTACAAATCAAACAATCAAGGATAAACCAAGGACTGCACATACACCTTACAGAATCGCATGGATAATTATCGGAACAATCTTTTCCGTTTTTTCATCGATTTATTTTAATCAAAACAAGATTATGTTATTGCTTACTGCCATGGTTATGATTTCTGTCTGTTGGCAAATCGCTGTTCTGGTCGGCCAAAACAAAATCACCATGTGGATTAGCGAAAACAACTTCACAATATATATCTATTCGTGGCCGGTTCAATCTGTCGTTATGATACTGGCTGAAAAATTGGTTTTCCCATGGTATTTAACTACACTCTCTATGTTCTCGGCGGGAATATGTGTTCCGGTTTTAATCGCATTAGTTTATAAAAAATCCAGCAGACTAAACAATCATTTTTTAGATTTATTAGTTGGGGCTAAATAAGGAAGGACAGTTATGAAAAGTAAGCAATTAGCATGGCTTATACGCCGTCACGGAATTGAAATGACACATCTTTCAGGCGGAAGCCATATAGGCGCAATTATGTCTGTTGCGGACATAATTGCAGTTTTATATGCTGATATTTTAAATTTCGACCCTAATAATCCGAAAAAAGATACCCGTGACCGATTCATTTTATCAAAAGGTCACGCAGGTGCTGCTATTTATGCTGCCCTTGCAGAAAGCGGCTTTTTTGATACCGAAGAATTAAAAACACACTACCGGAACGGTAGCAGATTGTCCGGGCATGTTTCACATCATGTGCCGGGCGTAGACTTTTCTACAGGTTCTTTAGGTCACGGTTTATCTGCTGCCGCAGGTATGGCATTAGCAGCAAAACAAGACAAAAAAGAACACAAAAATTATGTAGTTATCGGTGACGGTGAATGTAACGAGGGTTCCGTTTGGGAAGCCGCACTTTTTGCAGTTCACTTCGGTTTGGACAACCTTGTGTGCATTGTCGACCATAACCATATGCAAAGTCTTGATACTTGCGAAAATGTTATTTCCACCACGCCCCTTTCAGGAATTTGGCAGAGTTTCGGTTGGAATGTTATTGAAATTGACGGTAACGACCACGCACAGTGTTATGAGGCGTTAAAAAACGGTACAGTCAAAGGTAAACCTACCGTAATTATTGCAAACACCGTAAAAGGCAAAGGCATTTCTTATATGGAGAATGACTTACTCTGGCATTACCGTTTCCCCCACGACGGTTGGGAATACGATACAGCGGTTACAGAACTCCATAACAATAAACCCGACGGGGTTACAGACCCTTACACTCCCAACGGAATCGAAAATCCTGTTACACCCGATGAAAATGCAGATATTTATAATGACCATACTATGTCTGCAACTCACAAACCCACTTGGTTCACAAAGGAGAAGGAGCAATGAGAGACACCTTTTTCAAAACGCTTACAGAACTTGCCACCGAAAACAAAAATATCGAAGTTGTCACCGGTGACTTAGGTTTCGGTGTTTTAAAACCTTTCTGGGAAACACACCCTGACCAGATAATAAACGCAGGTATTGCCGAACAGAATCTTACTTCCGTAGCTGCAGGTATGGCTTTAGAGGGGAAAATTGTTTTCACATATTCAATCGGCAACTTCCCCACCCTCAGATGTCTTGAGCAGATTCGTAACGACTGCGCTTACCATAATGCAGATGTAAAAATAATCTGTGTGGGCGGTGGCTTTGTGTACGGTTCTCTCGGTATGAGCCATCACGCAACGGAAGATATCGCCGTTATGCGCTCTCTTCCTAACGTTACCGTTCTTTGCCCGGGTGATTTAGTCGAGGCTGAAGCAGTCACCCGCGCAATAGCAAAATACCCCGGCACCTGCTATGTCCGTTTGGGTCGCGGCGGTGAAAAGAAAATCCACGAATCTTTACCTGATTTTGAAATCGGAAAAGCTATCCCCGTAAAAAGCGGTCAAAAAGTTGCCATTTTCTCAACAG
This sequence comes from Clostridia bacterium, assembly GCA_017626295.1. Taxonomy (GTDB): domain Bacteria; phylum Bacillota; class Clostridia; order Oscillospirales; family Acutalibacteraceae; genus DTU089. The sequence continues at coordinate 91,144 of JAGAJB010000002.1, read as the reverse complement.
GTGCAATATTTGAAGAAGTAGACGAGGCTTGTTCTGTTTTGGAAAATTCGGGTATTACACCCACTGTTTATACATTCCCCACAGTTAAACCCATTGACAAAGAAGTTATCAGAAATGTTTCCGAAACTCACGAAATCATTGTCACTTGCGAAGAGCATAACCTTTCCGGCGGTTTCGGAAGTGCTGTGGCAGAAGTTCTTGCAGAACTGCCCTCTCACGCAAGACTTTTAAGAATCGGAATGAACGATGAATACAGCACCCTTGTAGGTGACCAGAAATATTTACGAGACCAATATGGTATGAGTGGCAAAAAAATCGCCACAAAAATCTTATGCGAGGTGAAGTAATGAAGCGACTTCTTCTTACCTGTACTGATTTAATGACAATTCAGTTTATGGTACCCCATATACGCTATCTTGCTGAAAACGGCTATTCCGTCGACCTCGCCTGTTCCGTAGTAGGTGACAGATTGGAAGATGTAAAAAGAGCCGTCGGAGACGTAGCAAAAATTCACATTCTCCGTCTTGTTCGCAGTCCCTTCTCCTCCACCAATTTCAAGGGTTATCAAGACCTCAAAAAACTGCTTTCCGAAAACCGGTACGATGTTATATGGACAAACGAACCTGTAATGGGTGTCATGACTCGCCTTGCTGCACGTAAAGCAAGAAAAAACGGAACAAAAGTTATCTATATGGCGCACGGTTTCCACTTTTTTAAGGGTGCACCTTTATTTAACTGGATGATGTGGGCCCCCCTCGAAATATTCATGTCCCGATTTAACGATATTTTAGTCACAATAAACCGGGAGGACTATAACTGGGCAAAAAAACATACGCATACACCGATTATTGAACACATTGACGGTATAGGCGTAGACTTTTCCCATAGAGAAAGCGTTATTTCAAGACAAGAAAAAAGAACTCAGTTAGGAATAACCGACAGCGATATTCTAGTGTTATCCGTAGGTGAACTTCAAAAAAGAAAAAATCACGAAGTAATTATAAAAGCCATTGCAAAACTAAATAATCCCAACATTAAGTACATAATATGCGGTCAAGGTGTTCTTGAAAAACATTTATTGAATTTAACTTCATCTTTAAACCTCCAAAAGCAAATATTCCTTCTGGGTTACAGGCAGGATATTCCTGAAATAATGAGCGCATGTGATATATTTGCACATCCGTCGGTACGTGAAGGTTTGGGTCTTGCTTCTCTTGAAGCAATGGCTTCCGGTTTACCCTTAATAACCTCTAATGTGCAAGGTGTTCCCGATTATGTTGAAAACGGTGTTACAGGTTATATGTGTAATCCCAAAGATGTTGATGCTTATGCCGAAAATATGAATAAACTTGTTTGCGATAAGGAATTACGTAAAACAATAGGCACTACAAATATAACTTACGTGCAAAAATATCGAGTTGAAGAAATTCAACCCGTAATCAAAGATATATTAGATATATGTGTATCCGAAAAAGAAACTGTAACGGTTTAATACCTTAACAAACGGAGTATTTTATGAAATTTTCTGTGATAATTCCTGTTTATAAAGCCGAGGACACACTCAGACGTTGTGTAGACAGTTTATTAAAGCAAAACAGAAGTGATGCGGAAATCATTCTTATCAATGACGGTTCCCCCGATTCTTCAGGAGAAATCTGCAAAGAATATGCTGAACTTTATAACCAAGTAAAATATATCGAAAAAGAAAATGGCGGTGTTTCCACCGCAAGAAATGCAGGACTCTCAGTCGCTGAAGGCGATTATATTTTATTTGTTGACAGCGATGACTGGGTAACTGATGATTTTTTTCAAACGATGAATAGTACTCTTGAGGGTTGCCCTTACGATTTGGTCCAAATCTCTCAAATCACCACAAACGGTGACAAGACCATTGAACACCCTCTTCCTGCTTTTGACTCTCAAAACAGAGAGAAAACAGTGAAACGTCTTGCTGAAGATATGTGGAAAAAACGTATTAACTACCCTGTCGGTAAGGCATTCAAACGTAGCATAATTGAAGATAATAATATACGTTTTTTGGATAATATCGAGGTGGGAGAGGACAGAACTTTTAATATTGAATATGCTTTAAACATTAAGAGTTTCCGTGTTTTAGAAAATCCTATTTATAACGTCTGCCTTGAAAATCAAAATTCTCTATCTCGTAAAAAACGTGATGACCTTGATGAACAAATTGCTGCTGCAGAAGAACATCTAAAAAGACTTTTTGATACCAAAAATCTTTCGTATGAAGAAAAAGAACTTTTCTTGAAGTCAATGAATTTTGATAATATGCGTGCCGTTTACACGAAGGCGAAATATCTGCACCGTAACGGCGTATCGTTATTTACAAGATTAAAGGAACTTGGTAAATACTGCGACAGTGTAAACCAAAAAAAACTCACTTATCCACCCGATAAATTTTGCACACTCATCAGTTTACCTGTGCGTTTCAAACTTACTCCGATAATTGATGCAATGGGATGGGTATTAACACGATAAGGTGATTTTATTATGAAATACATACTTCAAATTGCCGCACATCTTACTATCGGCGGGGCAGAAAAAGTTGCTCGTGATATAGGGATGTACGCAAACCCTGAAGAATACGAAATACATTATGTAATATTTGATGATGATATAGGTGACTATGGAAAAGACGTAATTTCCAAAGGCTGTAAAATTTTCAAATTACGCGAACCCTCTGAAAACTATTCAGAATTTTTCAAAAAACTGAAAGAGATTATGTCAATTTACCCCTATGACGCTGTTCATGCCCATACTATGTTCAGTATCGGTTGGGTTATGCTTGCCGCAAAACAAATGATTATCCCTGTTCGCGTCTCCCACGCACATTCCGCACTTATTAACGGAAAAAGTTTGATGAAAAGCATTTACGAATCTGTTATGCGTTGCTTAATTCTCGCCTACTCAACAGACCTTGTAGCCTGCGGTGAAAAAGCGGGTCAAAGACTATATGGTAAAAGAGCATATAAAAAACGCGGTAAACTTATACTCAATGGTGTAAATACAGAAGAATATCGTTTTTCAGAAGAAAAACGATACATTATCCGTAATCAACTTAACCTGCAAAATAACTTTGTGTTAGGTCACACAGGACGGCTTGCGGATATTAAAAACCAATCATTTTTAATTGAACTTATGCCTGACCTTTTGAAAAAACGTAACGATGCAAAACTCATACTTTTAGGTGATGGTGACGACCGGGAAATGCTGGAAGAAAAAGTCAACACCTTAAACCTTAAAGACAATGTGATTTTTGCAGGTAGTGTATGTAATGTTCAGGATTACCTTAGTGCTATGGATGTTTTTGTATTCCCTTCGCTTTACGAAGGTATGCCCCTTTCCATTCTGGAGGTTCAGGCAAACGGCCTCCCCTGTGTTATTTCTGACACAGTTCCTCCCGATGTGTTTTTAACAGACTTAATTCATCCTCTGTCACTTAATGATTCTAAGGACAAATGGATTGAAGCCATTATTTCAGTAAAACGCAACACTTCAAAAGACTATCCGCAAGAACTTAAAGATGCAGGTTTTGATACACAAACTGCAATGGAAAAGGTGTACAGAATTTATGAAAACTAAAATTCTTTTTTACATTGATACACTAAACGGCGGCGGTGCCGAAAAAGTGCTCAGAACACTTGTTAATTCCATGGACCAAACGAAGTTTGATATAACTGTACAAACCACTTTTCAAGAAAAAGCTAAAGATTTTTTATGTAACGGGATAACCTACAAATACTGTTTCAAAAAGCAGAACGCCGTTACAGATGCGCTTTTTCGCATTGAAGCAGCACTGGGTTTAGTTTATTCCTTACACATAAAGGGCGATTATGATGTTGAAGTTGCTTACTTAGAATGCGGTCCTACAAAAATCATTTCAAGTTCAACTAATAAAAAAGCGAAAAAATTTGCATGGGTACATTGTGATTTAAGAAAAAAAAGCGATGAACCCGAGGTTTTCGCAGAAAAATCTAAACCCTGGTACGAAAAGTTTGATAAAATCGTATGCGTATCGGAAAATGTCAGGAAAGGTTTTACTGAACTTTACGGAAACTCCCACGACTCAGTTGTTATATACAACACAATAGATGATAAAGAGATAATTGAAAAATCTTTAGCACCTTTACCCAAAGAAATTGTCAAAAAGAAACTGACTTTACTGATGGTCGGCAGGCTTATGCCGCAGAAAAACTATCCACGACTTCTGAAAACCGTAAAAACACTTTTAGACGAAGGTTTCGATTTTGACCTGTGGATTCTCGGCGAAGGTGAAGACCGCCAAAAACTTGAGAATTATATAAGAGATAATAATTTGACCGAAAACATTAAACTGCTCGGTTTTCAAAATAATCCTTATCCATTTATTAAAAGCGCGGATTTGTTGGTCTGTTCGTCGAACTACGAAGGATTCAGTACTTTTGTAGCCGAAGGACTTGTTCTCGGAAAAACTGTTGTAACAACCGATTGCAGTGGTATGGACGAATTACTCGGCAACAATGAATACGGAATTATAACAGATAATAACGACGAGGCATTTCTTAACGGCTTAAGACAAATGCTTTCTGATACCGATTCATTAAATTCATATACAGAAAAAGCAAAACATCGCGGTCAGCAGTTTTCTAAACAGATATTGACCGAACAAACACAAAACTTATTTTTTGAAACACTTGATATGTAAATAGAATTTTTTACAAATCTTTCAATGGAGTATTATGGGAAAATCAATTTACTACATTATTGTAGCGGCAGTAATTATACTGGGTATGATTATGGCGCAAAAAGGCGAAGCACGAAAGCCATATATTGTAATTATGGCAATTTTGCATACTTTTGTCAGTGGTTTCAGGTACCAATTTCTGACAGGTGACTTAATAAAATACAACACTTTGTATCAGGATTACCGATACTTTGGGTGGTTTAGTGAAAGAGTCTTTCAAGAAGGAAGAAACTTCGGGTTTCAATGGCTTATGAAACTCGTGTGTCATTTGACCGACGGTAACTATCAGATTTTTCTGCTCGTTGTAGCAATTATTATCGAACTTGCCGTTGCTATACTTATTTTCCGCTATTCGCCTAAACCATGGCTGAGTTATCTGATGTGGAACTGTATAGGTTTCTATGTTTTCGGATTCAGTGCCGTAAAGCAGTCTCTTGCTATGGCTATACTTATATTTTCATATATGAGTATTATTGAAAAAAAACCGAAACAATTTGTTTTTTGGACATTGCTTGCAGGTACAATCCATCTTCCTGCGCTTGCTTTTCTTCCCGCATATCCAATATCTAAATTAAAATTAAATATTAAAACACTTATAGGCTATGTGGTTTCCGCTATATTAATTTTTGTTTTCCGGGAACCCATAGTAACCGCTATAAGCGATATGTACTACTCGGAAACCTATTTTGCTGCCGATACCTTTTTAGGCACTCGCTTTTTGGTGATGTGTCTTATGCTTGTTATAGGGGTTCTTCTTAAAGGCTTCCGCGGAAAACATTTCTCATCATTGTTTATGCTTATAGGTGTAGCGACAATTTTACAGATGTTCTGTGGGTACGATAACATTTTCACCCGTCTTGCAGACTACTATTTCCAATTTGTAATACTCTATGTACCTATGCTTTTTGAGAGTTTTGAAGATGATTACTATCACTCAAGATTAGGACCTCAATTAGTTTTTGATGATTCTATGAAAAAAATGATTGTTGCTTTTCTTGTCATTTTTGCTATTTACTTTTATAGTACAAGTTCACTTGCATCTATTCATTCCAGCATTGATGACTATACTAACTACAGATTTTTCTGGGAGGTTTCTCCGACACCATGAAATACAGTGTAATTATTCCTGCATTTCAATGTGCAGACTCTATTGAAAACACAGTAAAAAGTGTTCTTGATTCAGGCCTTAAGGACTTTGAAATAATCATTGTCGACGACGGTTCAAAAGACGGAACAGAGGATATTTGTGATAGGTTAGAGAAAAAACACTCTCAAGTAACTTGTATCCATAAAGAAAACGGAGGGGTATCCTCCGCCAGAAATCGCGGCATTGATGCGGCACAAGGTGAATATATTCTATTTATTGATTCTGATGACACTTTAGATACAAACGGACTAACCAACGCTGCAAAACTTATCGAAAAACACAAACCCGATATGCTCATATTCGGTTTAAGTTTTGATTTCTATAAAAACAATTCACTATATCGCAGAGACGAGTTTGCATTCAAAGAGGAATGCCTTCTTCACCCGTCTCAATGGAGTGCCGTTTTTCATGAATTATTTAGTATTAACGCGTTATCTCCTGTGTGGAATAAATTTTACAAATCAGAAATTATAAAAAATAATTATTTAGTATTCCAAAAAGATGTTTTTATAATGGAAGATTTTTTGTTCGTTACAGATTATCTGAGACACACAGACAACATTTATCTTTTACCTGAAATCATCTACAGATACCGCCAACCTGATGATGAAACACGCATATATACACGATTGAACAGAATAAATGATCTCAATGCCTATTTAACCCCATTTTATAATAGTATGGAAAATTTAGAAATCGCTTTAAAAGAAAAATACGATTTAGATTTCCACGAAGGTGAAAAGGTTTTATTTAATTTGTACAGGATGATTCTCAGTCAAAAAGCATCCTGTTCAGGTATTGCTGGTCTGAAAAAATTATCTGAAACTTTAAATACGGGCAAATGGGCCGATTATGACTCTGATGATATTTTAATTCGTGATTTAAAAGCCGGTAAATTCTGTGCAATTTTAGTTCGATATAAGAAAATACATTTACGCCATAAGATTGCGGTTTCAGTAAAGAAAACCAAACTTTTCCAAGCACTATTCGAAAACTGAATCATTTTAAGATAAAGGAATATTAAACAATGATTGACTTTGTTGTTCTTTGGGTAGACGGCAACGACCCTGCCTGGCAAAAAGAAAAAGCAAAATATTCACCGCAAAAAACCGATGACAGTAACTCTCCTAACCGTTATCGCGACTGGGGTCTTATGCCCTATTGGTTTCGCGCAGTAGAAAAATTCACACCTTGGGTTCGTAAGATTCACTTCGTTACCTGGGGTCATGTTCCTGCTTTTCTTAACACGGATAACCCTAAAATAAATATAGTCCGACATACTGATTATATGCCATCTGATATACTACCCACTTTCAGTTCTCACGCTTTGGAAGTAAATTTACATCGTATTCCCGACTTAGCAGAGAATTTCGTTTATTTTAATGACGATATGTTTATTCTTCGTCCCATGCCGGAAACCGCATTTTTTCAAAACAATCTTCCCTGCACATACGGAGGCGAAGTACCTATGCCGTTTATAGGTGAAGTAGGTATCTGGCAACACGCCGCAGTAAACAATATGGGCATTATCAATAAACACTTTGATAAACGCACACAATACGCCCTTAATAAAAATAAATATATAAATAAATCTTACCGTTGGCAAAATAATGTACGCTCTGCATTATTGTGGAAACTGTTTCCTGACTTTTTTTATGGTTTTGAAAATTTGCACGCCCCTGCTGCTTATTGCAAAAAGACCTTTGAAGAAGTCTGGAATAAAGAACCTGAAATATTAAATTCCACAACTGCCAACAGGTTCAGACACCCCTCTGACCTTAACCAATGGATTATGCTCTGGTGGCAAGTGGCAAGCGGAAAATTCACACCCTATAACACAGATAACATTGTTTCCTGTGCGGATGAACATACAGTAGGATTACTTTGCGATATTATAGAAAATCAAGAACACGATATGATATGTATTAACGACCCCGAGAATCCCGTTGATTTCGAGAGACTTTCCGAAATGGTACGAAACGCATTCCAAAAAATACTGCCCGAAAAATGCAGTTTTGAAAAATAGAAATATGAAAAAGAATATAATATTTGTTTCAACTGCCCTATGGATCGGCGGTATAGAATCCGCATTGGTAAACCTTTTAAACCGCATAGATTATAATAAGTATAACGTTACTTGTCTGATTCTTTATAATTACACCGATATGGCTCACCGAATACCAAAAGAATGCCGACTTTTAATTGCCGACAGAGATAAAAAGGTGTCATTTAAAAAACCGTATAAATATTCTAAACTTTTTAGCCTTTTGGAAAAACCTCAAAATGCATCTGATTTTCGTCTCTTAATCTGGAAAATATTGTGTTTTCTTTTTAAAGGACTTGAAGCACGGCTTTATTCGAAATACATAAAAGACCAACTAAAAGGCGAAATTTTTGACACAGCGGTAATTTACAGTGATGCGGTAGCGGAAACGGCAGTTCGCAGTATCTCCGCTGAAAAATTCCTGATGTTTTACCATCACGGCGCAATGAGGCGAGTATATCACGATACTGTGGGATACAAAAAAAGCGAAAATATCATTACTGTCGCAGAATCTCAGGCAGAAATGCTTAAAAACTTTGTTCCGAAATATAAAGAAAAAATCATTGCAATTAACAATATTATTGATGTTGAAGATATTCTTTTAAGAAGCAAAGAAATTCCTTTGACTCAGTATCCCGAAAACACTTTCAATATTGTTTCTTGTGGCAGACTTTCAAAAGAAAAAGGTATGGACCTGGCAGTTAGTGCCTGCAAAGAACTAGTTGATAACGGTTATTCGGATATTCAATGGTGGATTGTGGGAGGAGGACCTGCGGAAAATGAACTGAGCGAGCAAATAAGAGCTTTGGGCATTGAAAACAATGTTCACCTTTTAGGTATGCAGGCAAATCCTTATCCATATATTGCAAATGCAGACCTTTCTGTTCAACCCAGCAGGTTTGAAGGTCACAGCGTGGCAATTATGGAATCTAAAATCCTCGGAAAACCCATTGTTGCAACAAGAAGCGCCGCAAAAGAACAAATACAAGACGGCATAAACGGTGTACTTTGTGATACGGATGAAAAATCCATCGCAGAGGCAATTACAAAAGTGCTGTCAGATAAAGAACTTCTCAGAAAAATTACTGAAGCGTCAGAATCGGAAGATTTTGAATCTCGTAATAAAGATATACTAAATAAACTTTATAAAATTTTATAATCGGAGAAAATATGGAATCATCAAACAAAAAATTTCAAACTGTTATTGAACCTAAAAACGGTTGGTTTGACTTACATCTTAAAGAATTATTACAGTATAAAGACCTTATACTTTTGTTTGTTAAAAGAAACTTTGTTTCAATGTACAAACAAACGGTATTAGGTCCCTTGTGGGCTATTATTCAACCACTTCTTACAACTGTTGTATTTACACTGGTTTTCGGTAATATTGCAGGCCTTGCGGCAGACGGTGTACCCTCATTCATATTCTACCTTTCGGGTACAATTTTGTGGACATATTTTAATCAATGTCTTACACAGACTGCGAACACCTTCGTTGCTAACCGTCAGACATTAGGCAAGGTTTATTTCCCCCGTCTTGTTATGCCCATTTCAACGGTTATGTCCAACTTAATATCCTTGGTAATTCAGTTTACTTTTATGGTTATTTTCTTAGTATATTATGTAATAACCGACCAGAGTTGTCATCCGAATTTATATATACTGATGACACCTCTTATCGTTTTACAGTTAGCCATTCTTAGTCTGGGTTGCGGCGTAATAATTTCGGCTCTCACCACAAAATACCGCGACCTTGCAATGCTTGTAACTTTCGGCACACAACTTTGGATGTATGCCTCCCCCATCGCTTACGATATGAACAGTATGGCAGTTTTCGCCCCCGGTGGAAAATACCACACACTCTTTATGATTAACCCCATTACACCCATAGTAAACCTTTTCCGCTACGCTTATTTAGGCTTAGGCGAAATGGAATGGATATTCTATGGTATAAGTTGGATTATTACGCTGGTAGTTTTATTTATAGGTATAATTCTTTTCAGCAAAGTCGAAAAAACATTTATGGATACTGTCTGATACAGTTGGAGAAATATATATGAACCAAACAGCAATAAAAATAGAGAATGTTTCAAAAGAATACCGTCTGGGTGCTATCGGCGGCGGTACACTTAAAGGAGATTTACAGTCTTTCTGGGCAAAAATACGCCACAAAGAAGACCCCAACAGTATTATCGGCGATAATACCGGTCTTTCTAAAGGTGACCGCTTTATGGCTCTTGACGGCGTATCCTTTGAAGTAAAAAAGGGCGAAGCATTAGGAATTATCGGTCACAACGGTGCAGGTAAATCCACACTTCTCAAACTTCTTTGCCGTGTTACTGCACCCTCGGGCGGTACTATATCCTACGACGGAAGAATTGCATCAATGCTTGAAGTAGGTACAGGCTTCCATCCGGAACTTACAGGCCGCGAAAATGTTTATATGAACGGCGCTATTCTCGGTATGACAAAGGCTGAGATTGATAAAAAATTTGACCAAATCGTTGAGTTTGCCGAAATGGAGAAATTCATCGACACACCTGTTAAACGTTATTCAAGCGGTATGTATGTAAAACTCGCTTTCTCGGTCGCTGCTCACCTTGATTCCGAAATTATGATTATGGACGAGGTTCTTGCAGTTGGTGATATGGCATTCCAAAAGAAATGTCTTGACAGAATGCGTGATGCGGCACAACTTGAAGGAAGAACAGTTCTTTATGTAAGCCACAATATGAATACTATTCGTCAACTCTGCAACAGATGTATTGTTTTAAGCAAAGGTAAAGTTATATTTGACGGTAACGTTGAAGAAGCAATTGAAGTATATATGGGTCAGGGTATTGAAACACCGTCCAATGTTGATTTAAGTTCTTTGAAAAGAACTCAGGCAACTCTTGCTCCCGGTGTTAAGTTAACAGGTATCAATGTTTTAGAAAATGATATTTGGAAAATCCGTGTAGGCGAAAAATTAAAATTCTCAATAGAAGTTGAAGCAACTGAAAATTTGACAAATATCGGTTACCGTTCAAGGCTTACTTGCGTTGACGGAACTTCCGTATCAGTATTATTAGCCCCCAACCTGTTCTCTTGTAAGGCGGGCGATAAGTTAACTATACCTTTAGAAGCAGATATTTCTCAATTAGTACCCGGAAGATACTGTTTAACACCTGTTCTTTACGGCGTTAATCAATACGGCGGATGGCAATTCTACGACCATATTGAAAAAGCAGTAACATTTGAAGTTGAAACCAAGCCCGGTTTCAATGAAAATATGGAATGGGAGCAAAGATGGTGGGGAAGCGTAAAACTTCCGGAAATCGTTGACCTGAGAACATTAGGAGAAAAGTAAGATGTCCCGTAAATCACAAAGGAAATATGTTTTATATGCCCACGACGGTAGCGGCAACCACGGGTGTGAGGCATTAGTGCGCTCTACTTCCAAGTTGATTGGTGCTGACAAAGATAGAGTTATTCTTATGTCCACAAGACCCGAGGAAGATAAAAAATACGGCCTTTCGGAAATTTGTACAATACTTAATAAAACCGAAAAAAGACCCCTTGACCGCACAAAACCCGCTTTTTTAAAAGCATATTACAACTTGAAAATAAAACATAACTACACCCCCATTGAGTTTTACGAAAGCAGAGTTGCTGACTTTGTAAAAAAAGGAGACATTGCCCTTTCCATAGGTGGAGACACTTATTGCTACGGCAGTTTTATGCCTTTATTCAAAGCCCACAATATGTATAAATACGGCGGTTTAAAAACCGTTTACTGGGGATGTTCCATTGAACCCGAACTTTTAGAAAACCCCGATATAGCAAACGATATACGAAATTTTGACCTCATTACCGCAAGGGAAACAATATCTTATGAAGCACTAAAAAAAGTAAATCCTAACACCGTTTTAGTTTGTGATTCTGCTTTTTTGCTTCCCATAAAAAATGTAGATTTTCCTGAAACATTCCGAAACAGCGATATTATAGGTATCAATGCGAGTCCTCTTATTGAGGAATGTGAAGAGGGAAAAGGAATAGTGAGGCAAAACTACGAAAGTTTAATAGAATATATATTAAACAAAACCAATATGAAAATTGCCCTTATCCCACACGTTGTATGGGAAGCGGTTGACGACAGAAAAATTTTGACTTCTTTCTATGAAAAATATAAAGAAAGCAGTCGTGTTCTTTTATTAGATGACTGCAACTGCGAAGAATTAAAAGGTTATATATCAAAGTGTAAGTTTTTCATAGGCGCAAGAACTCACGCTACAATAGCCGCATATTCAACCTGCGTTCCCACCTTAGTTGTAGGCTACTCAGTAAAGGCACGCGGAATTGCGCAGGATTTATTCGGTGCTTGGGAAAACTATGTTTTACCTGCCCAAGAATTAAAAGATAAAGACGAACTCATCAAGGCTTTTAAATGGCTTCAGGAAAACGAAAGCAAAATCAAAAAACAATTGGAAGAATTTATACCCCAATACCAAGAACGTATTTATAACGGAGTAAAGGCTTTAAAGTTATTATAAAAAAACGGAGAGATGCCGGATGTTACCGAAAAAAACTTGTACAGGTTGCAGTGCGTGTATGTCTATATGCCCGAAAAACTGTATTTGTATGACAAGAGATGCAAATGGCTTTTTATACCCTGAAACAGATACAAAAGTTTGTGTCAACTGTGGGTTGTGCGAAAAAATATGCCCTGTGATAAAAGAAAAAAATCAAGAGCAACAAAATCACCCGACAACCTATGCGGCTAGTATTTTGAATGAAGAAGTGCGCAAAAACAGTTCTTCAGGCGGAATTTTTACCGCTGTTGCGCAACTAATTACGGAAAATAACGGCATAGTTTACGGTGCAGCATTCTCCGAAGACTTATCCGTTAAACATATAGGTGTAACAAATACGTCTGATTTAGATAAACTGAGAAGATCAAAATATGTCCAAAGCGATTTAAACGGTTGCTTTAAGGCAATAAAAGAACAACTTGAAAATAATACTACCGTTTTATTTTCAGGAACACCCTGCCAAGTCGGAGGTTTGTTATCGTATTTACAAAAGCCTTACGAAAACCTGATAACTCTTGATTTTGTTTGCCACGGTGTACCGTCACCAAAAGTTTGGGAGGAGTACCTCGCTTATCAAGAAAAAACTTATAATTCCAAAATCACCGTAGTTAATTTCAGAGATAAAAGCAAAGGCTGGAAAACTTTTTCCGTTAGTTTAGTTTTTGAAAACGGAAAAAATTACATAAAAGGATTCGGCGAAGATACCTATATGAAAGCCTTTTTATCTAACATCAGTTTGCGTTCTTCTTGTTACGGGTGTAAATACAAATCCACAAACCGCAAAAGCGATCTTACTTTGGCTGACTATTGGGGAATTGATAAGGTAAATCCCTCATTAGATGATAACAAAGGTCTATCAATGGTTTTGGTACAATCAAAAAAAGGTGCGGAACTTCTGAATAAAGCAAAAAACAATTTAAGAATGACTGAGACTGATGTTACCGAAGTTTTCCCTTATAATCCTTGTATAATAAAATCTGTATATGAACACAATTTCAGACAGTATTTTTTCAACCGGTTAGGAAAAACAGATTTTCAAAAATTAGTAAACAACTGCTTATCACCGTCTTATCTTACCAGATTACGCAGAAAACTGATACAGTTAAAAGGTGGAGAAAATTAAATGAATACACAACCAAAAATAAGTGTTATCGTTCCTGTATACAAATGCGAACAGTATATCCACCGCTGTGTAAACAGCATCTTAAATCAGACTTTTTCTGATTTTGAACTTATACTTGTTGACGACGGCTCCCCCGATAACTGCGGTGAAATTTGCGAAGAGTACGCAAAGAAAGATTACAGAGTTAAAGTAATTCATCAAGTAAATCAAGGACAGGCTGCCGCACGTAATAACGGTGTAAAAGAAGCACAGGGTGAATGGCTTCATTTTGTAGACAGCGATGATATGATTCACCCTAAAACTCTCGAAATATTATATAAAACCGCTATTGATAATGATGTAAAACTGAGTATGTGCAGCGCTTTTCAGGGCGAAAATATCCCTGATGATTTCAGTAAAAATTTTGATATTACTGCAAACATACTCAATATGGATGAAGAAAATATTTTTCATTTATGCAAAAACGAAAAATATTACTATTGGGTTGTTTGGGGAAAGCTTATTCAAAAATCCATCTTCTTAAAACATCCTCTTACAGAAGGTAGAATTTATGAAGACAATGCAATAGTCTGTAAATGGCTTCACGAAGCGAAAAAAGTTGCGGTTATCCCCTTGCCTTTGTATTTTTACTACATAAATACATCGGGTACTACAAAAAAGAATTTTACCGAAAAGCAACTTGATATTTTATGGGCTTTTGAGGAACAGATTTCATATTTCTATAGTTTAGATTATGAAAAAATGACTGAACATCTTGTTTCTTATTATTTTGAAATATCTGCTAATATGTATTACCGTGCAAAGCACGAAGGCAACAACAAAAAGCATATAAAAATAATTAAAGAACACAAAAAACATATAGAAAAAACATACTCAAAGTACATTCATTTAGATACCGAGAATAAACTCTATATCTATAAAAAAACTAATCCCTTTATGTTCTTTGTTATGCGCATTAAAAGAAAACTTTTAAAATAATGTTAGGACTTAATAAAATGATTACCATAATCGTTCCCGTTTATAAAGTTGAAAACTACCTTTCAAGGTGTGTCGACAGCATACTTAACCAGACATATAAAGACTTTGAACTCTTACTTGTTGATGACGGTTCACCCGATAACTGCGGTAAAATGTGTGACGAGTATGCAAAAAAAGACAGTCGTGTTACTGTTTTACATCAAAAAAACGGTGGACTTTCTGCGGCTCGAAACACAGGACTTAATCTGTTTTATGAAAAGAACGAGAGCGATTATATTCTTTTTGCCGATAGTGACGACTGGCTACACCCTCAGCATCTGGAAATTTTAATGCGACCTGTAATTGAAAAAGGTGTAAAAATCAGTGTGTGCGGTTATGAGCGCGCAGATGCTTGGGGTGGTGAAGAGTATCCCTTATACGAAAAAACCGATTATGAACTTACTACCCCTGAAAATTTACTCGTAAACCATTTTTGGAATTACAATTACGCCTGGGGGAAACTACTTCACAAAAGCGTTTTTGAAGATATACGCTATCCCGTAGGTAAAAATTTTGAGGATACCTTTACTACATATAAAGTTTTATATAAATGCGAAGAAATTGCATTTACCCCAACACCACTTTATTACTATTTCCGTAACGAAACAGGAATTTCCCGTTCACCCTGGAAAGAATCAGAATTAGTAATTTTCGATGCTATGCGTGAGCAAATGGCTTTTTATAAAAACAACGGTTATATGAAAGCATACGAAAAAGAACTCGAACTTTTTGTTAATCATCACGCATATCAAATAGTTCGTATAAAAGAAAACAAAAAAGATTTACAGAAAAATAAAAAAGTTCTTAAAGAAATCCGCACCGACTTAAAGCGTTATCTTAAAGAATACAAAGATAAATATACTGTTCACAATATGACTTATTCTTACGAAGCGGCTTACCCTGTGTTTATGAGTTTATACCGCTTTGCAAGTTTATTTAAAGCGAAATTATTGAGGAAATAAATATGAGTATTCCTAAAGTTATTCATTACTGTTGGTTTGGCGGAAAACCCCTCCCGAAATCAGCCGAAAAGTGCATTAAAAGTTGGAAAAAATACTGCCCCGATTACGAAATAAAGCGTTGGGATGAAAGTAATTTTGATGTTAATTGCAACGAATATTGTAAATTCTGTTTTGAGAACAAAAAATGGGCATTTCTTACCGACTATATCCGTTTAAAAGTCGTCTACGAAAACGGCGGTGTTTACCTTGATACCGATGTTGAACTTTTAAAGCCTTTAGACAAACTACTCGAAAACGGCGCATATATGGGCTTTCAAAATGATACGGAAGTTGCCACAGGGCTGGGCTTCGCAGCAGAAAAAGGACATTCGTTTATAGGTGAAAATATGTGTTACTACGAAAATCTTACCGATTTTTCGCAACTTCGCGCTTGCCCTATAATTACTACCGAACTCCTTGTTCCGCACGGTTTAAAAGAAAATAACGGCAACATTCAGACCGTTGCAAATATGACGGTATACCCCACAGAATACCTTTGCCCAAAGGATGAGCGCTCAGGATTAAGTGAAAAAACAAATAACACATACTCTATCCACCATTTTGACGCTTCCTGGTTTGAAAAATCCTGGAAAGAGGGTCAAAAAAAGCGTTGGCGCAGAGAAAAATTAAGATATATAATCCACACTCCCAACAGAATACTCATTAAATTGTTGGGTAACGAGCGTTACGAAAAAATAAAACATCTTCTAAAAAGAGGATAAGCGAAATTGTCGTTAAGGTTATCAGTTCGCTGAAAAACATGCTTAGGAAGGTGACAAAATGGTTCAAAAAGAAACAATAATGTATGCTCATGGTTCTGCATACAATCACGGGTGCGAGACAATAGTTCGCTCAACGGTTGATTTACTTTCGCTGAAAAAAGAAAAAACCCTGCTTTTTTCAAATAACATTCAAGGCGATTTAGATTATAAAATTGATGATATAGTAAAGGTTGAACCAATTAATGAAATAGACATTGAACCTAATTCTCCATTAGGAATCATATACAGGGTTTGCTCTCGCCTGTATAGTGATCACGAAAAGATGTATCACATATTTTTCGGTAAAAAAAGATATGAATACTTATACAACCGGGGGGATGTGGCACTTTCTATTGGTGGTGACAATTATTGTTATCCGAGTGGACTAGAAGCCTTGGGAATACGCAATTACTGGCTAAATAAAAAAGGAACAAAAACTATTTTATGGGGCGCCACGCTTTCCGAAAGATTTATGACGCCGGATGTTGTAGAGGATTTGAACAGATATTCCCTGATCTGTGTAAGAGAAAGCGATTCTTTTGAACTTTTGAAGAAACATGCAGTCAAAACAAAAATTATCCTCACACCGGATCCGGCCTTTGCTTTGAAAACGCAAGAAACAAACTGGGATAGTAACCAAAAAGACATAATAGGCATAAATATAAGTCCGTATGTTTTTGATTGCTCCGAAAACGATGTGGGATTAAAAAATTATGTTACATTGATAAAATGGATTTTGACAGAAACAGATTTTGAGGTTGCGTTAATACCTCATGTTGTATTTCCTGATATACGAAACAACGATATACTTTTTGCAGAGAAATTGAAAGCGTTCTTTGCTGAAGAGCAAAGAGTTTTCGTTGTAGGTGACATGTATAATTGCTGTCAAATCAAATCTCTTATATCTAAGTGCAGATTATTCGTGGGCGCAAGGACCCATTCAACAATTGCAGCATATTCAACATGTGTACCTACGCTTGTTGTGGGTTATTCTGAAAAATCCATAGGGATTGCCAAGGATTTATTCGGAACGGCAGAGGGGTATGTTTGCAGCGTCCAAGACATGGTTGAAGAAAATCAGCTTTTGAAGAACTTTAAGAATTTACTGAATAACGAAAAAACTTCAAGAGCCTTTTTGAAAGAAAGAATTCCCGAATATGTGGCAGATCATAAATATGGTGTGGATGCCGTAAAAGATTTCTTGTTTTGATAAACAAAAGAATGAAGGTTAATCAGATTTAATTGGGTGTAGATTTATAAACGATCAAATAATCCCACTTTTAAAAAACAGACAAAGAATAAGGCAAGTGTATTACAAGCAATACGATTAGGTTGAAGACGGTGTTTTGTTATGAAAAAAATTGCGATTGTCGTAACGGAATTTATAGCCGGTGGTGTTGAAAAATCATTGCTGGAGCTAATAGATTCAATCGATCAAACTGAATATGAAGTTACTGTTTTTCTGCCAAACAAAAACGGACAGTGGACGCATTTGTTGGAAGAAAAGGTGGACGTTGTAGTTTTAGAAGAAAAAAGTGTGGGTAATTGCGTAAGAGAGTTATCCAAAAAACTTAACTTGTTTGGACTGTTCAGGTTTTTTTATTTCAGATTAAAATCAAAACTGACAATAGGAAAAAATTACGCAAAAGGATTAGAGTATCGACTAAAGAGTGAACCAAAACATCATAAAAATTTTGATATCGCCATTGCTTACAAAATGTCAAATATTGATGTTGTTCTGAATTGTCTATATCACATTAAATCCCACAAAAAGGTTGCGTGGGTTCACCAGATATTTAACATATCGGAAATGAAATACGCAAATTTTTATAATCAATTTGACAAGATTTTTTGTGTTTCTGAAATGTTGAAAAATGAAACGGAATCTATGTTTCCCGAATTAAAGGACAAGACAGAGGTTTTTCACAACATTCTTAATGTCGGCAAGGTAAAAAAACTATCGACGGAGTTTACGCCGAAGTTAAAAAAAGACAATTCTCAGTTTGCTATTGTAACGGTTGGAAGATTAAGTGATGAAAAAGGACAGGAAATCATTCCATCGGTAGCATCTCTTCTTCGCAACAAGGGATATAACTTTGTGTGGCATATAATCGGTGGTGGACCCTTGGAGCAAACAATACGAGAAAAAATCGAGCAATACAAGGTAGAAGAAAATGTCATTCTATGTGGGGTTAAGGATTTTCCGTATCCGTACATAAAATGTTGCGATGTTTATGTTCAGACCTCAAAAACAGAAGGTTGGGGCATAACTGTGAGCGAGGCAAAGGCTTTACATAAGCCCATTGTCACAACAGATGCAGGTGTAATGAGTGAGCAGATAGAAAATGGTGTTAATGGAATAATCGCCGACAATTATTCTGCAGAAGCTTTATGCAATGGTATTGAATTGCTTATGACCAATGGCTCTTTAAGAGAAGAAATAATCAGGAATTTAGAAAACGAAGACAATTGCAGTAAGGATAAAGTGTTCCTCAACAGGCTGTACAACCTCATTGAAAAATAAAAATAACACCAATATTAATCGGAGAATGTTATGACAAAAGGATTTATAACCGTTGCAACAGGTAACGAACAGTATTACAAAATTGCGCAAAATCTTTTGCGCTCATACCGATTTACAACAAAAGAGCCTTTGCCCTTTGCCGTTCTTTGCGAAGAGGAGAACGAGTATACAAAAGAATTTGACGTGGTCAAGGTTTACCCTGAGGCTACGCGTTCCTATCTTGACAAGTTGGAAATGTTTGACCTTCTTCCATTCGATATTAATATTTTTATTGACGCAGACTGTCTTGTTTTCAATGACATAAACAGACTTTTTGATATATTTGAGAATGCAGATGATTTTTGCTGTTACGGCAGAGTTTTACCTCTTGACGATAAAACAGGCTGGTTTGAATACGATAATTTAAACGATGACCTTAAAAGTCAAATTGATTATGTTGTAGGGCTTCACGGCGGTATATATTATATGCGCCGTACAGAAAAAACAAAAAAAGTTTTAGATGATGCTAAAACTTTTTCGAAAAACTATGCTGATTATAAATTCAAAGGCAAATTCCAGACCCCCGGTGATGAACCCGTAGTGGCTCTGAGTATGGCGGTTAATAAATGTAAACCTATTACCCACGATTTATCTTCTATTATATGTTGGTGGGAGCACGAAAACTTATTCAAACTTGATATAACAAATAATTATGCATACTGCAAACCTCTTAACACAGTAACAGATATTATTCATTGGGGAACACGGTTCACAAAATCGATTCCATATTTAAAAGAAGTATCAGTACTCGAACTTAAATTACAGGGGGCAGATCTCAAAACTGTTAATAAATCCAATAAATATTACAATAAATTACTATTCAAACAAAATATAAATCAGTTTGAAACACGTGTAATCAATAAAATAAAACGAACATTTAAGTAATCTTGACACTTATTTAAAGTTTTTACATTAACATATAAATGGAGCTTAATATGACCAAAAACAAAATACCTCAAAGACAATACCACCTTGATTATCTTAGAGTTTTCGCTTCCGTAGCCATAATACTACTTCATGTTACAGCACAGAATATGGATTATGTTGGATTAGCCGGTACTGAATGGAACATTTATAATATATGTAACAGTGCATCAAGGTGAGGTGTTCCTGTTTTTGTAATGATGAGCGGTGCGCTCTTTATTCCGCGGGAAATTCCCACTAAAACACTCTACAAAAAATACATATCACGTATTGCAATTACCTATGTTGTGTGGTCTGCTTTTTACGCAATCGCTGACCCTATCGTAAACCTGATTTTTACAGAAGGGTATCAGATAACCCTGACTGAAATTATAGGTAATTTCATTTCAGGTGCGGTTCACCTTTGGTTTTTACCGATGATTATAGGTCTTTATATGTGCATCCCGCTTATAAAGCAATTAACTAAAAATGATGACCTAATAAAATATTTTTTACTACTATCATTTGTTTTCTGTTTTATAAAAACACAAACCGAATTGGTTGTGACAAATTTGTTAAGCGGTAGTGTTCAGACAGTTTTTGAAAATGTTAATACACTTTTTAAAAACTTTAATATAAATCCGGTCCTTGGTTTTACTTCGTATTTTATTCTCGGCTTTTACCTGAATAAAACCGAGATTAATAAAAAGAAAAGAGTCCTTATATGCATCCTCGGTATAATCGGACTTATTTTGACAATCCTGCTTAATTTATTAGCCTCAAAAAATGCCGGAACTTCAACAGAAACCTTCTTTAGTGCATTCTCTGTAAATGTACTTTTAATGGCAATTGCTGTATTTGTATGGTTCAAGTATAACGCAAAAGGCAACGACCTACTCAATAAAACAATTGCAAAACTTTCAAAATATAGCTTCGGTGCATTCCTTGTGCATATTTTTATTCTTCAGGTATTGTATACTTTTGGTATTCAAAGCACAAGTTTCCATCCTGTTTTATCCGTACCTTCAATAACAATTTTCACCGCAATTGCATCTTATTTACTATCATTGATACTGAATAAAATTCCTGTAATAAAAAAATATATAGTTTAAAATCAACGCACTATGAAGGGTGATTAAAATAACATTCAATAACAAACCCCACGTGCTCTGATTATATACGCACTAAAGAAACGAAGAACTTTTCTTTAATTTCGTTCATAAAGAATTTTATTTTTACTATATGGTAAAATATATGACCTTTTTCCGCTGTGCGCAAAAACAAAATCCAAGCCATTGAAATTGTACTATAAATATAAGCTTTTAACACTTTGCAGAATGCACCAAATTCTTTTGTAAATCAAGGTCTCCCCGACCATAGCGTAGTTGCGGGAAACCCTTGCCGTATAATTCATGAAGAAAAAGCAACGGCGGAATTTATCCGGAATAAAATATAAAGGAAAACAAAATGACAGAACTAAAAGAAAGAAACCTATCACTTGACATTTTAAAAATATTGTCAATGGCAATGGTTATAGTATTACATACAAAAACGTACGGACTAAAAGGTGTTAGTTTTGAGATTTCAAACGAAGTGTATTGGATAGTAAATGCACTTCATATATTCTCACTTATAGCAGTAAATTGCTTTGTTTTAATAAGCGGATATTTTTCGAACACCACAACCCCACAACCTAAAAAGTTACTTAAATTATGGATTCAGGTGGAGATTTTCTCCGTAGGTATCTATCTTATATTAGTTGCTATTCCAAATAACGGAATTGATTTTACGTTTGGTGATTTTCTTGTTCAAGTTTTTCCAATAATGTCTAATCAATATTGGTTTTTCACCTGTTACTTTGTATT
The DNA here is from genome assembly GCA_017626295.1 of Clostridia bacterium. Classification (GTDB taxonomy): domain Bacteria; phylum Bacillota; class Clostridia; order Oscillospirales; family Acutalibacteraceae; genus DTU089. The sequence goes on along the minus strand of JAGAJB010000002.1, from coordinate 69,402 downwards.
GATGATAATTGCACCTTATCTTAATCGATTCATTAACACAATGGAACAAAAAGAATTTAAAAAATGTCTTTTTGTATTGCTTGGACTATTTGTAATTATCCCGTCATTGAATGTTTGGGGAGACAATTTTGATACTTCTAAAGGGTACAGTACCGTTTGGTTCGTAATACTTTACCTCGTCGCTGCATATCTACGTAGATACCCGCTACCGAAAAAACCATACGGTATATTCTATATTTGTATATCAGTTTTTTCCGTCTTATCATACGCTCTTTTAGATTATTTAAGCCCACATTTATCTTTATTCGGGCAGGCACGGGATATTATATATCGCTATAACAGTCTTGTAATTTTCCTTGCCGCTGTATGCCTTTTCTTGTTTTTTATTAACCATCCGATAAAAACAGAAAAAATATGGGGTAAACTCATTACTAAAATTTCCGGGGTATTATTCAGCGTGTATCTTTTCCACGAGCATCCGGTAATAAGACCTATATTGTGGGACAAAACAATAAAAATTTTTGAAACAGTAAACAGTGTACCTATGTACTTATTAAGACTGTTAATTTCAATAGTATGCATTTTTGTTGTAGGCGCTGTTTTAGGTTGGCTTATTTCACTCCTTATAAACTCAAGTGAAAAGATTTTCAATAAAATTAAGCGAAAATAAAAAACGGAGCATAATCAAATGAAATTAATGAGTTTTAATACGCTCTTTTGTACAAATTATTTCACAAAACAAATAGATTTTCAGGCTATGGCAGATGCTATAAAAAAGTGCAATCCCGATATTGTGGGTCTTAATGAGATGTACGGCAAAAGTCATATGGAGGGATATGACTCCCAAACAGAAAAACTTTCGGCATTGACAGGTCTACCGCACTTTAAATTCGCTGAGGCTTGTATTCTTGAAGAAGGTACTTTCGGCAATGCCGTTTTATCAAAAACTCCATTTATGAACGCTCAAGTAATCCCTGTTCCCGAAGAAGAAGTGAAAACAGGCGACCAACTTTACGAACCCAGATGTCTTCTTAAGTTAAAATATAACAACGGATTAACTGTACTTATTATTCACTTCGGTTTAAATAAAGATGAACATATAAATGCGGTTAACACAGTTCTCGAAAATCTTGAAGAAGAAAAATGCATCCTTATGGGTGACTTCAATGTGCTTCCCGATGATGATGTTCTCGGACCCATTAAAAAGAGAATGACCGATACAGCCTTGTTTTTTAAAGAACCGCTGTTGAGTTTTCCGTCCGATAAACCTTTTAAGAAAATAGACTATATATTTGTAAGTCCTGATATTAAAGTACTTTCGGCGGATATTCCGCCTATTGCAGTATCCGATCACCTGCCGCATACGGTGGAAATAGAAATGTAAAAAGAATAATTAGGAATGAGGAATTCGGAGTTAGGAGTGAGGAGTTTCGGAACTGCGTTGATTATATATTGCTTCGCGTAGAGTAACAAACTACCGTAGGCTAATTGCTTGCCAAACAACAACCGAAATTTCGCAAAAAATATAAAAAAATATAAAAAAACACTTGCAAAATGCGTAATGATATGATATTATATCATTCGTTATCCGGGTGTGGCGCAGTTGGTAGCGCGCTTGACTGGGGGTCAAGAGGCCGTGAGTTCAAGTCTCGCCACTCGGACCAAAAATACAAGGTAGCATTTGCTACCTTGTATTTTTTTGTTTTCAAGAAGTTTCTGGCGAGACTTGAACGAAATAGTCCATCTCGTGTCGGTTCGCCGTCCCCCTCTCTTCGAAGAGAGGTAGAACCACCATCTGTTTTATTGTTCTACGCGAAGCAATAATAATTGCCAAACGCAGTTCCGACATTTGCCATTTTCAATTTGCAATTAAAATCAACGCGCAAGCGTTCCGAAACTCCTCACTCCTAATTCCTCATTCCTAATTATTTCGCTGTTATCTCATAAAACACTACCGCGTGAGGATCAAGGGTTATATCTAAAGTAATCTTTCCGTCTTTTGCAACCATTTCTGTTTCAGTTGGAACGAGTTTTGAACACTCTGTATACTTACTGTAAAGTTCGTTAAAGTATATATCTCTGGCTTTTTCATCAGAAAGAGTTGTGGGATTATCAATTGATGGGTCATCCGGTGACCATGCAAAGCAATCGTCAGTAATATTATAAGTCTTTCTGTCCTCTACCCATTCGTCAAAGTAGTTACAATCATCATTGATTACATAAGCGGTAACTTTTACATTTTTTCCGCTGAACTGAGGCACATTTATTTCAAACGTCATTTCAGTGCTCTTGTTGTACTCAACATCGTTTTTAAAATTATATGCCATTACATGAAGAGTGTTAGTCTTTTCATTAAATGCGGATACTGCATCAACATCGGAACCCAAAATAACACCCGATTTAGTTTTATCGGTGCTTACAAGGTTTGCACCGCCGAATTTTGCAGCATTCTTTGCCACGTGGTAACTGACTGTTGGGTTACCCTGTAAAAAGCCGTTTGAAAGATAGGACCACGCAGAGAAATATGCAATATCATTATTAAACATCTGTGCCGTAAGACGTGCATCGTAAGCCGCCTGATATGTATAACCGCAAGTTCTTGTTAATAATTCACTTCCCACATTACCGCTTGAGTTACCCTCAAGGATTCTGCCCTCATCAACGCCGTAAATCAAGTCGTTAAGACCTACGCTTTCCGCTGTTTCCCTTAAATATTCTATACTTTCGGGAAGAGTTTTGCCGTCGGTATAATCACCGGGAACAGAATCATAAAAAGAAGATGAAAGGTAGCAAACTCTTGTACCTTTTTTACCTGTTTTGTAGTTAGTACCCTCACCGCAATGTTTTATAAACTCTGCTTCATCCCAAAGACCTTCAGTAACTGTCATTGAATGAGCGCCGACAAAAACGCCTTCACCTATTGCATCCTGCAACGCAGCAACCGAATAATCATAAAGTTTGCAGTATGCCTCTGCGGATGCTTCGGGGTCTTCCTCATCTGCAAAAAACCAAGCCGCATTTTCATATTCGGTCATAACACCGAAGCGCCAGGTAAGAACTTCTTCCTTACCGAATTCTTTAACAAGTTCTGTTGCAAGGGCGTGGATATAGTTGTAATAAACATCAAAATCATCGGGGGGATATGGATTCATACCGAAACCGATTTCAGTAGTAGCATCCTTTGAAAATTTAAGCGGAACATTGCCGAGTTTCAAAAACGGTTTTGCGCCTAAATTCAATACTCCGCGACAGTTATTTATAAGTAAAGTGAAATCGTAATCATCCAGAACAGTTTTATCGCTAGGATTTTTAAAAAGGTCGCGGGTTTCAGTACCGCCCGTACACTGCATAAACTGAACATACTCAACGAACTCGAAGATATTATTTTCTTCGTTTATCCGGGCATTCACAAAGGGATTACCCTCTATTGACCATATATTCACATTGTTAACAACATTATGTAACACTTTACCTTTTTCAGATGCATCAATGCTGAATACATATTTATTGAAAACACCGCTTGCAAAAATTGCAAAAGCACCTGCAAAAGCGACAATCACTGCCAAGATTACACATAATATCTTTTTACTTTTTTTCATAACTTTTTCCCTTTCTTTTTCTTGTCACGATAATATCACGAAAATTTAACTTTTTCAATATAAAAAGGACGAAGTACGAATAAGATGTACCGATACTTTAATTTTTAGGATTGAAAAATTATGGATATTTTCGTGCTTTCACCTTTAGAACTTACTTCTGTTATTCTTACTCTTTGCGTGATATTCGTAAACGGTCTTACGGATGCCCCAAATGCCGTTGCTACTTGTATTACAACCCGGTGTCTTTCTTTACGAAAAGCCGTTATTATGTCTGCGGTTTTTAATTTTTTAGGCGTAATCGTTATGACTGTGGTTAATTCTTCCGTTGCCGAAACCGTAACATCAATGGTATCATTCGGTAACAATGAAGCCGACGCTTCCGTTGCACTTTCTGCTGCGTTGTTTTCAATTGTTTTGTGGGCGGTTCTCGCTTGGTATTTCGGTATCCCCACAAGCGAAAGCCACGCACTTATAGCAGGACTTTCGGGCAGTGCCCTTGCCATAAATAACGGAATCGACGGAATTAACGGTTCAGAATGGATAAAAGCAATTTACGGTCTTATCACTTCTTGCATAGGCGGTTTTTTATTAGGTTTTATAATATGTAAATTGGTTTTAGTAATATTCAGAAACATAAAACGAAGTCGGGCTGAGCAGTTTTTTAAAAGGGCGCAGATTTTTGCCGCCGCATCAATGAGTTTTATGCACGGCGCACAGGACGGCCAAAAATTTATTGCTGTTCTTTTAATGTGTACAGGTCTTTCCCAAAACGGTTCAGAAAAATCGCCTTTTATAATTCTTACATGCTCTGCAGTTATGGCTTTAGGTACTCTTACAGGAGGGAAAAAAATAATAAAATCTGTCGGAATGGATATGGTGAAACTGGAGAAATACCAAGGTTTTTCTGCAGATATTGCTGCTTCTGCGGCACTTCTTTTAAGTACTGTTTTCGGTTTTCCCGTATCAACCACTCACGCCAAAACTACCGCTATGATGGGCACAGGCGCTGCTAAAAACAAACGCTCACTCAATACCTCTGTAATAAAAGACATTATGCTTACATGGCTTTTGACTTTCCCCGGCTGTTCAATTTTAGGGTTCATTATCACGAAAATCTTTTTGAAAATATTTTAAAAAATCTCGTCTGCCGATTCAGCAGACGAGATTTGTATTTAATGTTATTTTTTTCTTTTAAGAGGTGTTCTTATAAATCTTATAATACCTATAAGCAATAAAAGAACAACGCCCCCAAACAGTGCAGCTGTGGTCATTTTGTCGCCCACACCCTGTATTTGCTCTTCATTTATGACTATCGAATCAAATGCCGCATCTAAATCATTTATCTGACTTTTTTCTGTAGCCGTATAAGTAAATGTAAATTTGTTATTCACACCCGTAAATTCATAAAGTTTTTGGAATCGAATCCGCTGCTTGTTGTTTTGGGTTGCAACTGTTTTAAAAACTATTATTACAGCTGTTTTTCCGCTTGGATGTTTTATTTTTTCATAAGAAACAACTGTCATTTCTGCGTCCATATCCAGACTTTTAAAAGCTTCTTCACCTTCCGAGGCTATCGTTTCGGCATATTCTTTTAATTCAGAATCGTTTAAGTCAGCAACACAAAACTTTTCTTCTGTATTATCAACAATAGAAACAGAAAGATTAGAGTCGTTATCGGCAATAAATTTGTCTTCGCCCACCGCTTCAAATTCTTCGGGCATATCTATACTATAAAATGGATTTTCATTAAAGGTGTACGCACTCACAAATGGTATAGACTGAAAAATAAAAACTAATGTGAGCATTATAATTACTGTTTTTTTCATAAAAATCCTCTCATTCAAAAGAACTGCACCCAAAGTTAAACCTCCGGTGCAGTTTACTTTTTATAAATTATGTGAGTTTAAATCCATATTGGGATCATAAGCAGATTTCAAAGGCTGATTTTTCATTTTTTTCTTTTTGTTAACAACACTGATAACAATTGAAGTTATAAATACTGCAACAAATATTATAATCGGAAATACTATCTCCTTGATAGCATCGGAAACTGCCTCTTCTTCGTTTATAACCATTTTGTCTACGGTTGTGTCTAAATCATCAAGTTTCTCTTTATCGTATACAGTATAAGTTACGGTGAAAACTGTGTTCTCGCCTGCGTACTGATATAATTTCTGATAAAGTTCATTGGTTTAATTTCCGTTAACGAGAACAGTTTTGCTTTTTCCCACAAGTGCAGTAAAACCGCAGAAATCTTTTTCATTTTTCTCCCCGCTTAATCCTCGTCTTTATCGTCTTCATCCTCTTCCTTTTCAGGTTCGGGAGTGATTTCGACTTTGATTTTTTCAATTCGTCTGTCCTCAACACTGAGAACAGTAAACTTAACGTTTTCAAAAACGACTTCGTTCATTTCACCGTCTTTGGGTATGCATTGAAGTTCATCCATTATATATCCTGCAAGGGTTTCGTAGTCACCCTCGGGTAATTCTTTACCGATAAGTTCATCGATTTCTTCAATATCAATAGTACCGTCAACGGTAAACGTATTGTCGTCGATTTTTGAAATTTCTTCATCTTCGTGGTCGTATTCGTCCTGAATATTACCCATAATTGCCTCAACAATATCTTCAAGCGTAACAATACCCGCTGTTCCGCCGTATTCGTCAACTACAACCGCCATCTGTATTCTTTGAGAACTCATTTCTTTAAAAAGTTCTCCGCAGGCTTTAGTTTCCGGTATAAAGTAAGGCTCGCGCATTATATCGCGCAAAGTTTTCTTTGCAGGGAGTTGTTTACCTACAAATTTAAGAAGGTCTTTAACATAGACAATACCTACGATATTGTCTATATCTTCATCATAAAGAGGAATTCTTGACCTGCCGTTTTCAATGGCAATAGTCATAAATTCATCAACCGTTATATCGTTAACATCCGCAGCAACAACATCTGTACGGTGTGTCATAATATCGCCCGCATCAATGTCATCAAATTCAAAGATGTTATTTATCATTTCTTTCTGAGCAGATTCAATAACGCCCTTTTCTCCGCCTACATCAACCATCATTCGGATTTCTTCTTCGGTAACTTCTTCTTCGTTAGCATTGGGGTCAAAACCAAAAAGTCGTACAACTCCGTTGGTGGAAAGAGAGAGAAACTTAACAAAAGGTGCTGTTATTTTTGAAATTACAAGCAAAGGTTTTACAACTGCAAAGGCAACCTTTTCCGAAGCCTGCATACCGATTTTTTTAGGTGCAAGTTCACCCAGAACAAGTGAAAAATACGATGTAATCAATGTAATTACAACAACTGAAACACCTGAAATCAAACTCGTTGAAACACCGGGAAGTAAATTTTTAATAGCATCTGTGAGCATAGCAGCGAAGGCTGTTGATGCAGAAGCAGATGATAAAAATCCTGCCAAGGTAACACCGATTTGAATCGTAGAAAGGAATCGGGTTGAGTTGCTTGTAAGTTTTAAAACCATTTTTGCTTTTTTGTGGCCTTCTTCTGCCATACGCTCAATCTTTGTGTCATTAAGAGAGATAATGGCAATCTCAGACATAGCAAAGAAAGCGTTAATAAAGATAAGTACCACAAGAAGTATGATTTTAAAAACCAAACCATCTGTTGCAGAAGCCGTTTCTGCAAGATTTAATAATTGGGCCAAAATAAAATTAGGTCCGGGGTCATCCATAGTTGGATTAGCTCCTTTCAAAAATAAAAATATATTATGGCAAGTTACACCATATTAGATTATATTATACATACATCAACTGCAATTTGTCAATATAATTGTGAAAAACATACATCTTCACTCCGCACCAACTTATTTTACGGCAATTTACGGGTTAAATAGCAATATTTTTACAAGATTTTTATGTTTTAATGGTTTACAAGTCGGAAAATTAGTGCTAATATAATTGGTGGTGTTTTTATAATACTTATTATTAATTTACTATATTATTCACAGGAGGAAAAACTATGGCTAGAAAAATGAAAACCATGGACGGTAACAACGCTGCCGCATACGTATCATATGCGTTCACAGAAGTTGCCGGTATCTATCCCATTACACCTTCCAGCCCTATGGCAGACTATGTTGACCAGTGGTCAGCACAGGGTGTAAAGAACATTTTCGGCACAACCGTAAAGGTTTCCGAAATGCAGTCTGAGGCAGGTGCCGCAGGTACTGTTCACGGTTCACTCGCAGCCGGTGCACTCACAACAACCTACACAGCGTCACAGGGTCTTCTTCTTATGATCCCCAACATGTACAAAATCGCAGGTGAACTTCTTCCCAGCGTTTTCCATGTATCTGCTCGTTGCGTAGCATCACACGCTCTTAACATCTTCGGTGACCATTCCGACGTTTATGCTTGCCGTCAGACAGGTTTCGCAATGCTCGCTGAAACAAACACTCAGGAAGTTATGGACCTCGGTGCAGTTGCTCACCTTGCAACTATCAAGAGCCGTGTTCCCTTCATCAACTTCTTCGACGGTTTCCGTACATCTCACGAACTTCAGAAAATCCAGATTTGGGATTATGAAGATCTTAAAGAAATGTGCGATATGGATGCTGTTAACGCTTTCAGAAAGAGAGCACTTAACCCCGAGCATCCCGTAATGCGCGGTTCTCACGAAAACGGCGACATTTTCTTCCAGCACAGAGAAGCATGTAACACTTACTACGATGCAGTTCCCGCAATTGTTGAGGAATATATGGGTAAGGTTAACGCTAAACTCGGTACAGATTATCAGCTCTTCAACTACTACGGTGCTGCTGATGCAGAAAACGTAATCGTTGCTATGGGTTCAATCTGCGACGTTGCTGAAGAAGTTATCGATTACCTTCTTGCAAAAGGCGAAAAGGTTGGTCTTCTTAAAGTTCATCTTTACAGACCCTTCGCATCTGAAAAATTCGTTGCTGCTCTTCCCGCAACTGTTAAAAAGATTGCTGTTCTTGACAGAACAAAAGAACCCGGTTCAATCGGTGAACCTCTTTACCTTGATGTTGTTGCAGCACTTGATGCTTGCGGCAAAGACGGTATCTTCGTATCAGGCGGCCGTTACGGTCTCGGTTCAAAAGATACTCCTCCCTCATCAATCTTCGCTGTATATGCTGACCTTGCAAAAGCTGACAGCAAAAAACACTTCACACTCGGTATCAACGACGACGTTACATACCTTTCGCTTCCTGAAGAAGAAGCTCCCAACACAGCTGCAGAAGGCACAATCGAGTGCAAATTCTGGGGTCTCGGCGGTGACGGTACAGTTGGTGCTAACAAAGACTCTATCAAAATCATCGGTGACCACACTGACAAATATGTTCAGGCATACTTCCAGTATGACTCAAAGAAAACAGGCGGCGTAACAATTTCTCACCTTCGTTTCGGCGACAAGGCTATCAAGAGCCCCTACTACGTAAACAAGGCTGACTTCGTTGCTTGCCATACACCTGCATACATCGAAAAAGGCTTCAAAATTGTTAACGACGTTAAACCCGGCGGTGTATTCCTTATCAACTGCCAGTGGGATGAAGCAGAACTCGCTGAAAAACTCAATGCTGAAACAAAGCAGTACATTGCAAAGAATAATATTCAGCTTTACACAGTTAACGCTATTGACCTTGCTGCTGAAATCGGTCTCGGCAAGAGAACAAACACAATTCTTCAGGCATCTTTCTTCGCTCTTGCTAACGTTCTTCCTAAGGATGAAGCAATCGGCTATATGAAAAACGCTGCCCTTAAGTTCCTCAAAAAAGGTCAGGACATCGTTGATATGAACCACAAGGCTATTGACGCAGGTTTCGGCGCATTCAAGAAAGTTGAAGTTCCTGCTGACTGGGCAAATGCAGTTGATACTGCTGAAGCAGTTGCTTCCGAAGGTCCCGCAAAACTTGTTAAGATGGTTGACAGCATTATGAAACCCGTTGGCGCTATGAACGGTGACTCTCTTCCCGTTTCTGCATTTACAGACCATGCTGACGGTACGTTCGAACAGGGTGCATCCGCATACGAAAAACGCGGTGTTGCAGTTATGGTTCCCGAATGGAACAACGAAACCTGTATCGGTTGTAACAAATGTGCTTATGTATGTCCTCACGCTACAATCCGTCCTTTCGCTCTCAGTGAAGAAGAAGCAGCAAACGCTCCTGAAGTAACTAAGTTCGGCGAAAAAGTTAAAGCAGTTACAAACAAGGGTTACAAATATACTCTTGCTGTATCTCCCATGGATTGTATGGGTTGCGGCGTATGTATCGGCGTATGTCCCACATCTTCACTTAAGATGGTATCTCGTGAGAGCCAGGATGTTCAGCAGGCAGCATTTGATTACTGCGTTGCTAACGTTACAGAAAAAGAAGGCATCGCTTCTTCTGCAAACCTTATCTCCAGCCAGTTCAAGAAACCCCTTCTTGAGTTCTCAGGCTCTTGTGCAGGTTGCGCTGAAACAGCTTATGCTCGTCTTGTAACACAACTCTTCGGTGACAGAATGTACATTTCTAACGCAACAGGTTGTTCATCAATCTGGGGTGGTCCCGCTGCTACGTCTCCCTATACAACAAACGCAAAGGGTCAGGGTCCTGCTTGGGGTAACTCACTCTTTGAAGACAACGCAGAACACGGCTTCGGTATGCTCCTTGGTCAGGCTGCTCTTCGTAACAGCCTTATCGCTAAGGTTGAAGAAATCGCTGCTTCCGAAAAAGCAAGTGACGAAGTTAAGGCTGCTGCTAAGGCTTACCTTGACACTGTTAACGACGGTGAAAAGAACGGTGCTGCTGCTGAGGCACTTGTTGCTGCTATCGGCGACGGTTCCTGCTGCGACACATGCAAGGCTATCATCGATAACAAAGAATTCCTTTCAAAGAAATCTGTTTGGATCTTCGGTGGTGACGGTTGGGCATACGACATCGGCTTCGGCGGTGTTGACCACGTTCTTGCTTCCGGTGAAGATGTAAACATCATGGTATTCGATACTGAAGTTTACTCCAACACAGGCGGCCAGGCTTCTAAGGCTTCAAACATCGGTCAGGTTGCTCAGTTCGCTGCTGCAGGTAAGGCTATCGCTAAGAAGAGCCTTGCTGAAATCGCAATGAGCTACGGCTATGTTTACGTTGCACAGATCGCTATGGGTGCTGACCAGAATCAGACACTTAAGGCTATCAAAGAAGCTGAAGCATACAACGGTCCTTCACTTATCATCGCTTACTCACCTTGCGAAATGCACTCAATTAAGGGTGGCATGGTTAACTGCCAGAACGAAATGAAGAAGGCTGTTGAATGCGGTTACTGGAATATGTTCCGTTACAACCCTGCTCTCAAGGCAGAAGGCAAGAATCCCTTCACAATTGATTCTAAGCCCGCAACAGGCGATTATAAAGCATTCCTTCTTAACGAAGCACGTTATTCTTCTCTTACTCGTTCATTCCCCGAAAGAGCAGAAGTACTCTTCGCAAAGTCCGAGCAGACAGCTCTCGAAAGATATGAGCACCTCCTCAGACTTCAGGCACTTTACGCTCCCAAGGCTGAATAATCAAACTAATAAAGAATCCTCTCGCACCAAATGTGCGAGGGGATTTTTTAATGAATAATGAATGATGAATATTGAATAATGAATAATTTCGGGGCAAAGCCGATTATACAACACTATATAGTCTAATTTTTAGGTTTTTTAACTTTTTATATAAAAATAAGAATAATTTACCTAAAAATTGACCTATAATAAACTTTACAATCATTTTTTTAAATGATATACTAAAATCAGTATAGAAGGGATGAAAAGTCCTAACAATAATCTCGGGAGGATACCTATTATGAAAATGTCATTCCGTTGGTACGGTGAATCTGACCCTATTTCACTTCAGTATATCAGCCAGATTCCCAATATGCGCAGCATAGTCAGTGCTGTATACGATGTAAAACCCGGTGAAGTATGGCCGGAAGAAAGCATTGCTAAAATGAAAAAACAGTGCGAGGAAAATAACCTTGTATTTGATGTTGTTGAGTCAATCCCCGTTCACGAAAACATCAAACTCGGAAGAGATGATGCAGATTCTCTTATTGATGTATACTGCGAGAACATCCGCCGTTGTGCAAAATACGGTGTTAAATGCGTAACGTATAACTTTATGCCCGTATTTGACTGGACACGTACTCAACTTGATAAAGAAGCCCCCGACGGCTCCACAAGTCTTGTAATGTATTGGGAACAGATGAAAGGTCTTGACCCTCTTAAAGATGATATTCATCTTCCCGGTTGGGATTCAAGTTACACCCAGGAAGAAGTCCGCGAACTCATTTCCGCTTACGGCGAAATCGGTGAAGAAGGGCTTTGGGCAAACCTTGAGAGATTTCTCAAAAAAGTCATTCCCGTGGCTGAAGAATGTGGCGTAAGAATGGCTATACATCCCGACGATCCGCCCTACCCCATTTTCGGACTTCCCAGAATCATTACTTGCGAAAAAAATCTTGACAGAATGCTCAGCATTGTTGACAGTCCCGCAAACAGCCTTTGCCTTTGCACAGGTTCCTTGGGTTGCGCCGCTACAAACGACGTTGTGGCAATGGTAAAAAAATACAGTGCTATGGACAGAATCGCATTTATGCACATTCGTCAGGTACTTGTTCTTCCCGACGGCAGTTTTGAGGAACAGGGCCACCTTTCAAAATGCGGTAGTCTTGATATGTACGAAATTGTGAAAGCACTTGTTGAAACAGGTTTCGACGGTTACGTAAGACCCGACCACGGCAGAATGATCTGGGGCGAAACAGGTAAACCCGGTTACGGTCTTTACGATCGCGCTCTCGGTGCAACATATATAAACGGCCTTTTTGAAGCATGCGAAAAAGCACTTAATAAATAATTCGGAGGATATAATAATGAATGCTATTTCTGAAAAAATTATGTCAATCGGTGTAGTACCGGTTATTAAACTTAATAATCCCGAAAGAGATGCTGTTGCTCTCGCTGAGGCTCTCGTTAAGGGCGGTGTTCCCGTTGCTGAGGTTACATTCCGCGCAGCAGGTGCAGCAACTGCAATTAAACTTATGAGCGAAAATGTTCCCGAAATGCTCGTAGGTGCAGGCACTGTTCTTACAACCGCACAGGTTGACGAGGCTATTGAAGCCGGTGCAAAGTTCATTGTTACACCGGGTCTTGACGAATACATTGTTAAATACTGTCAGGAGAAGAACATCCCCATTTACGCAGGATGCACTACTCCCACAGATTATCACACAGCATACAGACTCGGTCTTGACGTTCTTAAGTTCTTCCCCGCAGAGCAGTCCGGCGGACTTGCAAAAATCAAGGCTATGAGCGCACCCTTCCCCATGTTCAAAGTTATGCCCACAGGCGGTATCGGTCTCAACAACCTTAAAGAATACCTCTCCTGCCCCGTAATTGCGGCTTGTGGCGGTTCTTATATGGTTACTGCTGACCTTATTGATAATCAGAAATGGGACGAAATAATCGACCTTTGTAAAAAATCAGTTGAAATTGTTAAGGAGGCACGTTCTAATGGCTAAAGTTGTTACTTTCGGCGAAATTATGCTTCGCCTTGCACCCAACGGTTACTACCGTTTTTTCCAGGATGATCAACTCCAGGCTACTTTCGGTGGCGGTGAGGCTAACGTTGCAGTTTCACTTGCTAACTACGGTATGGAGTCTGTTTACGTTACAAAACTCCCCGAACACGCTATCGGCCAGGCTGCAGTTAACTCACTCCGTTACTTCGGTGTTGATACATCAAAAATCGCACGCGGCGGTGACAGAGTAGGTATCTACTTCCTTGAGAAAGGCGCTTCTCAGCGTGGCAGCGTTTGTATTTATGACCGTGCTCATTCCGCTATTCAGGAGGCTTCTGCTTCTGACTTTAACTGGGATGAAATTTTTGAAGGTGCCGACTGGTTCCATTTCACAGGCATTACTCCCGCTTTAGGTGCTAACCTTGTTGAAGTCTGCAAAGAGGCTTGCGTTGCAGCAAAGGCTAAAGGCGTTAAAATCTCCTGCGACCTTAACTACCGCGGCAAACTCTGGACAAGAGCAGAAGCAAGAGAGGCTATGACAGAACTTTGCAAATATGTTGACGTTTGCATTTCCAATGAAGAAGATGCAAAAGACGTATTTGGCATTGAAGCGGAAAATACAGATATTTACGGCGGTAAACTCAACAAAGAAGGCTATAAGTCAGTTGCGAAGCAACTTGCTGATAAATTCGGTTTTGAAAAAGTTGCTATCACTCTTCGCAGTTCCATTTCCGCAAGTGATAATGACTGGGCCGCTATGCTCTATGACGGCGAAAACTACTGCTTCTCAAAAGAGTATCACCTCCGCATCGTTGACCGTGTAGGCGGCGGCGACAGTTTCGGCGGCGGTCTTATCTACGCACTTCTCAGCGGTAAGGATACTCAGTCTGCTATCGAATTTGCAGTTGCAGCATCTGCTCTTAAACATTCAATTGAAGGCGACTTCAACAGAATCGGCGTAAACGAAGTTGAAAAACTCGCAGGCGGCGACGGCTCAGGTCGAGTTCAGAGATAATTTTTTTAATATTTAACCTCATCTGTAAAAACAGGTGGGGTTATTTTTATTGACATAATCACAAAAAAATGGTAGATTTATACTATATTTATATTAGTAGGTGATTTTATAAAAAAGATAATTTCAATTATTCTTTCCATAGCGCTTCTTAGTTCTGTATGCATTATTGGTGCACATGCTAAGTCAGAGGACGTTGACCTTTCTTACGCGGTAGCATCCGACTTGCACTATAATGTCCCCGATGAAGAATTGGAATGGTTTTCCGAAGACCCCATTTACGGCTACGCTAACAGACGTGCCGCAATGGAAAACGAAAGCGGTCTTATAATTGACGAAATGCTCAGACAATGTGCCGAAAATGACGATATTCAATTCCTTCTCATTTCCGGTGACCTTGCTGACAACGGCAAAAGTATTATTGAAGAACATTATGCCGTAGCAGAAAAACTCAAAAACTTTGAAGAAACAACCGGTAAACAGGTTTACGTTATTCCCGGTAACCACGATTACGGTATCCCCGGTGAATACTGTGTTACAGGCGCAGAGGAATTCAACGAAATTTATGCAGATTTCGGCTTCGACCACGCTCTTGCAGTTGACGGCTTATCATATACCGCAAACTTAGGCGATAAATACAGACTTATTGCCCTTGACAGTAACGACCCCAACAAATCAACCGAGGACGGTATGACCGACCACAAGGTTCAGTGGGTTATAGACCAGGCTGATAAGGCTTATGCTGACGGCAGATACCCTATCCTTATGCTTCACCATAACCTTCTCGACCATATGCCTGCGCAGAGAATTCTCAGCCACAATTTCATTATAAGAAACCATACTGCAACCGCAAACAAATGGGCTGACGCAGGTATCAAACTTGTTTTCTCAGGTCACGAGCATTGCAGTGACGCTACCACACACACTTCACCCTCGGGCAATACAATTTCTGACTTCGCTACAACTTCACTTACTATGTACCCTCTTCAGTATCGTTATATGGAAATGTCCGAAGATACTATCACATACGAGGCAAAAACAGTTGACAGTATTGATACCGATGCACTTGTTGAAATGGTTGACGGCTACTCTGACGAACAGATTGCCGAAATGAACAAAGGCTTAAACGCTTTCGCAAAACAGTACCTTAAAAACGGTGTCGAATACAGACTTGAACGCGGTTTCAACGATGAACAGTTAGGTATTAAACCGAGCGATATTTATTACACCCTTGTAAGAGATGTTGTTGATACATTCAGCAATGTTCTTAATATGCCCCTCTACGGTGAAGGCAGTGCCCAGGAATTAGCAAGAGAATATAACATCGAAATCCCCGACAGCGACTACAAAGACGGTTGGGATGTTGCAACAGAACTTGTTGCTGCACACTATGCAGGCAGTGAAGATTACCCCTTGTATGAAAAAGATGTTAAAATTCTTTTCCTTGTAATGTCACTTGTTATTAAATCTGAGTTTGATTACATTGACGACCAGGTTTTCTACCAGGCAGCAGCAGCCGTTATCGCGGCACAAGGTATTGACTCTATAACGACCATTATTGATATGATAACTGCCGAGAATGAGGGCGTTACAGCCGGAGAATACCTCCTTGTTGCTATCGCCTCACCTCTTCTCGACTCCTTTGCAAATGATGACGGTGTAGACGATAACAACGGCGCTATTGACGGCTACGGCAACACTGATACCGCAGGAAGCATCGGCGCAAACTTAGCCACAACCGCCTTGGATTTAGCGAACAAATTCTACACATTCCTCCGTTACCTTGTTAAAATATTAAATCTTTGGTTATAAATGAAAAAACACCTTCCATTTTCCGTGATGTTCTTAACGGAGAATTAGTGGGTGGTATGTAACCGGAAGGTGTAAAAACTTTCCGGTTATTACTTTTTATGCGGTTTTCGCCGTGGGCTGTGCGAGGAAGTCGATTGCGGGGACACCTTCCTGTTCGGGAAGTCGGAAGGCGTAGTGTATGCGGATGGGGTTACCTGCCGTTCGTGAGTATTTCTCGAACTTCTCGTACACCTCTATTCTGCGAATGAATACTCGAATCAGTTCGGGTGTCAGCTTTGGCATTTCGATATACTGCTTGGCGTTGCGGATAAATTCTTGTATGCATTGATCTCGCATATCCACTTCACTGATTCGCTCTGCCAATTCTTGTAATTCACGCTTCTTTTCCGCCTGCTCCTGTTCGTATCCGTTTGCCATCAAGTCGTAGCGTTCGGGTGTGATTCTTCCCGATACTCTGTCCTCGTACAAGCACCGAATGATATTGTCCAGGTCTTGGATTCGCTTTTCAAGCTGCTCCTTTTGTAGCTTGGCATTGCGGTAGAACTTTTCCGCTTCTTCCTCACCGTTATGCGTTGCCATCGCATAGAACTCGTCGGGTTTCTCCCTTGCGAAGGCGGTTACAGTTTTGAGGTTGTGAAGTACGATGGTATCAAGTACACTTTCACGGATATAGTGAGCAGTGCATTCGGTGGTTCTGCTTTGGAAACCGCCGCATTGGAAGGCGTTGTTTTCCGGCTTTATGGTTTTTCCTCGGTGGAGATATAATCGCTTTCCGCATTCACCGCAGAAGAGCAATCCCGCATACTTGTCCATCTCGCCTTGCTTGTCGGGACGTTTCCGTCCGGCAAAGTGCCGTTGCACCATCTCAAAGGTCTTGCGGTCGATGATCGCTTCGTGGGTGTCCTTGAATATGAGAATGTTTTCGGGATCGTTCTTCAACCTTTTCTTCAACTTGTTGGACTTGGAATAGGTTTTAAAGTTTACGGTATCTCCCACGTATTCCTGATTGGACAGCATCTTACGGACGGTGTTCTGCGCCCAATGATACGGTCTGCTCAAATCGGGGTTGCCTGATTTACTGCCGTTTTTCCTAAAGGCGTACACGCTTGGGCAGACGATCTTCTCAGCGGACAGTCTGTCGCAGATCTTCACGATTCCAATTCCGCTTGCGTACATCTCGAAGATCCTTTTCACGATAGGTGCGGTTTCGGGATCGGGGATATACTGTTTCGGATTGTTGGGATCTTTCATATATCCGTATGGAATGGTCGTTCCAACTCGTTCTCCGCGCTCACCTTTGGCTCGCTGTACGGCTCGGATCTTGCGGCTGGTATCACGGGCATAAAAATCGTTGAAATAATTCTTGATGCCGGAGAAGTCGCTGACACCGTTTGCGCTGTCCACACCATCGTTGACGGCGATGAACCGAACGTCGTATTGTGGGAAGGTGATCTCCATCAGCATTCCCGTTTGCAGATAATCTCTTCCGAGACGGGATTGGTCTTTCACTATTACTATTCCAACTTTGCCGTTTTCGATATCGTTCATCATCCGCTTGAAATCGGGACGGTTGAAATTCGCTCCCGAGTATCCGTCATCCACGTAGAATTGGATGTTCGGGAATCGGTGCTGTTCTGCGTACTGCTGTAATATTAACTTTTGATTCTTGATACTGTTGGATTCGCCCTGCAGATCATCCTCTTGGGACAGGCGGCAGTATATGGCTGTTATTAAATTTTTGCTTTCGGTTGATTTCATTACACGTTTCCTTTCCGAGCCGAGTGCGGCTCTGTCAAATCAAACCGAATAGGATACGGCAACAACATATCACAACTCGGTCGAGTAGTCCAGCGACTTTGCTGAAACAGTTTTGTTAACTTTTTCGACCGTTGATCAGGTATTTCAACTTGTCCTTCGCTTCTTCCACATCTTCACTGACAGAGAAACAAGACAGTACGGGATACTGCTTTCCTTCAACGGTTAGTACGTAACCGATACCGATATGCTGTTCTTCTCCTAATTCTCTCTGTAATTTCAAATATTTCTCTCTGCGCTTTTTCAGTAATTCAAAATCCATATTCTGTTCTCCTTTCTCAGCCCTTCTGCCAATAGTAGGCATCTTCAAATCCAAGCGTTCCGTTAATTCGTTTCACTTCGTCGATACAGTTTTGGCGAAGGTTAGCAAGACTTCCTTCTTCTATATCACAGTGAGCTGCGAGGACGTTCATCGTGATCGCCATCTCCACCGCCAGCTTGAACAGCATTCTGCACATTCGTGTTTCGCTGCTGTCCACAATAGCCTTCATTGTAGAGACCATATAATTCGGCAGCATTCCTGGACTGTTATCTGCCCGTAGATAACCGACATATGCGTGTATTGCTTTCTCTATAAATTCCGATTGGCTCCGGCAGTCATCGTCCTTGTACATTTCTTTCACGGTTTCCATTGTTTTCGGTGTTACCCAAAAAGGAAACTTGATTTTGTTGTTAGTAGCCATAGTAAATTCTCCTTTCCGCTTGCGACACCTATTTTGTCGCCTATGATTTTCCTTGTTTCACGGCACTTTTGGCACTCCACACCGCCTAAATTGACTCCTTATCCTCGAAAGTGATACCACTTTGGGAAAAGAGCCAAAACCCCGAAAACCCTTGTGCGGTCGGCGTTGCCGTCCGCTGTGAATTGAGTCGAGGGGCGTTTACGACCCCGACTCTTTCTCCTGCTTGATTTTCGACCCATCGAAAATGCCTGAAAGCTGCCTTACCTCACACCTCATTTTGCCGTTCCAACCTTGCCCTCAAATCGCCCCAAACGGGCGGTTTTCTTTTGGTCGGGTGTGTTTTCCTCGCTTCTCTGCGTTCCTCGGCACACAGGCGGTCTGTGGGCGACACACGGGCGCTCCGTGGGCGTTGTCTATTCTCTTTTTTCTGTTGTAGTAGTTCCTGGGTTTTGTTCTATGGGTTTTCTTCTTGATAGGAAATTCTGACACTATCCCAACGAAAGATTCACTCTACTCCAAGAGACTTGCCACGTAGTAGAGATTGCTTGTCCTTGTTCCGTCCTCACGGTGTCGCTGAACCTTTTTCACCAGACCGAGGGATGAGAGATTTTCAATGGCAGAGTCAACGGTTTTCCTATCCATACTGCACTCCTTTGCAATGACTCTCCGCGAGGGAAAGCAGGAGCCATCCTTGCTGTCGCTGTGCCGGAGCAGACAGCAATACACGGTGAAGTCCCTCGGCTTTAGTTCTAAATCAAAGATGCGATTGGGAACCATAAAGAAATTTTTGTGTTGCATCCGATCCTCCTTTCGTTTGTGTTGATTCTAAATTTTGATACAATCATCTGCATTCCACCTTTCGATTTTTATATAATCACGGCGAGAGCAAAACAAAAAGACTCGCACATACATCGAGACGGAAACACAAATGAGCGAACGGTTTGGTTCGCTTAAAAATGTTCCGTGCTGATGTATGTACGAGTCTATAACTCTAAATGGATGATCGTTATCTTTCAAACGAAGAGGAGGCAGTTGTAACTGTCGTGGCACATATTATTCAATTTTCAGCCGATCTCTCGGTGCCTTTATTATACCATACGCAGGAAACTTTTGTCAAGGTAGGGTGAATAAGATGGTCGAGAGGTGGGAATACTATTAATTTCAATCTGCTGATGACTTATGTTATCTCAGCGAAAATTACAAAATACCGGAATAGCATTCAGCGCTATTCCGGTATTATTTATTACAGCCCTTTTACAATTTCAATAAATTGTTCATACGAATATGCTCCTGGATAACCGGGAGATTTCTTATCGAACACCATAAAGTATCGAAATTGTTTTCCTGCAGCAGATGACCAAGTGGCACCTATCTTGGCTTTCAATTCAGATTCTTCATTTTCAAGATGGTCACCTTTTGGCTCGATGAGGAGTATCTTGCCACTTTCGGTCATTGCAATTATATCTGGATATGCATTGATTGAACCATTGATGCAAAATCCAAGACGAGAGATATTGCGATGCCACCACTTGATATTTTCAAGAGATGACAACTCCCACACCACTTTGAACTCTTGCTCGTTCATCTCTTCCTCTGCTGTATAAAGTGACTTCGGAATCGTTGTTGTCACATTTATAGGAGAAATTGAAGCAGGCAGTTTGTAGTTGGGAACACACTCGATTTTGTCTTGGCTTACCCATAAATCAAATGTCTTTGCTGCATGAGCTGCCAGCAACGCTTGTACTTTTTGTTTGATTTTCAAAATGTACGGATACGGCGACTGTTCCAGATCTGCAATCTGATCCTCGGTCATAGTATCAATAATTCTGTCAATATAGTCCTGCAGTTCTTTATCGTTAATATAATCCATCTTGGAAAGTTGTTTTTTAATCATTCCCTTGCAAAGAGCCAGTCTCTTTTCGGAAGGTTGAGAATTAAACATTTCCTTGAAGTATGCGCTATCGTTACCGGTTAACCGCCACGCTTTCGGCGTAGAGTTTTGTCCGTCGTCGACATCAATGCGAGCCATCTCTGCATTGATAGTATTAAAGTCAATAACAATATCTTTATCTCTGAGAGTGAATCCTTTCGCAAGATGCTCGGGGCGCAATAATTCATATGCATTTTCAGAAAATAAATTAAACCCGACATTTTGCATAAACTGCGGAATCATAATCGCTGATGCTTCTTCTGCAAATTCATCGTTCATATGATATTCTGACATCTTATCGCGCACCTCCTCCGGAGCAAGATTTTTTGCGGTAGGCTCCATATTTTCGATGGCTGCTTCATATGCTTCGCTTTCTGCAATTGCTGCAGAAAACAGTTCATCGTTAGCAATAAGTTCGACGTTTTCTGTTTCGTGAACTGCAGCTTCAATTTTCGCCATTACTTCCGCAACGTCAATTTCAGGAAGATCATCATCCTCTACATCGGTAATATCCGCAGAAGGTACATCGTCAACAGTCAACTGCACCGATGGTGTAGGAATAACAGGTTCTGCTTTCATCTCTTTTGCATAATAATCCTTACTGCTAAATCCTGCGGCATTGAGTCCTTTAACCACGCGCTCGAGCGTTGCATGGAAGTCATCGGACGAAGTGATGACATACGAAATGTTTAGTACCTGATTGGTATTCTTATGTGTATTGGGCAAACGAAGAACTCGTCCGAGAATCTGCTCTACATCCACGGAAGATGTCTTGTTTGCTACAGTAGCAAGAACGTAAGCAAAAGGACAGTCCCAGCCCTCTTTCAGCGCGTTAACCGTAATAATAAAACGAATCGGGCAGGAGGGAGACATTAGATCCACATTCTTGAGTTCGTTCTTGTCTGCCGTTTTTATTGCAATTTGTTCCTCGGGAATACCGAAATCCATCAGATGCTTTTTGATCTTATCGAAGGTTGTGCTTTCAGTACCAACTTTAGGCTGTGCTTGGAACAGTACGATGGGACGTATGTATCTGCCAGACTTCTCTTGTTCCACAATAGCGGCGGCTTCCAACTTCATACGAATGCTGATAGCATCGGCAAATACATCGGTCTGCGCCTTACGGTTATATACGATAACGGGAAGCTTAACCATATTTTCTTTCTTCAGTGCGGTCGCATCAACGAAAGAAATGATATTGCTGCCTTTTTTAGGAGTAGCGGTCAGATCCAACACAAAGCACGGATTGAAATTATTAAGCATCTCAATGCTCAAATTTGAGGTTGCATGGTGGCTTTCGTCAACAATGACCACGGGATTGAGCTGACGCACTACCTGAATCAGCGCCGTTTCATCGGTGTCATCCAAAAGCACCTCGGAGTTAGCGTTGTATTTTGCAAATGCGGCGAGGTTGCCGTTTTCCTGGTATGCCTTGCGGCCGTCTTTCTTGCTCGTACGGAAGGAATCGTAGCTCAATACAAACACAGACAACTGTTCCGTTACGGACGTAGGATTAAAATTCTGACCATTCAAGAGTTGCTCCTTTGAATACACTTCTACACGACTGCCAAATTCAACGTCAAGCTTTTGGCGGTAGGGATGATCGGCAGAAGAAAGAGCAGATAAGGTCTGCGACAGAATAGCATCTGACGGTACGAGCCAAACAACAGCCTTTGCACGCATATTGGGCATCGAATCAAAAATAGGCTTAATGGAATTGCACGCAAGGAAGGTTTTACCACCACCCGTAGGCACTTTGAAACATACATTGGGTACACCATTGAGGACGTCGTTATAGTTAGGCATACCGTTAAGATCGACCATAACGTTCTTTTCGTTCCAAAGAGCAGTATAAGCTACGCCGGCACTCTGCTTTTCGAGCAACAGTTCAAGATAGCGTGACAGGTCTTTTATTACGTTTTTCTGATATATCTTCAGTTCCATTTTATATACCTTCTATCTCGGAATTTCAGTGGGTAGATAAGACACTAAAGTAGCAACTATTTCGTCCTTTTTATTCGTTTTTATGAGATTAAGTATTGTCGATCTATAAAGTCGTTCGCCTATCCCAAAAAACGTACCAACCGAATTGGAGATTTGCTTTTTGTTGAATACACGAAGAACCGCCTTATAATCTTTATTATTTAATGCCTCGGTAAATCGAATTTCCTCGGTGGCTTTTATCGTATCATAATTAATTGATGCGAGTGCTGCGTTCAACGTTGTTTTTGCCTCTGTTTCATTTTCATTGGATACTCTGGCACCATTCAACAAATATTTAATTTGTGCAACGACACTTTCGCATATTTGACTATTAATCATATTTGCAAATTTAGTGTCTATAACAAATGTTTTGATTGCATCAAACACCTCATCTGCATTTTTGCCCATGTGAGAAGCGAACCACCGAACTAATTCTTCTACCAAAAACAGATTTTCCACCTCAGAAACATCGATGGTATATATTTTACTTGCTTTGTACTTATCAATTTCGTCATCGGAACGATAGTCGCGGTCAATTATACCGTATATATTGCAGTGATGAAGCATATCGCTACGGTTAAAAGCTTTCGTGCGTTCTATCACTTGTCGGCAATTACCACAAGGCACAACATAATAGTTGGGATATAGTTCAGAATATAGTTTTATATCATCACTATTAGCAGTTCCTTCCACAAAAAGAACATTCTTGCGGTTGCCTAATATATCGAGCAACAATTCTTCGGGAAGGTCACTATCTTGGAGCTTTTGAAGATTCCAGTTCGTACCATCAAAATTTTGCACCCATATTTTATCTGCATGACTATGAAGTGCGGCAAATTGCGTATCGTGCGTGATATATATAAACAAACAATCCTTTCGAGCTGCTTCCAAGGCAATCCAAAGTCGATTGATTATAGAGCGATGCAAGTGTATCTCCGGCTCGTCCATAATAAGAATTTTGTTTTCAGGAACACAAAGAACCTGTGCCGTTAAATATAAGACTGCACGTTCTCCATCACTCATTTGAGTAGCAGAATATCTAACTTGGCTACCATTTTTAGTGAAAGAGGCATAAAATTTTGCATCATCATATATTAAATCTCGATGTGGAAAAATACTCTTCCATATTTCTTGCAGTTTGTCTATAACCGTGTTGGGCGTGTTAGGTTTGATACGGTTTTCTGATTCTGCCATTTTACACTCGGCAACAAACTTATCGTTAGCATTATTTCTTAATGCTATCATAGCAGACAGAACATCGTCGAAGTCATTGATTAATTGGGTTGTGTATGAATTTCCGTAATTCCAACGCGCGCCTTTACTGTTACTTTGTGTGTTTCCGCCGTAAAAAAATTGGGTTTCAGCTTGAGAGTAACTTTTCAAAGGAGTATTTTCTTGAAAATTTAAACTTCTTTGCGCAGCTATACGGTGTACCGATCTCATGCTCTTTTGTTCAATCCATGCACCTAATTTACTTTTGCCAGCACCATTAGCACCAATGATGACTATTGCATTTGATTCTGTTGTATAATCTTTTTTTGCCCCAGTTGCATCGGGCAACCAATATGTATAACTCATATAGTCCCTCTTTATACTTTCGCTATATCTCTCGGTATTTTCTTAAATGTTATATTCCACTTCTTAAGTTCCTCATCGGAAATAGTGCAAAGGTCGGCGTAAATGATATATCCCACCGCCTTGGTTTTTACGGTTGAGAGGAAATCATAATCAAGTGTGGTGATTTCGTCCTTCTTGTAGTAGAAGTAGTAAGCAGTATCACGGCTCGTACCGAGGCAATAAGTCTCGTCTGTAGAAACATTCACCGTCATCGGCTCTTTGGTTTCGGTGTACCAAATATAATCTCGGATTTTTCCTTCACCGATATCTTCGTTCAAATTACCATCCGGAAGAAGCAATGTATCACCAAGGTCGTAGAAGCTAAAGTTGCCGCCTGTGCCTTCGACTGCATTTTTTCCTTCGCCGTAGCCGTTGATAACCCTCTTTGCACGCTCGGCTGTAATACTATCAGCATATTCCATCATTTCCACAAGGATAAATTTGCGATTCTTGCCGTCGGATTGATTCATATTTAAGACAGCTTGGGCGGTCGTTCCTGATCCAGCGAAAGAATCGAGAATTATGTCGTCATTTGATGTAGCGATCTTAAGAATACGTTCGATAGTACCAACAGGTTTGGGATTTGGAAAATCTGCTTTATTAAAGCCTAAGTATTTGATGAACATTTCAGTTCCGCGTTCGCTATTAACATCCTTAAAATCCCATAAGCTCGTTGGTTTAACATCTCCACGTTCATCAAGATATTCCCACTCAAACAAACTCCATTGCTTTTTGTTTGGCATATATCGTGGATGAATATAAAACTTTTGAGCAAGGGCGGTATCCTTTCCCCAACGCCATGTGCCTTCAACACCCTCATCTTTCATAGGCTCAATTCTGATAAATCCTTCAGGCGTTTCGTCAGAATTATCACCAATAATTAACTCTTCCGTTTCTTGACAGTAGAAAAAAGGATAAAACAGATTTGGTCTATCTACTCGTTCATCATGTGCTCCACGCTTTCTCAGATCTTCTTCGCGATACAAACGACCATCGGGGGATACTTTATTATATCGCTTAGTGATTTTTTCGTCAGGAGGAAAACCACCGAAGGTTAGACTGTCGCTCTTACGATAAATAATAATGCTTTCATGAGCTGTAGCAATATATTTATCATCGCTCCTGCCCGAAGGCTTGTTGACACATGCAATTTCGGATACAAAATTGGTTGGACCGAATATTTCATCAAGCAACATTCTTAAAAAAGGCTGCTCGTGATAATCAAGACTTACAAATATCGCCCCATCGTGGCTTAACAACTTATAAAGTAATCTTAAACGTGGATACATCATGCAAAGCCACTTATCGTGACGCGACAAGTCTTCGCCCTCTTTGCCGACGACCTCACCGAGCCATTTCTTGATTTTGGGATCGTTAACATTGTCGTTATATACCCAACCTTCATTACCTGTGTTGTAGGGAGGATCGATGTAGATACACTTCACCCGTCCTTCATACTTGGGCAACAGAGCTTTCAACGCTTCCAAATTATCACCACGGATAATCATATTCTCGCTGCCGTTGTCCTCATCGTGCTGACCGTTTTCGTCATAGCTGTATATTCTTTCAAGAACACGGTACGGCACGTCTTGATGATGGTTTATTACCTTGTCTTTTCCGATCCATTCAAGTGTTGGCATAATGAACTCCTATCTATTAATAGCTTCCTTTGACTTTACTCTTGAATTTACTCACTATGCTTTCGCATACAATATCAACGTTATCGCAGAATAGAGTATCGCGGCTTATTCCGCAAAGAGCAAGGTCTGATAAAATCTGTTTTTTGCATTCTTTAGGGATAGTTATTGCGCCTGAAATCATGGGGTGATTTTTGGGAAGCGCATCTATAATGGTTTCAAATCCTATATCTAAATCATTCGATACAATTTTGTTAGCAAATAGCATGAACCTTCCGCGTTGCATCTGCTGTCTTAAACTGCGTATCGGCGCATATACAATACGAGGCTGACTGCAATTCTTTTGTATCCAGTCAACAGCACTTGCAGGGAACCCCGGGAAATACTCGCCCATTTTTACGAATTCTTCTTTGTTTTCGTCTAAAATCCGATAAAGAGATCGATGCTCCAAAAAATAGGGTTGTTCAATTGCCTTTTTTCCGAAATCTTCTAATGAGCAAAAGGTGTCTCCGATTAAACGGTATGAATCCGCAACAGCCTGCATCAAAGGATAAGTTGTTACATCCA
The DNA here is from genome assembly GCA_017626295.1 of Clostridia bacterium. Classification (GTDB taxonomy): domain Bacteria; phylum Bacillota; class Clostridia; order Oscillospirales; family Acutalibacteraceae; genus DTU089. The sequence continues at coordinate 43,223 of JAGAJB010000002.1, read as the reverse complement.
TTTCATTATGTTTAAATGCAAAAACTTCACCATCTGCGTTATCATTATTACAACAGGCAAAATATAACGCCACTAACGCATTTTCAGTAACATCTAACAATCTTGTGGGGATTCCGTGATGTTGCAACAATGCAAGTAATTCCAGGGGAAGCAAATCATTTCTGAAAACATCCGGCAATCGATTTTTAGCAGTTTCTATTAGGTTTCTTTCTTCATTGAAGATTGTTATTTCACACGACGATCTTCTGCCGCGACCAATATACGGCATAAGTTCGTATGTAACATCAGAATGACCTCGGAACAAAAGCATTTCATTTTTGTTAACTCCGTTACGGATGAGAGTGGCATTAATTTTGCTGATCTCATCAATAAATTCTGAAATAGAATGTGCTGTTTTTTGTACTTTCTCTGCTGCCATTCTGTCCTCCGCCTAAATTATCATTAGTTCTGCATCTGAAAACAGGCCTGTGTTCTTCAAAAAAGATTTTATAATGTGCTTGACCGTTTCATCAGCTGCAAATTTATTAGTTTCATACTGGTATATAAAGCGTTGCATCCAAATCAACTGATTTTTAATCTGATCAATTGTGTGTGAATTTATATTAGCAAAAACAACTTGCTTTCCAGTATTACGATGATTCTGATTAATTGCATCACCATATTCATTAATAAGTTCCTGCAACACATTCCACATTCGGGTTTTATTACCCGACATTATGGCATCGTTGGCTTTTTTGCAGTTAATACTTACTTTGTTTAAGGTGTCTAACGCACCGCTAATCAGTTTTGCATCTTCAATGGATTTTGTACTGGGAATAGGTGCCTGAAACTGTTGACCATTCATCATTAACCTCATTCTGCTGCTTGTCCGCTTTTGATCCACTCATCTACTTCGCTAACTTTGAATTTCCAGTTGCGTCCGACTTTGTGAGCGGGCATATTTTTGTTCGCAATCCAAACAAGCAAGGTATCTCGGCTGATTCCGAGATATGCGCATATTTCTTTTGTGGAATACCACCGATCCGGCATATCTGTTTTTGTAATCATTTCCATATCTCCTATGAATACAATTCTGCATAATACATTATAGCATATATCTCGTTTGTTTTCAATGGGGTTTGTCGGATTTTGTAGGGTTGCATCTGATTTTTGCTTGATTTGTCACAAATGAAATCCACCATAGACACATTTTGAATCTATGGTGGATTTCAATTATCCTATTTGATTTTCGCTTTGTCTGTTGGGTCACAGTGTCCAGTGAGTGTTTTATACTTGAGATCATTCGTTTTTAAGCGTAGCCGATATAAATGTCGTAGCGATCGTTGCCCATAGCTTCTGCCCAGATCCACACGTCGGTGATATCCCCATCCTTTGCATAGCGGTCAAGTCGGCTTTGGATATCTCTTTCAAGGTAAATGCAGTGTGTGCCTGCGCGGATAGGGTTATCCCAACAATCCACCGCCGTGTCGCTTAGTACGAGTCCTTTGTTTTCGGCGTAGCTCCTTGCATAGGCGATCCAGTTATCAATATCGAAGGGAGCAGGCTTTTCCGTAGGTTCCGGCTCGGTTACCTTCGGAGATTCCGTTTCGGCTTTTGGTTCATCCTTTGGCGGCTCAGCTTCCGTCGTTTCTTTTTCCGTAAGCTGCGGTGCTGTGCTTGGCACTGTTTCAACGATCGGGGGAGTAGACGTTTCTTCAATAGTGCTTGTTGCAGTCGTCGTTGTTTCTTCTGTTGGTTGTATCGTTGTCGGCTCTGTAGCGACCACGGTTGGCTCGGTTACCTGTTCCTCGCGCTCGGTTGTGACGGGATCTTTCTCTGTCGGCTCTACCGCTGTCACGGGCGGTGTTGTTTCGAGTGGTGTTTCTGTTATTACCGTTTCCGATACCGTTGTCGGCGGACTCTCTGCAGGAGGCGGTGCGGTGTTGATACCGCATCCCGCCATACTCAAGAGTACCACACAGCAGAGAAGAAGGATTATTAGTTTTTTCATATATCATCCACCGTTTCTAACCCTTCCATTGCTTCAACCATTATTCGCACCGCGAGGATGAAGCCATCCCTGAACGCATCTCGCTCGGTTAACCCTGCAAGTTCGCTTTGGCAGTCTATAAACTTTTCGAAGGTTTCTTTCTGTTGCTCGGTGAGCGTTGCCGTTAGGCTTTCCTCATTTTTGCATATTAGCTTTACGAGTTGGTCGACTCTCGAACCGCGCTTTATGTACCTTTCGTGCGGACTGATGTTGCCGTAGTATAAATCTTCAAGTGTTGTCATGTGCGTTGCACCTCCTTTTTGCAACACAAACACATACCACAACACTTTCATCAAGTCCAGCGATTTTCGATATAAAATTCAAAAAGGCACCGCATTTCTGCGACGCCTCGATTTGTTTGATATTAAATAATACAAAAGGCAGCATAGCCATCATAGACTATGCTGCCTTTCTTGTTATCCTATTCGGTTTTCGTTTTCTCCGTTAAGGACATCACGCTTTACGGAAGGTGCTTTTTATTATCACTCTGCCGAGTATACGGTCATACCAACTCCATAATCTCGAACTAAAATATCTTTCGGCATTTTCGAGAATCTGACTGTAACAAACAAATCCCCTGCAGCACCGGAAAGATTTATAAGCTGAATTAAATAAACCACCCAAAACCATTCGTAAGGAACAAGTACGTTTATTATTGCAAGCACTATACCCCAAACAACAATCGGCGCAAGAGCGATTATAATATAACTTTTTTTATCATAATAATCATCACTTCCGGCATACGCATACATACCCGTGAAACCATACTTCACCTTTTTTGTGCCGAATATCTTCATTGCAAGACCATGAACTAATTCGTGCAATATCATATAAAATATTATTCCACCGACAATCACACCAAGGCGAGCAAAGTATAATGACTCTGATACACCAATATTAAATAAAGTTGTTAGCGGTATGTATCGGTTTGCAGGCAAAAACAAAACCACAGCAATAATTATAGCCAATACATTTACTAATACCGCCGGTTTTTTATCTTTTTGAAGATCAACAGAATAAATTTCACGATAACCGACAGGTAATGTTTGTTTTGATTTCATATTTAATCCCCCTTATCTAACTTATGAGAAAATTATATCACAGCATTTTATAAAACTCAATACGCATTGTCTAGAAAGATAGACAATTCTATTTTGCTTCGCCGAGGCGGTTCGACCCCCGTTTTTCAAAAAAATAAAAAAGAGAACCTGCACAACAAGTACAAGTTCTGTTTTTGCGAAAAAGTAACCAAAAGGAGCAGAACCAAGGTAAAAGTAAGTAAGAAAAAGTAGCGTGACTGCTCTGTTCGATAAATTGCTTATTTATCGATTACTCGCCTCTTCTTCAATCACTTTTAAAGCAGGCTTTACGCCAACAAACTTTGTAAAAGAATAGGTAGAACCGTTATATTCAAATTTCAATACCTGACTGAAGATTCCTGCCCGAATCTTCAAATTTTCAATTTGCTTCAAATCCACCTCATACAACAATTCTCCAATATTGCTTTTCATATCTATATCAAACAGACTTAGTTTATTTCCGTTGACACAGAGAGCCACAATACCGTATTCACCTCTGGGCAATTTAGTGGCCGTTGCGCAGAAACCAGCACCGCGATTGTCACAATAGCCGTCCGCAATCAATTTGTCTTGAAATTTTACCATTTGCAAAACCTCCGCAAATCAAATTTTTCTTCATTGAACTGATTATACCACAAAATTATGAAATATTCAAACAAATGAAAAACCTCTCTTGTCTCGGTAGACAAGAGAGGACTTTTTGTTGGTGCCGGTGACCGGGGTCGAACCGGTACGGTATCGCTACCACTGGATTTTGAGTCCAGCACGTCTGCCAATTCCATCACACCGGCAAATATTACTGAATTATTATATTATATACTGCTTAAAAAATCAATATGATTTTTTTATTTAGTAAAAATTTTTAAATAAAAAAAGCACCTGCTTCTTGCAAGTGCTTTGTGGTGACCCGGACGAGAATCGAACTCGTGTTACCGCCGTGAAAGGGCGGTGTCTTAACCGCTTGACCACCGGGCCGTATATGAGGGGCTCGAGAGCCCTTTTATGAAACACCCTCCGTAGGTAGGTGTGTTGGAATTGGTAGCGGCAGTGGGATTCGAACCTACGACCAATCGGGTATGAACCGAGTACTCTAGCCAGCTGAGCTATACCGCCATATATATGAACAACATACATACCTACGTAGGCGATTTGCTCTCTTTTCCGAAAGCCTGTTAATTATAATATGCTAACGCGGTTTTGTCAATACCTTTTTATGAAAAAATTTAAATGTTTTTTGCAAAAATTTAAATTTATTTTATTTATTGATAAAAATACCCCTTGACAACGGTGTTTTTTATATGTATAATATCTCTTGCATTTGCGGATGTAGCTCATCTGGTAGAGCGCCACCTTGCCAAGGTGGAGGTAGCGAGTTCGAGCCTCGTCATCCGCTCCATATACGCGCCGGTAGCTCAGTTGGATAGAGTGTCTGGCTACGAACCAGAAGGTCAGGGGTTCGAGTCCCTTCCGGCGCGCCAAAATAAAGTAATCACTTCGGTGGTTGCTTTATTTTTTTGTGTCACAAAAAGCATATAGGACTCGAACCCCACTCGGCGAAGCCGAACACAATCGGGTGTTGCGTAGCAACGATGGGCAGAGCCCATCGAGTCCCTTCCGGTGCGCCAAAGTAAAGTAATCACTTCGGTGGTTGCTTTATTTTTTGGCGTTAGAAAGAGTATATGAGACTCGAACTTAAAAATCAGGCACATCAGTTCTTTTGAATTGATGTGCCTTTTTGTTATGAATTATACTTTTCAGCCTGAAGGTTAAACATTTCGGCGTATTTACCGTTAAGGTTCATAAGTTCCTCGTGGCTTCCGCTTTCAATAATTTTACCTTTTTCCATCATAAAGATTTTGTCGGCGTTTCTTGTTGTGGAAAGTCGGTGAGAAATGAATATTACTGTCTTATGCTCTGCACCTGTCATCATAGCGTGATTAAGTTCGTATTCGGAAACAGGGTCAAGATTTGCCGACGGTTCGTCCAGGATAACGTACGGACAGTCCTTATAAAATGCCCTTGCTATAGCGATTTTTTGCTGTTCACCACCGGAAAGCATCAACCCCTCTTCATCAAACTCTCTCAAGAGAATTGTTTCAAGTCCGTTGGGAAGTTCCTTGTCAAAGCCTGCCGCCTTCAATGCGTTCCATACTCTTTCCTCATCATATTCAGTGGAGAGAGCCACATTTTCGCCTACGCTTGCGGAGAATATCTGGAAATCCTGGAAAACTGCTGCAAAACGGTCCCTATGGGATTCAACGGTTGCTTCACGAATATCTCTCCCGCCTATTTCAACGGAGCCGCCGCTTACATCATAAAGTCTCAATAAAAGATTGGTAAGTGTAGTTTTACCTGCGCCGTTATAACCTACAAGCGCCACTTTCTCGTAAGGTTTAATCTCAAAGGATATTCCGTCAAGAGAGTTTTTATCATTGCCCTCATAAGAGAATGTAATATTTTTTACCGTAATTGTTTCGGGCTTTCCGCACTCTGCAATATGTTCGCCATCGCAGATGGCGTTATCCGTCTTTAAAAATTTACGGTATTTATCAATCATTTCGGAACGCTCGGTAAACCACCTTACACTGTAAACGGTAAGATAAAGAATTCCTCCGCCGAGAGAAACGGCACCATTAAATGTAGCCACGAAATCGCCTGCTGTCATATCCCCTACCACAATGGTTTTGTAGCCTATATACAGCGTGAGTACAAGAGTATAGCCGATAACGTAAATTGTAGTTTCCTGCAAGAAGAAAAGTTTATCAAGTTTCTTTATATATTTCTTCTGCGTGCTGATAATATTATCAGCGCTTTCACTGAATCTGCGGCGAAGAAGCGGAAAAACTCCGCTTGTTCTTATCTCCCCTGCATATTCGGGTAAATAAAAAACTCGTGCAAAATAGTCGCCTACTCTGTGAAGTTCCGTTATCTTTTCCCTGCGTTCAACCATAAGTTTACCTGTATATCTTCCCACAGGAATAAAAACAAAGGATGAAACAAGAACTATAACCAGCGCCACAGGATCGATGGTAAAAATCAGCGAACCTATAAGAACAAAAGATAAAATTTCCTCAACATAACCCTTTACCATACCCAACAAATAACGGATATTATCCGAGGAATTTTCCACGGCTAAAATAAAATCGGCGTAATATTCGGGATTATCATATTTCGCTAGGTCCAGCGATGCCGCTTTTTTATAAAGAAGCGACTGAATACCTAAATCAAGTTTTTCTCTCTGCCTATGAACAAAAAGTTCAAAGAAAAGCGCATTTGTAATATCTCCGAAAATCAGTATACCGAGTATCAGAGAAATACCTAAAATGATTTTTTTCGGGTCACAGTCACCGCTTACTTCGTCAATAACAAATTTAAGACCTATAACAGAAACGAGTCTTCCGGGAAGAGTGCACAGAATATGCATTATAATTTCACCGATAACAAGCATGGGGGAAACCTTGAACATTACACCTAACATATAAAATACATTAGAGAAAGTTCCGTGTTCTTTTTTTCTTTTGTTATTCTTTTTCATATCTCATTCACGCTCCCTTCCTCTTTTTTATAGTTTGAAGCCTGAAGCGCAAACATCTCGGCATAAATGCCGTTTTTATTCATAAGTTCGTCGTGCGTACCGCTTTCCTGTACCGTACCGTCGCCAAACACATAAATTTTATCGGAAAGCACCGCGCTTGAAAGCCTGTGAGAAATATAAATAACCGTTTTCTCCTTGGTGGCTTCTATAAGGCTTTCATACATTTTGTATTCGGCAATAGGGTCAAGAGCAGATGACGGCTCATCAAGTATTGCAAGATCATAGTTTTTCGCAAACATTCTTGCCGCCGCGATTTTCTGCTGTTCACCGCCTGAGAGACCTACACCGGTTTCGTCAAATTCTCTTGTAAGTACAGTATTTTCCTTCTGAGGTAATCTGTTCACAAAACCCTCTGCTCCGCTGTTTTTAAGTGCAGCAAGAACGTTAACCGCTTCGCTGTCGCTTACCACTTCTTTGCAAAGTACGTTTTCCGCAACAGACAAAGCAAACACCTTATAATCCTGAAAAACCGTAGCAAGCCTTTCGCGGAGCGATTGAAGGTCATATTCCCGTAAATCAATTCCGTTATAAAGAATGACGCCTTCCTGCGGGTCATAGAAACGCAAAAGCAGTTTTACGAAAGTTGTTTTTCCTGCTCCGTTCTGACCTACAATAGCAGTTGTTTCACCTTTATTGAAAACAACGTTCAAATTTTTAAGTGTTTCTTTCTCAGAACCGGGATATTTAAATGTAACATTTTTAAATTCCAGTGTTTCCAGTTCTTCCGCTTTTTTTGTTCCGCTTACAACCTTAGAGTTGTAATTTAAAAAGTCCCTCAGATTTCCAAAATACAAGGCTTCCTTTTTCAAAGTGGAGATTGCACCGCCTAAATCATTAACAACATCTCTTAGGTTGCTCATGGCCGTCATAATTACCGAAAAATTTGCAAGTGCAAGATTCTTTTTAAATGCGTATCGGTATGTGGCATAAGCATAGGCTACGGCAACAGGCAGAGCCTGACCGAAAAACCCTGTCATTGATTCAAGGGCAGCGATTTTGTAACCGTATTTCTTTATAACCCCACGGTTATTTTCCACCGCATCTTTATAACGCTTGTGAAGTACCTCAAAAACAGAAGAAGTGCGCATATCTTTAGAATATTCTTTAAGATAAATAATTCGTTTAACATACGCCTTAGAACGCTTATGAAGTGTCATTTCCTTATCCTTTTTCACTTCAATTTTACCTTTTACGGCTTGTATTACAACAACAGGTAACGCCAATAGCAGAATAAGTAAAATTTTAGGGTCGATAGATATAACGTACGCAACAATGAAAACACCCGTAATCCCGCCTGCAAAAAGCACAGCGAAATAATAAGCGAACATATCGTAATGGTCGTCGGTTATGACCTCTGTTGCCCTTTTATATTTATCGAAGAAATCCGGGTTTTCAAAGCAAGTCATATCAACATTGACTGCCTTATCGAATATCTTTTTATTAAGGTTTTTGTAAAAGATTTTAACCTTTGTGCTTATTATGTAATCGAAACCATTGTGCAAGGCTTTACCTAAAACACCTGCAAACGCAAACATAATGACTACCACGGCGAACTCTTTAAAAGTTCTGCCATCTTCGATAATCTGCAAGATCGACTTCAAAAACCATATTTCCTGAATAAATCCCGTAAAAAACCAATAACCGAACATAGAAACGATACGCGCCGTAATATACCACGGTGCACATTGTTTTATTATCTTTACGGCAAAAAAGACATTCTTCAGTGTTTCAAATTTTTCTTTTTTTAATTTTGTCTTTTCTTTTCTCATTATTTCCTCCGTTATTTTTTACAATATCATGTTAACGACTCGTGATATTGTTGTGACGGGTTTCCTTGTAACTAAGGTAACCTTATCCGGAGTCCCTTTGGGTAATCCCCTTATTTTCTCGTTGAGAGGTTACGAGAAAATTGCGACAGATGTCAACTCCTGCCACAAACAGCCTATAAAAACAAACAAAAATCCCCGAAAAGTATGAACTTTCCGGGGATTACGCATATAATAAAATGCTATTTGTCAGCAGGAAGCAGACATAATTACCGGATAGTTTCTGTTGTTTAAAATTGTCTTTGTCATTATGTCCAGCTCCTTTCATAATTTATTTGGGTTAATGTGCATCAACACGGAATGCTTCTATAAATTAACACATATGATAATTTTTGTCAACTGTTATGTATTTAAACAATCACATCTTGACAGTATTTTTTGCATATGATATACTTAATCGGTAAAGAAACGGTAACATTACCGCGAATATTATTTTTAGATTGGAGTTTTGAATATGGAAAGAATCAAAACAATCGAAACAAGAGATCTTGTTAAGAGCACAGAAAACGGCGGTTGTGGCGAATGCCAGACATCTTGCCAGTCTGCTTGCAAAACTTCTTGCGGCGTTGCTAACCAGCAGTGCGAAAACAATTGCGAGGAATAATTGCAGTTTAAAAATCAAGCGGGGCTGCTGCATATAATGCAGCAGCCCCCTATTTTTAGAGGAGTTTCACTTTAATGGTACACCAATATAAACTTAACGGCTACAATATAGTCCTTGATACCTGCAGCGGTTCCGTTCACACCGTGGACGATGTAGCCTACGATATAATTTCTTTGTATAAAGAGAAAACGGCTGATGAAATCTGCGATATTATTATAAAAAAATATCCGGAAGAAAATCTTTCAAAACAGGATGTCACGGATTGCCTTGACGATATAAAGTATCTTGAAGACAACAAAAAGTTATTCACACCGGATACATACGAAAATATGGCATTTGATTTCAAAAACAGAAATACTGTTTTGAAGGCTATGTGTCTGCACGTTGCTCACACTTGCAACCTTAACTGTGAATATTGTTTTGCGAGCCAGGGTAAATATCACGGTGAACGTGCTTTGATGGACTTTGAAACAGGTAAGAAAGCCTTGGATTTCCTTATTGCTCATTCGGGTACACGCCACAATCTCGAAGTTGACTTTTTCGGCGGCGAACCCCTTATGAACTGGGACGTTGTGAAAAAACTTGTAGAGTATGCCCGTGAGCAAGAAAAAACACATAATAAAAACTTCCGTTTTACACTTACAACAAACGGTATGTTGATAGATGATGATGTCATTGATTTTTCCAACAAGGAAATGAGTAACGTTGTTCTGAGTCTTGACGGCAGAAAAGAAATCCACGACAGACTCAGAAAGGATTATTCCGGTAAGGGTAGTTACGATATAATCGTCCCCAAATTCAAAGAGTTTGTAAAACGTCGCGGTAACAAGAGTTACTATATGCGCGGTACTTTCACCCACGCAAACACAGACTTTACCAACGATATTTTCCATATGGCTGATATGGGCTTTACAGAGTTAAGTATGGAGCCTGTTGTTTGCGCTCCCTCAGACCCTGCCGCCCTGACCGAAAGTGATTTGCCCGTTCTTTTTGAGCAATATGAAATCCTCGCTAAAGAGATGATTAAACGCCAAAAGGAAGGTAAACCTTTCACATTCTACCACTATATGCTTGATTTGAAACACGGACCGTGTATCTACAAGCGCATTTCAGGCTGTGGTTCGGGTACTGAATACGTTGCAGTCACACCTGCCGGAGATATTTACCCCTGCCATCAGTTTGTAGGTGATAAAAAATATCTTTTAGGTAATATTTACGACGGTATCACAAACACCGACGTGCAGAATGAATTCAAACTTTGCAATGCCTATGCCCGACCCGACTGCAAAGATTGTTGGGCAAAACTATATTGTTCGGGCGGTTGTGCCGCCAACTCATACCATGCCACAGGCAAAATCACAGGTATTTATGAGTACGGTTGTGAATTATTCAAAAAGCGTATTGAATGTGCCGTTATGATGAAGGTTGCCGAGGCAGAATAAGGAAATTTTATGAACACACCCATTATTGATTTTGTGAATGATTATATAAAATCAGGCACAACCCGGTTTCATATGCCGGGTCATAAGGGTGTGTCTTTTTTTGGCTTTGAAAAATACGATATAACCGAAATAAAGGGCGCAGATGACCTTTCGTGCCCCGATGGTATAATAAGACAAAGTGAAGAAAATGCCTCAAAGTTATTTGATACAAAGGCCACCCTTTATTCAACGGGCGGTTCAAGTCAATCCATAAATGCAATGCTCCACCTTGCCTTTATTAACAGAAAGCCTTCAACAGAATCCCCCTATATTTTAGCAGGCAGAAATGCTCACAAGGCGTTTATATTTGCAACGGCAAAAATCGGTTTTGATGTTAAATGGATATATCCCGAAAACTGCAACAGCCTTTGCAGTTGCGTTATAACCGCCGATACTTTAAAAAATTCTTTGCAGAATCTTTCGCATTTACCCTTTGCAGTTTATATAACTACACCAGACTATTTAGGCAAACTTACAGATATAAAATCTCTTGCAAAAATTTGCAGAGAATATGATATTCCTCTTCTTGTGGATAACGCACACGGTGCATATTCAGCATTTGTCAAGATGCCTTTTCATCCCATAACCCAAGGTGCGGATATGTGTTGCGACTCTGCACACAAAACGCTTCCTGCCCTGACGGGTTGCGGATACCTGCATATAGCAAAAAATGACCGCTACGGTTTCAGCGAGAACGCCAAAGAAGCCATGACCATCTACGGAACAAGCAGTCCCTCATACCTGTTGCTCCAATCCCTTGATTTATGTAACGGGTATATAGAAAAAAATATCAGAAACGATTTAGAAATCTGTTCAGAAAAGGTTAAAGAAATAACCGAACTTTTAAATTCCAAAGGAATACAAAACATTTCCGAAGAACCTATAAAAATAACTGCGGACTTTTCAGGTTTTGATAAAAGCGGTTTTAATATCCCCGAACACTTCAGAAAATATAATATTGAGTTTGAATATGCGGATAATGATTTTGTTGTTTTTATGGCAACCGCACAAAATTCAAATGAGGATTTTTTGAAGTTAAAGAAAGCCATTGAAACTCTGCCGATCTTGTACGAAACTTGTGAACGAAGCGATTTTTATTTCATTAAAGGGGAACAAATAACAACCGTAAGAAATGCTGTTTTTTCAAAATGCAAAGAAATCCCCATTGAAAATGCGGAAGGTGAAATCTGCGGAACACCTACTGTTTCCTGCCCCCCTGCCATACCGATAGTTGTAAGCGGTGAAAAAATAACCAAAGAACACATTAAACTGTTGAAATATCACGGAAAAACCCATATAAGCGTGGTAGATAAACGCTGAACGAGGTATATATGACATACGAAGAACGAAAAGAACAGGTAAAATCATACCTTGGCGAAACTGTAAAAATAAACATTGACCGTCCCTTAGGCTATGTTCATAAAAAAGAGTGTTATTCGCTGACATATCCCCTGAACTACGGCTATATCCCCGGTGTTTTAGGCGGCGATGGCGAAGAATTGGATGTTTACCTTTTAGGTGTAGAATATCCTGTTAAAGAATATGAATGTAAAATCATCGGCATTGTCCACAGACACAATGATGTTGAGGATAAACTCGTGGCTGCGCCAATGGGAAGGTCATTTTCTAAAGATGAAATCAAAAAGGCAGTTCACTTCCAGGAGCAGTATTATGACAGCGAAATCGAAACTGTTAAATAATCGTAATTTTCAAATGTACTGTTTACTTTAGAAGCAAATTTCAATTGACTAAAATCCTTTCAGCCCTTGACAACCAAACTTAATTTTTATATAATCATAAGGCTGATTATACAACATAAATATTTATCTTCTTCGGGGTGTAGCGCAGTTAGCAACACACACGACCGCCGCCGGTGGCGGAAACAGGGAGTGTTTGTCGGCGCAGCGGTCAAAATCGTTAGCGACAAACAGGAGCGACCGACGATTTTGGGCACCGCAAGAGTAGCGCCTGCTTTGGGAGTAAGAGTATTTTAATTTCTCATATTTCCAAAGTGCTGAAAACTCCTGATTTTACTGGGGTTTTCAGACCCCGTTACCAAATTGGAAATTTTTCTACCACAATCTTTCCACTTCACGAAAACTTAAAATTTTACACTATCGGGGTGTAGCGCAGTTGGTAGCGCGCTTGCTTTGGGAGCGTGTCGGGCGTTTAATGTCTTGAAAAATAAAAAGCCTCAAAACCCCTGTATTCATGCGGGTTTCGGGCATTTATAAAAATCAAAAATTCGGTCAAAAATCGTTTTGACCACAGTTTATCCCACAATTGAGAAAAATTTAATAAATATCCGGGTGTGGCGCAGCTGGGAGCGCGGGTGGTTTGGGACCATCAGGCCGCAGGTTCGATCCCTGTCACTCGGACCAAACCCTCGTTAAAACGAGGGTTTTTCTTTACTATAAGGGAGGCTTATCTAACAATGTATACTTGCGACTACAAAATAATTGAAGGGTCATTAAATGATATAAATACCAAATTATCTTGTCTGTTTAGAAGTCGAATTTATAATTTAACATTGGAACAATTACCTCAATATCTAAATGAAATGCCTTTTCTCAAGGGCAAATGTATAGAAATATATTATGACGAGAAAATGTTGGTATTTCATGCAACATATGGCATACACATGAGTGCTACATTTTTAAACGAATTAAAAAGTACTGAGATTATTGAAACAGCCAATAATATTTTACAAGAGAATCATTTTCCCTCATTTGATCAACTAAATGTGGCATTTGGGGATAAGTATATTTCCCCTAACAGTTTTATCATTGCAACTCCATTGTATGAACAAGCTCTTTCGCCTAAACACTTTGACGATGTTTTGATAGATTGGTTAAATACTGTTGTTTTGCCTCCTATTATCGAAAATAACAGGCGTCGTGTTTTAGATGCAATACCAACACCTCCACAATTCGATATTGATACTATATTTAAGAATCTCTTTGTATTAGATGATACTTCTGATGATCTTGAAAATATGGGGAAGCAAGGAACATGTTTTTATATTGAAGGAATTGGCTTTGTAACATGCGAACACGTATTAACACCGAATATGCAATGCTTTCACCCGCAAAATATCCAAAAACGTTATGATATAGAGGTTATAGCGCGAAATGCTGACATTGACTTGGCAATTCTAAGAATTGACAATTTAGTAGAAGACCTAAAGCTTAACGGACTATCCAAAGGAACAGCGGATAATGTAGAACTAATGGATCATATTGCCGTTGTAGGTTTTCCCAATTACAGTCTTGGAGATACGGGAATACTATCTCCAGGATTAGTAATTGGCTTTAGACCAAGACACGGTTTAAGGCGATTATTAGTAAATGCTTCAATTATAAGTGGAAATAGTGGTGGGCCTATTATTGATTCAGAAAACAATGTTATTGGCGTAGCAGTAACTGGTGCTGATTGTAGTGAACTTACCGATCAAACAGAAAATCACGGCGTTATTCCGATAGATGCTTTGCAATATTTGATAAAGTAAATAATAATTTTTCTTTGTTTACTGCAAACTAAAATTTGAGGGCGACTCGTAAGATGCGCCCTCTTTGTAATCATATTTCGGTTGTGCTGTTTACATTTTCTAATCTTCTTCTGAATAAGAGCAGTTTGAACATCCCCAAAGATCCCCATCCCAATGTAGACATCCGCCACATTCGGGGCACGGACGTACTTCTTCATTATCTTCTAATTCGCCAGAGCAATATGGGCAATGAGTGTACTCTGATTCGTCATACACCTTATCGCAATTAGGACACATCTGCATCTTTATCACCTCCATTAACACTTTTGGTTGAGTTAGAACATTCTTTGTCTGCTTGGTTCTTCTTATGATAAGCTATGGTTTTGTTAACGCACCACACACCTACCGCAAAGACTCCAGCCACACAAACTGTAACAATTGAGCCTTTTACGATACCGCTTGAATACCCTATACTATAACCATCACAAAATCCGTTATCGTATCCTTTACGACTGGCAACAGTCAAAATCTCACCTGCAAGTTTTCTTATGCCGTTGCCCATATTTCCTTCGCCGTAATCACATAAAACATGGTTAATCACATCGGCAGAACCATGAGATGCGTGCAGAACGTCACAAAGATCATACATAAACAAACCTCCTCATTGCACCCGAAATTTTTGTTAGGTGGTATTTTAATTATATCAGTTATGTTTTGGTTTGTCGTTCATACTGTATGAACTTTATCAATTATGAATTTTTGTTTAAACGCGCATACTTATTGCCCATCAACGAAAATACGCTTAACATCTCACTTCCAACAGCGCAATTTTGTTCACTGCTCATTCCGTTACACACCATATCAAACACATATGCAATTGCAAGATAATAGTCTCCAAGGTCAGCATACATCGAATTTAGTTTCAACTTTCGTACATTAACATAAAAATCCACTGCATATTCTTCCCAAAACTCTTTTTTGTTCTCTTGTTTATTTGAATCATCTTTACTATCAAAAGGCGTCAAATAACCTTCTTTAAAAAACTCTTTAACACCTATGCGCCCTTGGTTAAGCCGCTCAACTGCATCAAACATTCGTGAATCACAAAAGGATGTAAAAAAGCCGAAGAAACAAATCCACCACAAATAATTTGCATTTGCCTCTATAATACCTTCATCGCTCGCTTTTTTATATAACTCTATGCACTTTTCAATCCACGTTTCGTCGAAACTCTCTATGGCCGTTCCAGAACCTATTAAAGTGCAAACCTGATTATGAAGTTCATACGCCTGTCTAAAGTTTTCATTGTTCATTGCTGATTCAGAGGACACCAACGGGAGAAGTTTCTCAAACATATCTTTGTTATAGTCAATTTCATTTATTGGTGCATCGGTCATCTTTCTAAAGCCAGAATAATCGTTTTGAAGAAGGTCCGTTTCCGTAACATGAAAATATTTTGCGATTTTTATCAAAACATCTCTTACTGGGACGCTCGTACCGGTTTCATATTGACATATTGCAGATTTACCAATTCCAATCTCGAGGGCGAGTTCCTCTTGGCTAAGCCCAAACGATTCACGCAAACTTTTTATATTATTGCCTATTTTATAATACACTTTATTATCCATAGAAAAACCTCCATAACTAAATTATAACACACTTGCACTTTAGTATCAAATATAAAGCGCAAATCCTACGTCTTGATGTTTTCGGCTGATTTAACATTTAATATTAAATCAGCTGAATTTTTTTGTTTGCCGCAAGCCAACCATTAAGGGCGCCTTATTCGGCGCCCTCTTTTTGTTTTGCTTTTTCTTCCGCGATCTCGGCTTTCTTTTCCGCGATCATCTTTGCAAGAAGTTCTTCGCACTCTTCGCGGGTTTTCGCATAGATATTAAACTTTTTGCGTGTACCGTCCGGCAGACGCGGGAAGAAGCTGCCTTCCCACAGATTATCGTTGATCCGATACACACATCCCGTTCCTGACTTGCGGATCTTTTGCTCTATCGGCTCAAATTTGGGCGACACGGGCGATTTAATCTCCGGCGCGAGCCTTTCCTCCACCACGGGCATCTGCGCGTCTGTACCGCCGATTTTGCGGTCGATGCTCACCGCCGCCTGCATCTGCATGGTGTCGGTCACGTGGCTGTAAATATCAAGCGTTGTTGCCGCCGAAACATGGCCTATGGTTGCCGACAGCGTTTTCACGTCCATACCGTTTTCCAGTGCCATCGTGGCGAAGGTATGGCGTAAGTCATGGAACCGCACGTGCTTGCATCCTGCTCTTTTGAGCAGGATCGACAGGATATCGCCGACGGATGTGGGATACCTCGGCACGTCGGGATTTTGCGGTGACGGAAACATCCACCGTGAGCTGAACGTTTCCTTATACTTCCTCAGCACCCCCACCAGCGACGGCGGTAATACTACTGTGCGGATGGAACTTTTAGTCTTGGGTGTAGATATCTCAATTTTGCCGTTCACCGCACACGCCTGACGGACGATGTGCAATTCTCCCGTGCGGAAGTTGAGGTCATCCCACTGTAATCCCATGATCTCACCTCGGCGCATTCCCGTGCCGAGTTCCAGCAGAAACAGTTCATAATATCCGTCTTCTTTGGCCTGTACCAGGAAACGCTGCAATTCTTCCTTTGTGAGTACCTGCATTTCCCGTGCTTTCTTGGGCGGTAATTTACACCCGATTGCAGGATTGACCCGTATCAGTCCTTCGGCTACCGCTTTTTCAAGCGCCATTCGGCAACTTGCGTGGCAGGCACGCACCATACGGTCAGATAAACCGGGACCGTATTTCTCTACATACTGCTTTCGACCCGTTTGTTTCATCCGTGCATAAAACTGTTGCAGGTCATTCTGCGTCAGTTTATTCAGCGGTATCTTGCCGATGTCAGGGATGATGTGGTCGTAGATGCGATTTTCATAATTTGCTTGTGTCAGCGGTCGGATAGCCGGTTTGGAATAGTTCTGATACCAGAAATCCATCCAATCGCCGAAGGGCATATCCGGCTTGCACCGTCTGGCGGGCGGACCGCATTCTTCAATCAGTTTTGACAATTTCTCAGCACACTCGGTCTTGGTATGCGCAAGGACGCTTTTGGTCTTGGGCAGGCCTTTTTCATCGTAGCCGATAACAACTCGCCCCTCCCAACGTCCGTCCTTGCGTTGCCGTAAAGTGCCTTTACCGTTTTGTCTTCGTTTTGCCATTTTATCACTCCTTTATCAATAAATTTTCAATGAACCCGCCTACGATATTTGAGGCGCGTTTTTGCATATCGGTAGTTACATGCGTATAGGTGTCCAGCGTGAAACTGGCATTGGTGTGTCCGAGTATTTTCGAGAGTGTCTTGGCATCCACGCCACTTGTCAGTGCATGGGTTGCGAAGGTGTGGCGCAGGTCGTGGAACCGTATCATCGGAAGATCGGCATACCTTAACAGTGTCTTTAGACGGTTATACGCATGTTCGGGATGCATCGGCAGATCGAGTTGATAGATATTCGGGAATATCCACTCACTGCGGGCGTTTTGCTTTCTTCGGCGAAGGAGTTCTGCCGTGCTCGGCGGCAGAAGAATGGTGCGCATACCTGTTTCGGTTTTGGTGTCCCCCCAAGTCAGCCCGCCGCCCTTCTTTTGGTGAATCGTCCGTGCAATTTTCAGTCTCCCGCTTTGCTCATCAAAGTCCGACCACTTCAGTCCGCATATCTCACCTCGGCGCATCCCCGTTGTGAGCTCGGTGTAGAAAAAATCGTACCACCGTTCATCCTGTTCAATGACCGATAGAAATCGGTCGAGCTGCGCCTCGGTCAGAATCTGCTTTGGCGGATAATTGTTTTTCGGTATGGTTGTACCGTTTGTCGGGTTCTTGATAATCAACCGCTCCTTGACAGCGGCATCCATTGCTTCGTGCAGCATCATGTGGATGCGCCGAATACCGCTGTCTGCAAGTTTATTTCCGTAGATAGGATGCGGCCGCATTCTTCCGTTTTTCTTAAGTCGGTTATACATCTTCTGAATATCGGCGGTTGTTATAAATGCGATCGGCTTATCTCCGAGATAAGGCTTTATATGATTTTTTATCATCGATTTGTAACTGTCCCATGTGCTTTCACGAACGGTGAATATCATATATTCGTTCATCCACTTATCAAGCCATTCGCCGAGTGTCATTTTGCTATCCTCGGTCAGTTCCACATCACGGTAATCCTCGATGCGCTGATGCATTTTCTCGAGGGCTTCCTTTTGTGTTTTGCCGTATACATAACGAAAGATCGGAGAGCCGTCCATCTTATGACCGACGGTTATCCGACCTTCCCACTGACCTTTTTTCTTTTGGCGTATCATTCCGTCGCCCGACGGTCTTCGGTTTGCCATGATACTCACCTCCTTTCAGCAACACACAATACCACATAACCTTTTGAATATCCAGAGAATTATGACGGTATAGGTTCGAATTATTTTTTACATATTTTGTTCCCATGAATGTTCACCTCCATTATTTTCGGGACGAAGTCCCTGCGCTTGTTTCTTCTGTGCGATTTTAGATTTTAATTTGCTGTCTACCTGACCTTTGAGTTTGTTATCTCTTGCAAAATAACTTGCGCTGATTGCTCTGAGGATTGCTTTTACAATTCCCGCAAATACAAATCCCATATTCTGATTTTGCATCGTCTGCAACTGACCGAACTCCACCGCCGATCTGATAATTACATTTTTAATACTGCGGAACTCCTTGTTATCTTCAAGCGGAATGTCAGGCGTTTCCTTTTCGTGATAGAGAGATAGCTTTTCGCGGTTGATCTCGTTCCACTTTTTATAAAGTTCCGCGATATTTTTGTCTTTCGCAAGAACAGAAACGATCTCGTCCACCGTCTGCTTTACTTCTTTTGGAAGATAGCCGTACACCTTTTTGCCTTTGTCAGTTTTCAGTTGATTGGCAAGTTTTAAGAACAATACATTCAGTTCGGGCGCGGGATCAAAACCGTTTTGCTCATAGTAATCTATGAGTTCTTTAAACCGATTTTTCACCCGCTCACGGTACTGCGTTTGGATTTCGAAGAGGCGGTACTGCTCACCGCGGAAGATCTCATTACCAAACAGGCTGCGCAACTTATCAATATTGGATTTTGTAATCCAGCCCTGCTTGGCATCATTCGCAAAGACCATCAGGTGCACATGCGGATGATGGTCTTTGTCATGAAACGCCGCATACCAACGCAGGTTACTTAAATCAATGTTATGTGCATCGGCAATCTCGGCCACGTTACTGCGAATCAGATCCCGCCATCTGGATGTATTATTATAGCGCAGGCGCTCGGCATCCTCACGTCTGAGACTGATAATGTGCGTCCAGATGATTCCTTTGTGACTGGAAACTTCCTCGGCAAGTGCATCAAGATCGATCTTATCATCGGTCTGAGAAAACAAACCGTGGGCGCCGAACTTTTCAACTCCCGGGCGTTCGCCGTAATACTTTACGAGATTTTTAACGCCGTCAAGCCTGTCGATATTTCTGTCAATCGCTGCACCAATAAATTCGGTTGCGTTAGATTTGCACGGCTCTTTAAGATAATCTTCATATTCAAGATAGTCCTTCGTTTCGGGGAGAGCTTCAAGAATATTTTTAATTAAGCGCTGTTGGCGCATCGTGGACGGTGAGCGGTCGAGACCGACCGCCACCTTTTCCACACCTTCGCGGGTTGCTGCATACCGCAAAAGTTTACCGGCATTTGCTTTGCCTGGATTTTTAATATACCGACTTGAAAATATAATCTTTGCCATTTATGATCACTCCCTTATGCTGTAAGGATTATAAGTGTTACCGCGCTTATCGGTATCCTCGAGCGCAATAATTCCGTTTACGGACGCAACCTTTTCGGCGCACCATTTTTCAAGTTCCTCAAGGTATTCGGGATAAAATTCCTTTTCGTCGATCATCAACTGATTGACCATGGATAACTGCACGGCGATCTTGAACATCATTTCGGAAAGTTTTCTTTCCATGGTGCGCGTTTCCGCTTTGATTGCTGACGATAAGATCGGCGAAACGAAATCAAGATTTTTGCCTTGCCTGAGGTAACCGATATAAAATTCAATCGCATTTACCACAAAATCATTGAGTGATTTTTCGTGGGATTCCTTCAGATATTTGCGCATTTCTTTCTCGGTTTCAGGCTCCATACGAACGGTAAATTTGTACTTACCGTTATTTTTATTACTCATAATTTCTCCTTTCTGCAAGATGGCATATTTTCGGCTCAGCGGCACCCCTCAAAAGTCCCAAGCGGTCGGCTCTGCCGTCCGATGTGGTGCTGTGCGGTGACGGCGCACTTTAACCTGCTTTTCATAATGACGACCCTGAACTCCCCGAAATACCGTGTTTTCGGTCGTATTCTTCGAGTCTTTTCTGCGTCTGCCATCTTGCATATTCTTCTTGTGCTTTTTCAATTTGCTTTGCATGAAAACAGTCTATTGCCTCCTGAATCGGACGGATGGTATACAGAAGGTTTCCGTTTTGCTTCTTACCGTTTTTCAGCGTAATCGTTGTGCGCTCGGTAGTTATCAAACACTTTTCTTCCAGACTTTTCACATGCTTTAACACGGTGTGTTGGGAGAGGCCGACGGCCTCTCCCATAGTTCTGTGACTCGGGTAGCACTGATAGGTGTTGCGGTCTTCGCAATATAATAAATAATTGTAGACCGCAAGTTCACCTGCCGAAAGTCCCAGCCTCATCACCGCATTGGGAACCATATAAAAGTTTTTGCGCGGATCTTTCTTTGGCTGATGATAAAACATCACGCACCTCTGCCCATGTCATACTCTACCATGAGACCGGCAAGTTCATCTTGACTCAGATGCTCACGCAGAATAAGCCATGCTAACAATTTGGCACCTTTGGAACGGTACTGACTTTTGAAGAGTTCATAGGCGTCCATCACCGTGCCGAAGTCCAATTCCTCAACAATGATACGGCGCACATCATTCTGATAATAGATTCGGCCGAATACCGTCATTTCCTCACCGTAGCAGAGTACGCCAAAGGCCTCTGCCACTTCTCTGAATTCAGCCTCTTTGCGAAGCTGTCCTACTTCGCCGGATTCAATAATGCGTTCGCGCAATGCCTCGAACACATCGTCTTCGGTGTACAGATAATTGAATTTATTAGCCATTACATTTACCTCCTGTTTTCATTTTGATCCATGCCTGAAACTCTTCCTTGGGAACGAGGAATCGGTTGCCGATCCTCACCGCGGGGAAGTCTTTTTCATGCATGAGTTCGTAGGCGGTGGACACGGCCACGCCAAGGGTTTTCGCTACCAGGTCTGCATTTAAAAACAGCGGCAGCTCGTCGAATGATTTGATTTTTGATACTTTCATCTGAGATCTACTCCTTTAATAATTTTTCAGCCTATTTGTTTGAAAACGCCGAGCCTGCGTTTTGCTTTACTGCCGCCGGAATACGGTTACGGCGACAAAGTT
Organism: Clostridia bacterium; assembly: GCA_017626295.1. Lineage (GTDB taxonomy): Bacteria > Bacillota > Clostridia > Oscillospirales > Acutalibacteraceae > DTU089. The sequence goes on along the minus strand of JAGAJB010000002.1, from coordinate 21,629 downwards.
TTTGCAATGAGCATCTGTCATCACTCCTTTCCTGAATAAAAATTTAGCTCCCGCCTTGTAAAAGGTGGGAGCAATATTCATATTGCAGATTGAAAGGTTTTGTGATATATTAAAAACAGTCAGGAGGTGTAAAGATGCATCTGCGATATAAAATTTACAGACTTTCGGCAAAAACAATACTCAGTTACGCTAAGGAGACCGAGGCAGGAGTATACTCTTTTGATCTGACGAACAATGCTACCGAGCGGTGCAAGATCTTTACCGCCAATCATGAGCAGGAAGACAATGCGCTCTTTTTTCAAATCATGTCGGTGCTGCACCAAGATAAATTTACACAGCCAAAGGATACCGCTTATATTGAAGACCTTGCCGATATTATTTGTTTTATAGATTTCGCTGAGATCTTCGACCGCGACAGTAACAGTGAGCGGTATGCCCTACGGCAGAAGAAGGCAGAGTCTATGTTCCGCCCCGAAGGAATTACCTTGGACCTCGGCTCGGGCAAACAAACTTACGTTGCCTTTGAACGCTCGGCAAGTATGAGCCGCCAGGCACGACTCTCTTTTATCCGCAAGGATTTTTACGAGCCTGTCCGTAAGCGCATTATGATGGATATGGAACTCGGCGTTTGCCAACTTTCCAAACTCTATGCCTATAACGGATTGATGCTTTCGGGCGGCACTCGCATTGAAGGCATTGAAATCGATAAACCGCACCGCGTTATTGTGGTAGACAATAATAAAATAGATGCGAGCGCAAAAGTGATTACCGTTGAGGATTCCACGGGGAGCGGCAGTGTGCGCAAATATAACCGCGTTGAGAAAAACGAGTTTTTCCGCGTCACCGAATTTGACGGTGAAGGTCTCGTTTCTAAAAAGTACGCCGAGATGATCGATAAAGTCTTTTGCGGCACCCATTGCCATACCTCTTTTCAGATCCGTATGCCGTATGTGAAAGGTATGCTGCATCAGGTGGATTTTAAGGACTTTTTCAAAAGCGGCGGAACCTTTGTTTTGAAAGATATCTGGGGCGAAGAACACCAAGTTGACGATGTGGATATCATTCTTACCAAGAGCATGTTCAAAGGCTACGGCTGGCTGAAAGAAAATGGTATGTCCTGGGAGGATTATTGGAATTCCTTCCGCAAATACAATCACGCTTTGTATATTACCGGTGTCAGCAAAGAGCATCCCGAAGAGACCACCGAACTGAACTATCAATTTTTAAACACGCTCTCAATGAAGGCAGAGGAATTCCGTCCTGCTGATCTTCCGCTCGGTTGGACGGTCAGTCCCGAAACGGATGAGCGCCACTGGATCACCAAGCAGACCGAAACCGAATATTATAATCTCTGCGCTAACGCAGAATACCGCAAACAGTATTTTTTGAAGGTGCTCAGATACCGCGGTGTTGACAAAAAATCCAAGCAGTATCAACTTGCAAAGATACTGCAGAAAAATCCGCTTTTTATAAATGAAAGTATTTATACCGACGAGCTGAAAGCACGGGCGGAGAAGGTCTATAAGAATTATTCTGTCGGCACGCTCATCATTGCCGGTGATAACCGTTTCCTCTCGGCTGATCTGTTGGGATTTATGAAGGTGCTTTGTAATCCTAATTTTGCAAAAATGAATTCCAAGCAGCAAAAATTCTTTGCCATTATGATGAGCGAGAATTTTGCAAAAAACTCTTTTTACTCTCCCGGTACCGTATACTCTCACGATAAGGTCTGCACACTTCTTCGCAACCCACATATCGCAAGAAACGAAGAACTGCGGCTTTATTACTATCCCAAAGTCGAGCAGATGCGCAAGCATTATCTGGGACATCTTTCGGATGTGATTCTGGTGGACTCCTCTATGTATGCTGCCGATCGCTTGGGCGGTGCCGATTACGATGGTGATATGATCAAAACCATTACCGATCCGATTCTGAACGCCTGCGTTGAGCGCAACTACAGCAACGAAGAATCCATCGATAACCATAGCAACATCCCATTCTTAAAAATTCCGTCAGCCGAGGCACAGTTGCGCGATTCCAATGACTGGTATGCTCGGTTTGAAACAGTTAAGAGCACCTTTTCTTCCCGTGTCGGGCAGATTTCCAATGCGGCGCTCGACCGCAGCATTATTGCTTACAACGAAAACTCCGACGCCGAAGAACGCGAGCGCCTACGCAAAGAAGTGGAGACTTTAGCGATCCTTACCGGTCTTGAAATTGACTCGGCAAAGAGCGGTGTAAAGCCTGACCTTTCGGAATATCTCGGCAAGGGTAACAGAAAAAAGAATATCTTTTTGCGCTATAAATATATGACCGAGAAAAACGGCGGGCGGTCAGAATATTACGAGGAAACTCCCAAGAAAAGACTTGAGAAATTTATTGAAAATACCGACTGGTCGAAGGTGGATTCCAACGTGGAGCGTCTGCCGTACTATGCCTATATGTTGCGCAAGCACACGCCAAAACTTCCCGCAAAAGAACGACCGATCAGTGAATTGTTTGCTTTTGCTGCCGAACCCAATTGGCAGGAGTCGCTCGACGGTGATTTGCTCTCCATGACGGAAGGCATTATCAACGAATACGAACGTTGTCTCAAACGCATCCGCACATCCAAAAGCGCTATTAAGGATAAACCGAAAAGGACGGATATTAACCGCATTCTGTATGCGCGCGGTCAGGAACATTTATATGATGTGGATGAGATGTATGCTGACTTCTCCGAAATCGAATCGGAGCAGATTGGGACTTTGCGGTCTGCCATCCGTGAGCAGGCCTGGCATCTGATGGACTCTCTTGAACGGCTTTCTTTCCTGGAAGAAAACCTGCCCGAAGAACTTGTCGACAGTTACGGCGAGTTGCTTTGTGATTTCCGTAGCGGCGGTTATCGTATTCTCAGCGATCTGATTTGTGATATTGACGATGCAAACAAAGATACCCAGCGCAGAATCCTTGTCCGTGACGACGATACTGAACTTTGGCAACGGATGATCGATTCCTATCATAAGCGCAGTGTCGGCGAAAGTTACCGAGATGCCGTTTCGCAAGGGTGCCGTCAATATCTTGAGACAAAAATAAAACCGAGCGAGGCGGTAAAATACGCCATTGCGCTCGGCAAAAAGAATTTTGTGTGGGACGTTCTGCTTGATAAGGTTGCGGAAAATGCTCTCAGCATTAAGGAGGTGCCGCATGCTTAACGAACGAAAAGAATTTGAAGCCTATACAGGCAAAGTAAGTTATACCGCTGTCAATAAGCAGGACACCACCTATCTCGGCCGATTTACCTTCGACGGTATTATCAAAGGTGAAGGGCTTGTTCGTGTTTTCACCATTCTTGCTCGGGGGTTTTTGTGGTCTTCCAACTGCGATACCGAATACACGCGCCGTGCTTTATGCGCCTGGTGCAGTATTCCTGACAAGAAAAATGCAAAGGAAAAAGAAGATTGGCAATATAAATCTGATTTTCGTGAACTACACGGCGAGTTCCCAAGCCTTGTCGATAAGAAAGGAGGAGGTTGGCTTTACCGCCATGCTCACGCAGTTGCTGACTTTGTTCTGAATAACCCCGACAAGGTTTATGCAACAACCGAAAAATCGGCGAAAATCATCCGGGACTCCTGGGATGAATATTGGCGTAAAAAAGTGGTTAAGTTTCAGATTCCGCTTTTCTCACAGAATACCGACGGCGGTTTTCATCTGCTCTTTGATGATGTAATTGCCGATGCTTTGGAGCAGGGACTGTTGCGCGACACTGAAATCACTCTTCCCCAAAGCATTTTGGATAAAATTGCGGACGAGGCACCCAAGATAAAAACCGAATGGATCTCTGCACTTATCTGTTATTATATTCTGAATAAGCAACCCGATAGTGAATGGGTGGTTTTACCGGCAAGCAATTTTGATGCTTACTTCGGCACAACAACTTTCAGTCATAAGGTGCTTAATACCATTCCGAAAACCATCATTTTCCGTGACCGCCAGGTTTGCGGTCTAACGCGGTATAAGGTTATGCCCGAGTTTTTACCGTAAACGCTTTTTCTTTGTTTAATGCTGTCCGGATTTTGGACAACAAAAAAGCTTCAACCCACCTGTTTTACAAGAAAATTTCAGAGCATGAAATCTCCTGTAATATTGCACAGGAAACGGTCAAATTTTCGAAATTCCAGCCTTGAAAATCGGAATAAACCCGCCTATTTATGATTCTCTTTGTGCAAAAAGTCGGGAGAGGCCGTACAATCGAATGGAAATCTCTGCAGTGATGCTCACCCTGATATGGACTACACAAATCACTACAAAGGCAAAACAAGCAAAAAAGACCTCCAAACTTGTGATTTCTCACTCGTCTGGAGGTCTTTACTTTATCCGCCGTAGTTTTCCTCGCTCATCAGTATGCAGACATACCATTTCCCGTTTGCTTTGGTTACGCCCACTGCGATGTATGGATACTTGGAACGGCCAACATACGACCAGTGTCCTTTGCTATGATGAAAGCCGTCTGCAATACGGTCGGACATGCTTTCTGCTGTCCCGAACCATTCTCCCATCCCGATAGCCTCTCGGCTGTAGCCTTTGTAATAACTGTCATCAGACATACCGTAAGGAGCAAGGTCAACATACTGACCGTATTTCAGTTCGGTGCTGACATGCTGTTCCCCTCGATGTTCGAAGTTGGTTGTCAGTTCGGTTGCTCTGTACCGTGCTACTTTTGTGAGTCCTGGCAGCATCGTTGCTGCGGTATCACCCTGCGCTGTGCGGTAGGCGTTGACCTTTTCGATAACAAGCCTTTCAATCTCCGCAGGATCCACCTCGGGCCACTGTATCCCTACATATATTTCTTCCTCTTTTGGAGGTTCTTCGACCTTTGGTAAGGTGTTTTCCGTCGCCGATGGCTCGGTCGGTTTTGTCGTTGCTGTAGGCTTGTTTTCTACCTTTGGCTTTTCCGTTGCCGTTGTCGTAGGCGCAGACTCGATTTTGGTCGACTCGGTTACCTGATCCGTGCTCTCGGTCGGGACAGGCTCTTTTTCTTTTTCTGCCGGTTCTACCGCAGTTGTAGGCGGTATTGTTTTGGCAGGCACGTCTGGTATTGTCGTTGCCGATACCTTTTTCGGCGGACTCTCGGTAGGTGGCGGTGCGGTGTTGCCACCGCATCCCGCCATGCTCACGAGCACCCCACAACAGAGAAGAAGGATTATGATTTTCTTCATATATCCTCGACCTCTTCCAATCCTTCCATTACTTCCACCATGATGCGTGTTGCGAGGATAAACCCTGCGGTAAACGCTTCCCGCTCAGTAATGCACGTCAGCTCGCCCTGACAGTCCTTGAACTTCTCAAAGGTTTCTTTTTGTTTCTCTGTCAGACCGGAATTGAGCTCATCCTCGTTCTTGCATATCAACTTGACGAGTTTGTCCACTCTCGTCCCTCGCTTGATATACCTTTCGTGCGGACTGATGTTGCCGTAGTATAAATCTTCAAGTGTTGTCATTTCTGCACCTCCCCATAAGAGAAGAGCGACTCCACACCAACTGGTGCAAAGCCGCTCTTTTTGATTGTATTTACTTTTTGTGCCATATCAGCACCTCCTTTGCAGTACAAACATATACCACAAAGGTTTTCAGAAGTCCAGGGACAATTCACAATTATTGATACAATGCTATTATTTCGAGTTGATATACGGGTTTCCCATATATTGACGCTACAGCGGTCGCTTCGAAATCAAAAGTTTCTCCGTTAGTAAAAGATGACATTGAAGAAATTAGTTTTTGCTTAGCATCTTTATCTTTGATTTTGGTGAAAATGGTATTCTTCATCAACTCGGTTCCGTCGGGATATATACGTTTAATTTGTGCTAAGCACATTAGTTGTGTTCCTATAAGATCGGCTCTCGCTGCTTGATATAAATTGTCATTGACAATGTTGCCAACAACCGCAAATTCGTCTGTTTCATAAAGTATTTCTTCGCCTTCAAAAAGAATGTGCATTGCCTTTACAACATCGTCAACCTTCTTTGAATCAAAATCGCAATTCTTAATTGTAACGCCAAGTTTTTGCACACTCGTAATAAGTTTTAACAAATCTCCCATTTCTGAAAGCATTGATTTAATAGAGTTAATAGAAAGCACCACCGGAATACATATAAATTCACCCGTACCCGCATCTAAAATGTTTTTTAATAATTTTCTTTTTTCTAATTCGCCCTTTACTAAACTTAAAACCGAGGTTACTGTATGTACTTTCTTGGTCTTGTTTTCATTTTGCAGGCCTTCTGCACTATCTATATTTCCAGATATTGTCCCTCCAAAATTAAACAATTTGAATCCACCAGAGATTGCTACATCCGCTTTTGCACCCTTGCTTTTTTCGGTGCTTACCGCTGTGGTAATTTCCGAATATTCAGAATATCCACCATTTAAAATGGAATATATATCAAGCAATCTACTTTGGTTTACATAGTAAGGGAAAAACAATTCAATTGAATCCGTTTTTTTATTATCCATTCCGGGTCTCCTTATATTAATATTCCGTTACAATGATCAAGTTCATGTTGTATAATTTGTGCGGACCAGCCGGTGAAGGTTTTGATCCGAGTTTGAAATTCAGTGGTTTGCCATTGCACTTTGATGGTCTGATAGCGTTTGCATTTACGAGGACCTCCAAGCAGAGAAAGACAACCTTCCTCGGTATCATACGGTCCTGACTTTTTGATGATTTCGGGATTGAGCATCAACGTATATGTAGGAGCTCGTCCGCTCTCGTCAAGAAAGGCGATGATTCGTTTGCGCGCACCAATCATATTGGCTGCCATGCCGACACAATCGTCTTTATTCGCAATAAGCGTGTCCAATAAATCTTGCGCCACCTGCAAATCTTCTTTTGTCGCTATCTCCGACTTTCCCGCAAGAAAAATCGGATCATGTATTACTTCTTTTATCATATCAAAAGTTAAATTCTTTCTTCAGTAAATCAATCAAATAAGAAGCGGTTTCTCTGTCCAACTGTATAGATTGACTTATTTTTCCAGGCATTTCTCTGTCACTACGGCCATACATATCTATCTGAAGATAATGTTCACCATACTTATCAAACGAAGAATATGTAGTATATACTTTTTCATGTATAGTATTTCTGTCCTTGCCAAGTTTTTCGATTTTTTGAATATCTATTTGTGCCATTTTGTTTTCCCCCACTAATTTTCATTCAACTAAAAAGCTACTATCCTTACAACTTTAGTATGCTTTCATCAATAAATTGCCGCATTTTATTTTAGTAAGTTTGCGGCTACACTTGTTAAATATAATATGTTCGTAACTGTTCGTAAGAGATGTCAATTCCAATCAGTTTTAACAATTCTTTGCGATCCACAAATAACGGTTTCAAAATCTTTTCATAATCTTTTCCGTAATGTAATTGATTATGACAAGCACTACACAATGATACAATATTTTGTTCGCGATCCAAATTTACATCAGGAAATTTATCTTGAGCAGATAATGGAACTAAATGGTGTGGTTCTGTATATGTAGTATCTGCATTTTTACGTATAAAAACATCATGAGATGAGTTAACTTCGCATAGAAAACTTGCTTTCTTTAATGCATTAAAAGCGACTTTTCTGCTACGCGGATAAACATAAGATGAATTTTTTGATTTTTCTCTTGGCTTTTCTGGAGTGTTATTGTATTCAAATGGCTCGTCAGAATTTTTTGAATCAAATTCATTATTAAATTCATTAACAAAAGAGCTATCTTCGTTTGATTCGACAAGGCATAATTCTACTTCAAGAAGTCTTTTTGCTTCAGCAATAATGTCAGCGGATAATTTTTTGCTGCGAATAACAAGTTCCAGCGCTTCAATTTGTTGATTGGTCCTAAACACTTCTCTGGCTCTGGGAACTTTATATCGTTGGTTTGGCGACTTAGCCGTAGGGCTCTCTTTATAAACTTTTTCACATAAATATTTATCAGAAAGAGAAAAGTCTTTTAAATCATTATAAAACTTAATGAACATCGTTTTTCCTGCCGCTTTTAGCATGGAATGAACATCAACATATTTTGTGTCTTTTTTCGCCATCGAAACACCTTCTTCCTTATTTGACATTATACCAAATAATAGTACAGTTTTCAATATCATTTAATTTCGCAGCAAACTATTGCGTTTTCGCAGCAAGTGTGTTATACTTTCATAGGGTGATAAAATGATTGGAGAAAAGCTTAGAGATATACGGAATTCTAAAAATCTTAGCTTAGGAGCTGTAGAATTGGCAACAGGGATATCGGATAGTAGGCTTTCTAAAATTGAAAGAGGAATTACCGAACATCCAAGTTTAGATGATATAAGTACTCTACTTAAGTTTTATGAAATTCCTTTGGTTTCTTTTTTATGCAAAGAAGGTTATTGCGAAAAAGTCGATTCCCCGTTAAAGAATCTTGAGTTGCTTAATAATTTTGAAATAGAACATATACAAGATGAAATAGATTTTATATTGAAAGAAAAGGGATTGAACAATGGAGTTTAAATTAGGCGAATTATTCTGCGGGCCGGGCGGGATCGCCTGGGGGGCCACCAACGCAGACATTAAAAATGATAAATTTAGAATAATACACGAATGGGCTAACGATTACGATCATGACACTTGTGAAACCTACAGGAATAACATTTGTAGTGATAATCGCGAGAGTGTTTTCGAAGGTGATGTAAGGCAGTTGGACTATTCTAAGCTTACTCCTATCGATGCGCTGGCCTTTGGTTTCCCATGCAACGACTACAGCGTTGTTGGCGAGCAAAAAGGTATGGATGGTAATTACGGCCCCTTGTATTCCTATGGCGTTCAAGCGTTAATCCGGTTTCAACCCCAATGGTTTTTAGCGGAAAACGTTGGTGGCCTTCGTAATGCAAATGAAGGACGAGCTTTCTCTAAAATTTTGGGCGAAATGCAAGCTGCAGGATATACTTTATATCCGCATTTGTATCAATTCGAAGATTATGGTATTCCCCAAGCACGCCATAGAATCATTATTGTTGGTATACGTAATGATATTGATGTTGAATACAGGGTTCCGTCTCCCGCTCAATACAGAATGAAAACATGTAAAGAAGCAATAGAGGAGCCTCCTATTCCAGAAGATGCAACCAACAACGAACTCACTCGTCAGTCGGCTGCCGTTGTAGAAAGATTGCGTTATATCCGACCTGGCGAAAATGCATTTACAGCAAATTTGCCTGAAAACTTGCAACTAAATGTTATTGGTGCCAAAATCAGCCAGATCTACAAACGTTTAGATCCCGACAAACCGGCTTACACTGTTACCGGTAGCGGAGGCGGAGGAACGCACATTTATCACTGGGAAGAGCCTCGCGCTTTAACCAATAGAGAGCGTGCGCGATTGCAAACGTTCCCTGATACATACGAATTTTACGGCAATAAAGAAAGTGTCCGAAAACAAATTGGAATGGCTGTCCCCTGCGAGGGTGCAAAAATAATTTTCGAGGCTATTTTAAAATGTTTTGCAGGCATTGAATATGACTCTGTAGAATGTAATGCAACGGAATATCTATTTAACGGCGACAATGAAATTAAATGGCAGTTTGATTCTGATTTAGAAAATAAAGTTTTAATCGAACCTGTAAAAGAAGGTGCCAACGAGTTGCGCATTGTATCAGCATATGCCTCTCCAAGTATGGTAGCCTGGCACATGCAAGCTTTAGCAGATTTGAAATTGCAACCTATTCAAATTAAATTAATTGTAGGCATGTGCCCATTTGACGGGCTCAGTCAAGTTACTAATTCGGGTTTCAAAAAATTATCCGAAAATGATTTTGGCCCCGACTTCTCCTCGTTTAGTTGTCAGTACGTATACAAAACTCCCGCTGTTCATTCAAAGCTTTATTTATGGATGAAAAATGGTAAGCCGTACAAAGCATTTTCCGGTTCTGCTAACTATACACTTAAGGGCTTCAGCAAAGATTGTGATGAGTTTATCACTGAATGCAATTTGGATGATGCGGTTGCTTATTTCGAAAAAGTGGAAGCAAAAACCATATATTGCACCGCTAATGAAGTAGAAAATTACATTCGTATTTATCGCACCAGCCCGAATTATAGTTACGAAGCTACAATGGTCGATTTCAACTCAGAAGAAAAACAAACATTGTCCTTCTTGACCAATACTGGCGAAGTCCCAACAACTTCGAGTTTGAACTGGGGGCAGAGAGAGCATCGCGATCCGAATCAAGCATATATCCCATTGCCGTCTAAAATTTCCAAGACTGGATTTTTCCCATTAAACCAGCGTTATTTCACTGTTGTTGCTGATGATGGAGAATGCTTTATCATGCGCGTTGAGCAAGCCGGAAATAAAGCCATTACAACACCAAGCGACAATGCTGAAATTGGAAGATACTTCAGAAACCGTCTTGGAACCCACGAAGGAGTAAAGGTGACAAAAGAACATTTTGAGGCTTATGGCCGTTCAGATGTAACCTTCACAAAACTTGATGACGAACACTTCCTAATGGATTTCTCTGTTGTTCGATCTGAAATGGAATAAACATACAAAAAGGAGTGGCCGATAAGCCACTCCTTTTTGTTATGCTATTTTGAAATATCCATCTGCATAATTCAAAATTTTGGAATCGACCAACTCTTTGGGAATGACTTTGGAAACCAAATGATTGATAACCAAGAAAGAAAGGAGATTTGATTCGTCGATAAAATTGATACCGTTCTTTGCAAGCAAATCATAAACAATATCATCCAAATGATAGTAATTCGAATCTTTTAAAACAATTATTTCTTTATTATATCTCCTATCTCTAATCGCTGGCGATACCAATCTGAATCCCAACTGATATTTTTTGATCAAAGAAACAAGCAAGAAGGAATTCCACTCATACTGTGTTGACGGCAAATTTTCAAAGTCATCAAAACCTATCATAGACAGGAATCCATACGCTGAAATATGATTCTGTAGCCAAGTAGCGACTTGGCTCAATACATTTTCTTGAATGCTAAAGTTGTTGTATAGAATATAGATATCGTCCGAAATGCGTATATAATCTTTTTCCAGCTCGTAAAAAATTAAATCTGCGGTTGTTTCCGACCAGTATACATCTTTTGCTATTTGCATGAACTCACGCCTGCTTATTTGCTGCGTTGTGCCTAACAAATACAGAGCAATATTTTTGGTGGTTAGAGAATCAACAGTGTCTTTTTGGCAAATATGGGGACGACTAAATTGATATTTTTCGCCAAGAATATTCTGCAAAACATAGAACAGATTTGTTGCATTCTCAATACCATTTCGAGATAAAAACTCTGGATATTGATTGTTTATCTTCTCAAATATCAATCTATCGCTACAATAGCCTTTGAATTGAGCAAAAATTTCTTCAAGTATTTCTGAAATCACATTGGAATCTTCGGCATTTATTTTCAGATTGCCTTGAACGTTAAAGCTATTATAATCCCACTGTAACAATTTTTTTGAGCCATTAATAGCGTTAACCAACATAATGTCGGACAGTCCACCTATTTTTTGCTTTATCTCATTTCGAGTAACGGCACGTCCTTTCTCTAAAATGAACATAACAATACGATCAGAAAGATTTAATGATGTACCTTCTGCGTTTTTCTTTGTTATGCAATCTCTCGAAAATTCATACTCGTCGCGATATAAATAGGCCAACAGTCCATGCAATCCATGGTAATTGGTGATATCTGACGTAAACGCCAATACTCCTTCAAACTCATTGAAAATTTCCGTAAAATAAAGCGTTTTAAGCGGACTTGTATCGATATAATTTTTTATATCTTCTATAACAGATTGGTCAAAATTAATATATTCAATAAGTTTTGCTTTTCCGCGATCACACAAAATCAAGTGTTCTGAGAGTCGTGCTCCTATCGCGCGGTTTTGTTCAGGAAGATTGTATTCTCCATATTCTGCGCGAAAAAGTTCACGTAGCGAATTCATATCCTCGTCGCAAGATAGCGATATGCCATCCTTAAAATGCTTGGCAATAAGTATTAAGCATAATTTCGCGTATGTTTGCTTTTTTAGAAATACCAAATCGCCATAAAAATGCGCTCCGCTTTCAATTAAGTAATTCAAATATGCATCAGCAGATATGAATCCGAAGTTGGAGTTGTTTAGCATTTCTTCTATTTGCGGTAAACTTTCGAAGAAATTAATACCATCTTCGCCTATGAATTCATCCGTCAGTCTGCTTAATCTTTTTACGGTATCTTGAGCTTCGCTTTGTTTTTTTATAAACATATCAGCAAAAGATAAATATTCTAATGAATAGGATTCCTTAAGGGTATACATTATAACCGTATCAAAAGCATCATCATCAAAGAATTCCAGGACATCCTGCGTTGTAATATAAGACAAATTGTTATGTGTCATGTGCTGCTCTACAAGAGAACCAAACAACGGAGCAAACTCTTTGAAAAATTTCGACTCAATTTGTCGAACGCGTTCTCTTGTTAAACCATAATTGTCTGCTATCTCTTGTAGAGTTTTTTGGTTAGCTCTATCAACATATATGGCGAACTCGCGGTTATCTTTATGATCATTCAATCTTTCTGTAGCAATTGTCAACAAGGACTTCTCAAACAATTTAATCTTGTCAAGAGTTTCAATTCCTTTTGAGCGCCCGAACATTTGAATTAGTTTCCCCAAAGTAATAGTGCTTAGATCGCCGATTTTTGAGAAACCGTTTTCAAAAAATTTTGCAATGTTTTTTGCGGTGATTCTTGCAAAACTCAAATATGAAATACCCAAATCAGCGTTACTTTGATCAATAATTATTGCCGGCTGTGCTTCCGCGGAAGTTTCGTCCTGCTCATCATAGTTATGATAAGAAGCTCCTTCATGCAATAAATTATTGTATTTTTCTTTTATAGCATTTAATTTCCCGACTCCAAACCCTGGTTCGTTAAGCAATAATGCAAAATCAAAACCATTAAGATCTGATAGTGTTGTCATGCCATTTCTTTCGCAGAACTCCACAAATAAGTGATATGTATTGCCAGCAAATAACGAGGCTATACTATTCGGATCTGAACTTGCAGACACCTGAAAATCAGAAGACTGCATCAGCGTCATTATTTCAACATAGGTTTTTTCACCCATGTTTTTTAAAGAACGCAAATCATTATCTTGAACAAAATTCATAACTGCGCCAATAGTATAGAGTTTATTGCGCATCAAAATATTTTTCGCTCTTACGCTTAGGTTGGTTATTTCCAATACCGACAACGACAGATCTATACTTTCGTTGCTTTCCTTTTCTACAATTTCTTCAGCTTGGTCACAAGGTGTTTCCTCAATTGTGATAGGGGCGTTATTGAGGCTATCATAACGATTGAAGTAAAGCTCAAGTTTCGCATTTATAATATCTAAAAGTTTACGCCACTCGTCGCACGACATCGCATCGGAAATATCCTCATTAAACACAAAAGCAAGTTTTTCGTTTGAGTTATGATTTAAAAACAAATAACCTTTTTCATTGATGACCTTAAACGGCTGACTTTTGATAACCGCAAACACATCATATTCTGATGAGTTTTCGATTTCGGAAATACGTGTATCAACATCGTAATCCGGCTGTAGGCCCTTGCTTTTTCTTTCAATATAGTATTGTTTAATAGCAGGAATTACTCTTGCAACGGTAGCTTCGCTTTCATCTAATATCGCCTCAATAACATATTTTAAAAGCAATAATTTATATGATTTCTGATAGCCAGCCAAACTATCCGGAGAGCCAATGTACGAAATGAAATTTGTTTTTGTTGAATTAAGCATCGCCGAGCAGTTGGTGCACGCACCAAGCCCGGTATCAACTATATCGCATCCACAATTAAAGCATTTCATCCATTAACCCTCCGGCAATTTACTAAAACCCAATCTTTTCCTTTATTTTACTATAAATCTCATCATAAGACAAGCAATCAAGAATATAAATTCCGCCAAGCAAGTTTACGTATTGAGAAATCGCGCGGACCAAATCACGATTGATGGTCACACCATTCTTTTCTGCATCCAACAAAGCTCCAATAACCGCCTTAGAAATTGTCGCATTGCTCGCAAAACCGATATCCAAAAGATTATTAATATAGTCCTGGTCTCTGCAAACAAATTCGGTCAGCTCATAAGGATTTGCTCTTTTTGCATCGTAAGTGTGATATCCTATCCACCACAAACGAGCGACACCATTTCTAAACAGAGGCCTTTTACTATAACCGTGTTTAGCATTCTTAAAAAAGAAGCGGTCAAATTTATCCCCTTCATTCTCGGGCATCCAACGATATCTCATATAATCTAACCCTTGATGAAGCGTAAAGGCAACCCAAATTCTTTCATCAGACGCCTGAGATTCGCTAAGGCCCTTCATATGGTTATAAACACGCCGAATATTTTCAACGTCTGTTGCAGTAGGCCGATCTTGTGACATATCAAAAGAAAACTCTTCAACTTCTATGGAGCTATCTCGTATGATACTGTTGTCATTCATAAGAGTGGGGAGGTCAGCGGACTTCTTTTTAATTACCTCTTTGAAAATAGTGGGATAATTACTTTTGGCAGCCAGTAGACCTTCTTCTGTAATAAATTTAATCCTCATCGTCAGAACCTCCTGCCAAATATGTGAGCGCCTTCATTGTAGGCGAATCCATCAACAGCTGTGCCGTTCTGTAAGAATCTAAATTTTCCAAACTTTGTTCGTTAAGTTCAACTTTCAAATTCTTACAAGCCTTTGTAAGCGCTTTAAACCATCTGCAATCACTAAAGTTGTATAATTCAAATCGTGACGCTTTTAATTCATCAAAGACTTGAACCAAAGCAGGAATGATAATCATTGAATGCATTATACTCTGCAATTCAAGATTGGTACTCAGATTTTTATAGATGTTGCATCCTTTAACCGGAATACGAATAACAATCTTAGGTTTTGTGCTATTAATATCAACATTTATTATGGTTTCGTTAGGATCAAGATTCGGCACAATAGAAAAGATTGACGAAGTGTTTTCTAAGTCATCCTTCTGTTTGTTGAGTTCGATTTCAACACATGCGCCTATTGCAAGAAGGCAACCTCTTTTGATGTTAAAGGAGAATCCCTTGTAATCAGCAGAAAAGTCAGAGTTTTTGTATCCTATTAAATCTTCATTTGCAACAATTACGGTGCTTATTTGAACGGCGCCGTTCAGTTTGCTTTGATGAATTTGAAAGACTTCTTCCTCTTCCTCTGTAATCACTGCATGTCTATAACAAGTTTGCACACATTCGATATGATGTACATAAGAGGCTTTTTTTGATTTAATTAGCTCTTTTATACCCTCGTTATCTGTTGAAGCTTTGAGGATAAACTTTACATGATAGCCATTCTTCTCAAAATCAACGTCGCTGGTAAACGTGGCTGTGGCATATGATTCATTTCCTTTGGCAATTACAGGATACGGAAAGTATTTATTTCTTATTAACATATGCCTTCACCTCCATCGAGCAATAATCTTTATGAGTAATTTGTAGACTTATTCTAATATGCTGTCCCTTTTCAAAGTGCAATCCGGTCAAAGAATTGTCTTTTATATTTAATCCCGAACCACCAATTTGAGAGGCACTAACCAATCCTGCTTTATAAGCTTCTGTTTCGCCAGAGAGAAAAAAGCTTAACGTTCCGTTATCCGAATCTTCAGAGGGGATAAAATCCACCATATACTTGCCTTCATCCGGGTTACTGCAAATATACATAAATTTTGAGGGCTTAATCTCTTTAGGTGCGCTTACCGTTTTCTCTGTACCATCAACATAGTCTACCGGTTGCGGAGGCCTGGGAGGATTTACGGGGTCACCTCCTTCTTCGTGCACCCAATCTTCATCCAATTCTCCGTCCACCGGATCTACCTTCTTCTCAGATTCGTCATCGCCGTTTTCCACAGATACAACATCCGGAATGTATTTACGATCAATAACTCGCTTTTCCATTTCCAAAACGGTGTCAGATATAGCTTCTTCTTTATTCTGGTTTTTCTCGTCATCAGGAGTATCAGGAATGAAGTTTCCAACACCAACAGCATCCATTTCGTTTTGGGGACCTTGTTCAACAAGTTCTTCCAAGCATTTTTTCATATAGTCATTTATTGATTTAATGAGCTGTTTTGCTTCAAATGGATTTGCTGCACGGTCGGGTTGCCACTCCGTGTGCTCGGGATTTTCGAGAGCGCGAAGCTTTTCATTAATTGCATCGCCCTCGATAAACAAAACACCCGCGAAGGAAATAAAGCCGTTGATTCTATCTCCATCCTTAATTTTCATTCCCGTTTGACGAATCATTGCAACTTTGCGATGAAATTCGTTTCCGTTAAGCAAATAACCAAGCTTTATTGTTCCTAATCCCAGATGATTGTTTTCGAACCATTTGGTTTCAGGGCTGGTTAGCACCTGGTAATATTCCAGAACGTAAGTGTTTGTAAGTTCTTCGGCGTATTCTTCCATAAGATCTGATAATGTGGACTTATCAATCTTTACGTCACCCACATTAACAGTAAGCTTCTCGTTCCAAATTGCACCAAGGAAGCTATCAAGAATAGAAACAACAATTGCCGTTTCCCAATCCTCTTGGGAAAAACGGTAACCCAAAACGTACACATCAGTTCCATAATCGCCAGGATCTCTTTTAAAGTTCGGGTCTAAATTCAAGGACTCGAAAACAGGAGTATTGCGCTCGTTGCCATAATAACCAATACCTTGTGTGGTTTCGCCATCATCGCGCTCGAAAGTTACCAATCTGGATACGCCCTGATATGCGCACTCGTCCTGAATATCATATGTATTATAAAATACAGTTGAAAAATCCGAACAAGCAAACGGCGCAAACTTACCTATACCGAATGATCCTCCAGCGGGTCCCTTTTTATCTGAAGAACCGGAAGATTTAGTTAGTCTCATCCAGTCGGTGTTTATATCCGTAGTTTTCTTAGACCCAGTAAGACCTTTCGTCTTAAAATCGCTAATTCTTAAAACGCTAATTTTTTCAGCACTTATTTTTTCAAACGCATTTTTAAAGAAATCCTTAGTAGTTTTGGCTTTCTGTCCGTTCCAGTACGCTAAGCATTTTTCAAAAGTTTCTTTCAATACTTCTGCGCCCGGAACATCACTCGTCGGAATTTCATAGTTAGCGAAATCAACACGAACAGTTTTTCCTGTTGCTGCATCAAGGGAGTTTTGGCAAATTTCTCGAGCCAAAGACTTTAAAGGCGTACCTCTAAAAGTGACAACACCCGAATCATTAATACCTTTATTTTCACCATGGTCATTCGAAGGGAAATACCAATATGCCATTTTATTTCCTCCTGATTATAATTTGAACTTTGCAGAATCGTCACTTGAAGATTCAAACTTGGCTTTTGCGCTTTTCAGTTCAGAATCTATTGCATTGAAGATTTTGCGAACATCTTCCTTTGAATATTCATAAGTAGCCTTGCTTGAGCAATTGCCAAGAAGACGAATCATATCAATTATTTTATTTGTTCTCGCCTCTGCAATTCTAACAAATCTTTCTTTTTTGGATTCCATATTCAGCACTCCTTTTTAAATATTTCGATTATATTTTACAAATATTTTTATTGTTTGTCAATAGGTAGTTTTGATATTCTCGGAATATTTTCGAAATATTATAAAAATATTTGATATTCTTCGTTTTTAATTGTAATGCTTTTACCATACAAGGAGGTTGCGCATACATTTTATGCGCAATCTCCTTTTCTTTGTTTAATGCTGTCCAAATTTTGGACAGCGACTTCCATATGAGCAGATATATTCGCACATATGGATATGATTAAACCCGATGAGTTTTGCTCATCGGGTTCTAAGTTAGTTGCAGTATATTTTTATTGCCTGTGATATAAATTCAGCGGTGCCGGAGGCGTGTTTGTCGATGTTGTTTTTAAATCGTTCATCGGCAACATACATCTGGCCGAGGCCTGCGAGGATTTCGCCGGTGCAGGTGTAGTAGTTTTCGGTGATGTAGGCTTGCAGTTCTTTTACAAGTGTTTGCGCCTCGGGCGAGTCAGCGGTGTGTCCGCTATTCATACATTCGGCAAATTTGGCAAGAACTGCGCTCAGACCATCGTTTACCTGCTGCCATTTGTCTTTGGTGTAGCCCGCAGTCTTTTCGGCGTGTTCTTTATAGGCATCTGTTTCACCCCAGCGTTGTTTTGCCTCAGCCTCATACTGCTTACGGGCGGCTTCGTATTCATTATTATCAAATGCGATCACTATTACGTTTCCTTTCCTGGCGTCGTCGAGAGCATCTATAATTCTTTCAATACGTTCCTTTTTAAGAACCAAAAGGTTACGCTGCTCATCGAGTGATTTTTGTTTATCGTAATCGGGAGAAGATAAGATTTGCAAAATGCTTTTAAGTTCAAAATCAAGTTCGCGGTAAAACAGTATCTCTTGCATACGTTCAAGAGAGCCTTCATCATAAAATCGATAGCCGTTTTGGTTGTCGACAAAAGCGGGTTTTAACAGTCCTATTTCATCGTAATAGTGCAGTGTGCGCACACTGACACCCGTGAGTTTTGCGAACTCATTTATTTGCATTTTCACAGTAAATCACCTCTCTATTAGCAGTATAAGGTATAACGTTACGTCAGAGTCAATACTTTAATTATATATTTTTACTTTTCTTTTATCAATCTCTTATTTTGTTTACTGCGATGCAATTGTTGACATATAAATGAGCTGATGTGTCAGCGCTCATAAAAACAAAAGTGCCGATGAGAAGTCGTTTGATTTCTCATCGGCAGGTAGTTTAACCTTCACTTTTTTGTTTATTAGAGTAACCAATTAGAAAATCGATACTCACCTTAAAATAATCGGCAAGGCTGCAAAGGGTCGAAATATCCGGTTCCCGTTCTTCTCTTTCATACCGCGAATATACTGTAGCGGTACAGCCCACAGCGGTAGCTACCTCTTTTTGAGTTACACCTTTCTGCTCTCTAAGTTCACGGAGTTTCATCTCAATCACCCCACTCAAGAACATTGCAGAGCATATCGTATGCAACACGCTTCTTGCCATTTTTCTTAGAGGAAGAGTTTATCCAATAATACTCCTCAGCACCTTTGATATGGCATTCGCACCGCCAAGTAGGGTTGCCATTATCATCGTGATCTTCATAGAACTCATAGTATGGCTCATCAATATAGCCTTTTTGGTAAAGTTCCTGCAATTGATTGATTGCTCTATCAATATCCGGCTCGCCTACCTCGTCAATCGGGAGAAGCAGTTCATCATTTTCTTCTAAGTATTCGTAAGCATTTTGCGCTGCATTCATTCTCGCCTCGCGCTTTGAATATCCGCGACCTATAAAATCATCGTAATCATCCGATAACGAAAGTGAACACTCCCATCCATCTTCCATCTCATCAAAATCATATTCCGGAATCCAACTATATCTTTTTTGACACCAAGTTTGAATCAAATCTACATAATTCTCGTCGTCACTGAAACCTTTTTCGAGATAGTGTTCGATATCGAGCATACGGTCAATTACGTCCTCAAGAGCTTCGGCATCCCATCCGCTATCAATAGCCACGGCGCCTACTATTGCTTCAAAGAGATCCTCTTTAACGGAATCTTGATTCTGAGCGTTTTGTCCGACGTCACCTTTTCCCATCAGAATATAATCCGCAAATCCAAAGGTATCAATACGATGTGCAAGCATCTTTTTACATACCAATTTCTTTTTAATTTCCGTGAGTTGTCCTTCTGTCTTTTCAGAAGCGTATTTGCCGTTTTGCGTAGCGTTTCCATAATGCTCGGATAACTTCTTCATCACAACAAATTCGAGCGCTTTGTCACCATAAAACTCCAACACTTCGTTGTGGTGTTCTCCGTTGTGTTCTTCGGAGTAAGACTTGCGTGTAAACGCCTGTCGCAGAATACGAATATCATCAAAATCGTATTCCAATTGTGTTGCAATTTCAAATAACGTTTCGTTGTTCATAAAAAACAACCTCCTTATAGTTTTCTATAAGAAGGCATAAATATAGCCCGACAAAGCCCACGTAGTACGTGCGCCTAATTCGGGCACCGAAGAATAAACTGCGTTACATAAACCACTTTTACTTGTCGGGAATCACTTGCATAATTCAAGACAAATAACATCATTTTATGTCCGGCCTTTTATTGGTCAGTACCGCCTTCTTATTACGTATTTATTATATCAAAAATCCGCATGATGTCAATGCTTCTGTTATATCCGTTTTGGATACACAAAACAGAGCCGCCTTTTCCTTGTTTAATGCTGTCCAAGATTTGGACTACAGGCACCGAAAATATGACTTGACTTTTGCGGTTTTGTAAGGTAATATACACACAACAAAAATACTCCCCATAGGCGGCGGGATTGCCGTTTATGGGGAGTATTTTTTGACCACATTCTATCCCACAGTGCCGTTTGGAGCACATGGAAACAGTGGAACAATTGTGGTCAAAGAGCACAATTCAAGTCTATATTTTGTAGTGTAAAGCAATAAAAATAACTAAAAACTACCAGATGTTGTGGTTCGATTTGCGTTTGGGAGCAAGATGTCGGGGGTTCAAATCCCTTCACTCCGACCAAAAACGACTGAAAACTAAAGGTTTTCAGTCGTTTTTCTTTTATTGTTTTAATTATCAATTTGTGATATAATCAACTCGACAAACCTGAATTTGTTTATTTGAGCAATTTACAGATTAGCACATTAAAACGCTATTTGTTAACGCATTCCCCTTTTTCAATCGGGCAACAACGATTTCCGGCTTTGAGAAATTAGCACTCTTTGTCATTGAGTGCTAATGTTTACAATTACGACATTTTTTCATAACATTTTTGTAACAAATCGGATTTACAATATATCATGTGAAAGGAAGAGATCCGAATGGCGCCTGGATTTCTAATAAAATTGCTCCTTTCAACAAATAATACACTTACAAATCTATAAGGAGGATTCTGTTATGTTTGAACTTACACCCTTTGCACGCAATAACCATTTTCTTGGTTCCTATGACCCTTTCAAAGCGATGGAGGAATTTGAGAAGAACTTCTTCGGACATCAGGTTCCTGCCTTCAAGACCGATATTCGCGAGACCGAGAACGCATACATTCTTGACGCTGAGCTCCCCGGCTTCTCTAAAGAGGATATCCACGCCGAAGTCAGAAACGGCTACCTCACGATCCACGCTGAGCACAAAACCGAAAATGAAGAAAAGAACGAAAAGAACAATTATCTCAGAAGAGAGCGTTCTTACGGCTCCTTCACCAGAAGCTTTGATCTGGACGGTATCAACAGTGATGAAATCTCCGCTTCCTACAAGGACGGTATTCTCACGCTGACGCTGCCCAAATCAACACAGAAAGTCGAAGAAGGCAGACGACTTGAAATCCAGTAAATAATCGGGGGATCCTTCTTCGGAGGGGTCCCCCACTCCATTTTTAACGCAACGAGGTGACTAACTATTAAAAGTCAAGAGTTTTTTTGAAATTTAATGGTTAGGAAAAAAAGGTATGACAAAACAAGCCCTTATGAGAAGGACTTTGAAAAAAGATATAAATAAGAAGTTATCTAATCAACGAAGAATCG
>JAGAJB010000016.1 GCA_017626295.1 Clostridia bacterium | reverse complement strand
CGAAAGTGTGCTTTTGATGTTAAACTTATCACTGAAAATTCAACTCCTATATGTTTGACGTTTTTGTGGTTATTAACATCATATCATATTTGAGTTGTTTTTTCTTTTTTATTTGTCACCTATCAAGTGTACCATAACAAATGTGAAATTTTAATTAGGAGTTATGAATTAGGAATGAGGAGTTTCGGAACGCTGTATTATATCGCTTCGTGTAGAGCGACAAAGTTGTTGTGTGTTTTGCCTTTCTTCGAAGAAAGGGGGACCGTCTTTCCATAAGTAGATTTAAAGATAAAGTTGTATGCGAGTCTATAAGAAAAATATAAAATAAAGGTCGGCGGAACGGTGGAAAGTTCTCGACACGCTTTTTGGCGTGTCGTGGAATCGTAAGATTCCATTGTAATAAAGCAAATGTTATAGTGTTCTTAATATGAAACAACTAACTAAATAAAAGAATTCTAAATATATTTAATTCAAGCAAGAAGTCTATGTCCTTGCAAGCGAGCTTGCACGACGCTCACGCGTCGAGAACCACCCACCACTCCGCTGAACTTTATTTCTTATCAAAATTATTGGCACGCTTGGAACTAAAATTTAACAACAATTAAATGAAAAGGTGGTCCCCCCGCCTTTGAAGGCAGGTAGAACAAACAACCACTTTTTTCATTCTATGCGAAAGCATTATAATCAACGCGTAAGCGTTCCGATAATTACGAATTACGCATTATAATCGTCAAAACCGCTAAAACCCTAAACGTTACAATAGTCAATTATTATCTTCCAACCACTTAAAAGCATTATACGCCATAACGGCGCTGCCGATTTTTAAAACGCCTTCGTCAAAGGTTACTTTCGGGTGATGTTGGTGGTACTGAAAACCTTTTTCAGGCTCACCTGCCGCCATACCCAGCATTACGGTCGGTACTTCTTTACTGACATACGAAAAATCTTCCGAGCCGCCCCTGTGAGTATTTTCGTCACCGAATGCTGAGGCATTCACCACAAGTTCTGCACCAAGCAATTCTTTTGTATTTTCCTCAACTTCTTTTACTAAGTTTTCATCATTTATAAGTGTAGGGCAACCGCTACCGAAAGTAACGGTTATTTTTGCGTGATAAGCGTTACCGATACTCTCCGAAATTTCAACAAGACGTTTTTTAATTTTATCCCTTATTTTATCATCAAAAGCACGCAAAGTGCCTTGCATAACCGCAGTATCTGCAATAACGTTACCTGCAGTTCCGCCGTGGAGTGACCCTATTGTAAGAAGTGCCTCATCGGCAACCCCTAATTCCCTTGCAGAAATTTCCTGAAGTCCTAACAGAATATGGGCGGCAACGGAAAGAGAATCTATACCCAAGTGCGGTGTGGAACCGTGGCAACCTTTACCCTGTATATTTATCGTAAAATAATCCGCCGCAGGTGCTCCAACCCCTGCATTCGGAATAATAACAGTGCCCGATTTTATAGGAAAGCCCGCTAAAACGTGAATCATCATAGCCCCATTTACATCGGGATTTTTAAGCACGCCGTTTTCTATCATATTTTTCGCACCCGAAAGTGTTTCTTCGGCAGGTTGAAATATAAGTTTAACCGTACCTTCTATTTCGCTTTCGTGCTTTTTCAGAATTTTTGCCGCACCTAAAAGCATTGCGGTATGCATATCGTGACCGCAGGCGTGCATATTTCCTGTATCACAAGAGAACCCTAAGTCTGATTTCTCCTTAATGGGCAACGCATCCATATCCGCCCTTAATAAAAAAACACAGTCGCTTTCGCCTTTTCCGACAAGTGCCACCACACCGCCTTTACCGCAGTCGGCACACTCGCAACCGATTTCTTGCAATTTTTCTTTTACAAAAGCAACGGTTTCGGTAAGTTCAAAACCTGTTTCTGCGTGAGAATGAAGAAAACGTCGGTTCTCGGTTATTTCATTTTCAATTTCTTTTGCATCGTTCAAAAAAGTTTCCGCAGTCATTTTTTGCCCGCTTTCAATTATAAAAATTTACGAATATCAACTGCAAGTTTTTCTTCAAGATTTATAAGGCGCTTTGCAATATCTTTTGTTTTTTCTTCCGCCGCCTCATACTGATTAAGATATTTATTAAGTGATTTTACGCCCATATTGCAACCGTCAGTCATAAGGTCGGCTATCATACTGTCGGAGGGTTCCATACTGAGTTTAACATTCGTTTTCATCCAGGACATACCTTTGGCAATGGGGTTAGGGTTCTTACCGTCATCTTTATACTTCGCAAGAAGCATCTGAATTTCGGTATCAAGTTTATAATGTTCATCCTTGCACTCTATAAGGAATCTTTTAAGAGATTCGCTTTTAACGTGTTCCAGAACATCCTCAATTGAAGAAACACCCATCTTTACACCTGCATCACATTCGCGCAAAAGTCTTATTGTATCTTGTTCTACCATAAAAATTCATCCTTTCATATTTCTAAAACCATTATTCCCCTGTTATTTGGTTTTTATCCAAAAAAACAAAAGACAACATTGTGTGTTGTCTTTCATTCTGGCCCGCCCAAAGGGATTCGAACCCCCGTTCTTCAGAATCGGAATCTGCTGCGTTATCCAACTGCGCCATGGACGGAAATATGAAATTTATATATAATTATAAACATATATTATCACTTTTTCAAGAGTATAAAAAACCTTTTTATTTAAATGTTATCTCACTTATGTAAGTTGATTGATTAAAATAAAATAATATGTTATATTATGTCAAGAGGCGATGATGTATGAAACTTTCTAAAGAAAACGAAGATTTCATTTGTAATTTTGTAAAAAACGAATTAAAATTTATGCCAAGTTGCTATTCGGAATCGCATTTTTTACCGTTTTCGATAAATCGACCGTTTTCTGTTTATGATATTTCAAAAATAAATGATGAACACTATAAGTTTCTCCGTGAAATAATGCCTACAGTGTTAGCAGACTGTTTACAGGAGGGGCATCAAATTTATGCTCTTGACTGGTATCATAACATTATTTTATACGATCCGCGCAACCCCAACAACACGCAAAGTTCTGAGCCGTGTACTCCCAGTTTTAACACACAAGGTATTGCTTACTATAATGATTTTTATCCGGACGGTGACTATTATTTCTTTTTGGATAAATACGGTAGTTTCGGTTATCTTTCTCACCCTTGGCGTGAAGAAGTCTGGGTATACGGAAAACCGCTTGTTAATAAAGTCAAAAATATTCACAAACAAATAGGTTTTATTTTAAAAAGTGATGTAATTTAGTAAAGGAGTTGGGTTTATGCTTTCAGAAATACTCAAGGAGAGAAATGTTCCTGAACTTTTATCGAGGGAAGAGATGCTCGATATTGTTCAAGCACAACTTTTCGGTTATTTACCACCAAAACCCGAAAAAATATCTTTTGAAACCGAAGAAAATACTATACCTAAATTTTGTGCAGGAAAGGCGGTTTGCCACAAAGTAACGGTAAACACGGTTATAAACGGCAAAGAGTTTTCATTCCCCTTTTTAGCCACTTTACCCACCGACGAGGAAAAGCATCCGTTTTTTGTACACATAAACTTCCGCGATCTCAACCCCGACAGATATATGCCCACTGAGGAACTGGTTGATAACGGTTTTGCCGTTCTGTCCGTATGGTATAACGACATTACGACTGATGACGGTGATTTTACCAACGGTCTTGCAGGCGTTCTTTTTGAAAACGGCAAGCGAAACGACACCGACTGCGGTAAAATTGCCATGTGGGCTTGGGCTACTCAAAGAATTTTGGATTATGCAGAAACTTTGCCCGACAAACTGGACCTCAGCCGTTCTGTCGTTTGCGGTCATTCAAGGCTTGGAAAAACTGCACTTTTTGCCGGTGCTACGGATGAAAGATTTGCTTTTTCCTATTCTAATGATTCAGGTTGCAGTGGTGCGGCAATTGCAAGAGGTACTGCCCCCGGTGGCGAAAGAGTTGCAGATATTTGCCGTAATTTCCCTTTCTGGTTCTGCGAAAATTACAAAAAATACTGCAATAACGAAGATAATATGCCCTTTGACCAACATTACCTTGTGGCTTCAATTGCACCGAGAAAGGTGCTGATAGGCAGTGCATCTGAGGATAAATGGGCTGATCCCCTCTCTGAAATGCTGTGTTGCGTTGCATCAAGCCCCGCGTTTGTAAACGGTTTTAAATACGAAGACAGACCACCTCAGATTGATGACAAATTCTTTGACGGTGATATAGGTTATCATATGAGAAAAGGTCTTCATTACTTCAGCCGCGAAGACTGGTTAAGGCTTATAGAATTCGTAAATTTACATAGTTAAATAAAAAATCCCTCAACCTTTAACGGTTGAGGGGTTTACGTTTATTCAGGTTTTTTAATCTGATTAAGGGCAGCATTAAGTCCGAGAAGTTGTTCTTTTGTAAACTTAAGGTTTGCCGCACCCATAAGGCTTGTAAGACGGATAACGGTGAAACTGCCTAACATCTGCATCATAGGACCGCTTACCATTTCTGCGCCCATATCGCCCATCATAGTGTCATCCTTCTGGCTCTTCATAGCGTTCTGCATAAGACCCATAAAGAGTTGCTTACCTTCTTCACTGGCCATAATATCAGAAAGTTTATCATTAAGTGAGAAATATCCTTCCGGCTCGGTAATATCAAACCAGTTAAGAACAGCACCTTTTTCGCGAAGTCTGTAATCTTCGTTGAATTTTTCTACTTTGCGGATTTTTGATGTATCCTTAAACTCGCCTGCAACTGCAACAAGTTCTGTTTCGCCGTTATTCGGAACATCAAAGTAGAAGAAATGCTCTGCACTCTGTACTTTTCCGAGGCTCTTGCCGTTTGCAAAAAGTTCAACTTCGGGAAGATTTGAGTAAACGGTAACTTTTGTTACGTCCTCTACCCTGTCAACATAACGCTTACCGCAGATGTGAACGAACTTTTCATCGGAAAGCCATGCTTTATATGCATAGAAGGAGTCTTTTTTATACTTACGGTCGAAAGTTACAAGACCTTTGTGGTTCTGTCCGTTTTCGCCACCTTCGTTACGGCTGTCTGCACCGAAGTCAAACATATTCCATACGTGAGTTGCCCACATATATTTTCTTGAGAAGAACTGTTTAATAAGTTCTTCGTGGTAATATGCCTGGTATTCCTCTGTGTAGTCGCCTTGCTGAGGATTAGAAGTGTGCCAATTAAGTGCTTCACAACCGTACTCGCTGCAACCGATGGGGATATTGGGATATTTAGCGTGGAAATTATCGAACCAAGGTCCGTTCATTGTTGTGTCGCCGCCGTACCAACCAAAGTAATGGTTATATGATACAGTATCGGGAATCTGGATATAAGGACTGTCAATATCGCACATTGAAACTGCTGCCATAGTGGTAAGTCTTGTTTTATCCATTTCGTGAACCATATCGTTAAGGATATTATGGTTTTCAAGTAAATCGGGGTCACTGTCGCCCTGCATTGTGATTTCGTTTGAAAGTCCCCATACAACAATAGAGGGATGGTTATAGTTCTGAACAATAAGTTCTTTCATCTGCGAAATTGTGTTTTCACGACCTGTGGTCATATGCTTTGAAATATAGGGTATTTCAGCCCAGATTACAAGACCGCGCTCGTCGCAAAGGTCATAGAAATACTGGTCGTGCTGATAGTGAGCAAGGCGGATAGTTGTTGCGCCTACTTCACAAATAAGGTCCATATCTTCCTTGTGGTGTTCGGGAAGAAGTGCGTTACCGAAGCCCCAACGGTCCTGATGGCGTGATACACCGCGAAGAGGATATTCTTCGCCGTTAAGGATGAAGCCGTTTTCGGGGTCGATTTTGAAAGTACGGCAACCGAAACGTGATGAAATATTATCAATTACATTTTCTTCGCTGATAAGTTCAATTTCTGCAGTGTAAAGATAGGGGTCTTTTTTACCGTGCCAACGGTGAACGTTCTTGATTTCAAGATTAACTTTTGTATCTGTTGTTACTTCCTCTGCAACAACTGTACCCTCTGCATCTTTGATAACGTAGCGGAGTTTCTGTCCGTCACAGAAATTCTTAACCCATGTTTCAATTTCTACTTTTGCATCTGCACCCTCAATTACAGGTGTAATTTTAAGACCGGGTCCGCCGTGGTGCATAAGTTCAAAGTGTGAATTATTAACGCAGATAATATTTACATCTCTGTAAAGACCGCCGTAGAACGTAAAGTCTGCCATCTGGGGATAAACTGTTTCGTTGGCGGAGTTATCAACTGCGATTACAATAAGATTACTAACCTCAAGTGCATCGGTAATATCAACACGCCAGGTTGAGTAACCGCCATCGTGATGAGCAAGGTTTTTGCCGTTCACGTAAACGTCGGCAGATGAATTTGCACCTTTTATTTCAAGGTAATATCTGTCTGTTTCGGGAAGGTCTAATTTATCAAGTTTTTTAACGTAGTAACAAGTACCGCGGAAATAATCGTTATCGCCGTCCTGTCCGTCAATAGCATTCCAGGAATGAGGAACATTTACAAAATCCCAATTCAACGGAAATTCCTGAGGTATTTCTGTTGCCTGTTTTGTAAATGCCCATTTTCTGTTAATGTTAACAATATTTCTCATAAATTGTTTTCTCCTTTTATTTAATGCCCGACAGATTTTAATCTATCGGGCATTGATTTTGAATTGATTATTCAGCGTTTCTTTTTGCTTTAAGTTCAGCAGTCATTGTATCAACCTTTTTCTTATCAAGGTTATAAACTATTGCAATACCGATAAACTGCAATACTGCACTGAAGAGATAAAGACCTGCTACCAACCAACACATATTTTTGGATGTCTGGAAACTCTGACCAATTGTACCGAGTTCTTCCTGGTATCCCAAAGCGCCCATTATAAGCAATACTATAGAAGGACCAATGCCCTGTGCAAGTTTGCGGAAGAATGAGTGAAGTGAATAAACTGTACCTTCCTCACGAGTGCCGAATTTCCACTCGTTGTGCTCAATTGCGTCACTCATCATTGCCCATGATACACAATTGTAAACACCCATGCCTATACCGAAAAATATAAGTCCTGCAAGGTAAACGAGTAAACCGGTATCACGGTTTTCTACTGTGGGGAATGCCATCATAACAGCAGCACCAACAAGAGTTACGACAGAACCGACAACAGAAACTTCTTTTTTACCGAATTTATTAACAAGAGGTTTAATGAAGGGAATGAAAATAACCATAGGAATGAAGCCGATTGCTGTAACAAGACCTGACATTGCAGCATTGTTAAAATAAGTAGCAAACATAATTGTGTTTGCAGTTGTTGCAGACTGCATACCAAGGAACATACCCATAGCGGCAATAGTTGCACCTACTGCAGGGCGGTTCTTCATAAATTTACCGAAAGAAGCGATAATATTGAACTTTCCGCCATCTTCGTTAGTTTTTACTGAATTTTCGTCAACACGGATAGTTGTGGTCTTTATCATAAACATAAATGCGATAAAGCCAAGTACACCCATAATAAGTGCCGCCCAGAAAACACGTTCACCTAAAAGAGTTTCAAACTGTTTACCTGTAAGGGGGTCAAGAACAGCGTCACCAATTTTATATGCTTCGCCTGTTACGGGATTGGTGTGGTAATCACCGCTGCCGTCATAAGTAACCTTCTGCCAGATAATCATCGGAAGAATAACCATGGGAACAATGTTACCGAACATTGAACCGATTGAGCGCCATGTTGATAACTGAGCGCGTTCACCTGTATCCTCTGTAATAAGAGAAAGCATTGAACCGTAAGGAACGTTTGCTATAGTATAGCAGGCATCCCAAACAATGTAACCGAGGACAAATAAAACTGCCTTAACTATAACGTTTGCATTGGGGAAAGGAAGGAATACTGCCGCACCGGCAACTAACAAACCACATGCACCGATAAAGATATAGGTTTTGAATTTACCCATCTTATATTTTCTCTTATCGTTATCAATAAAACTACCGATAAGCGGGTCGTTGATAGCGTCCCAAGCCTGAACAAGTAACAACAAAGCGGATAACAAACCGGTCTCCATTGTCATATAAACCAACCAGAAAGTCTGAACAGTACCTTTAAGGGCAAAGCTCATATTGCAACCGAAGTCACCTGCAGCGTACGCAACTTTGTCTCTCATACCAAATTTGCGGTAGCCTTTAGAATCTAATTTAGCTTCTTTTTTAGCCATAATAGATTCTCCTCCTTTTTTCTATATTTTGCCGGTTTCAATAACATTTTTTGTTAAAAATGCACAAAACCACTTAACAAATTCATTTTATTATAATTAAGTTTTTTCGGTGAGTATAATTTTTGTTTTTTGTAGTAATTTTTTTATATAAATGTTGATTTATCACAAAAATTGTACGATAATATGGATATACAGGAAATAATATACAGTTAGGAGTTACGGTAATGTTTTACGAAAACGAATTAAACTTCTTCAGAAACGTTATTGAAAGAAGTAAAATAAAAACCGTTATAATAACCAAAACTGAAATACCGCCCAAAATAGATATGGGTATCCGTGAATTTTTAAATCTTAAAAGTGACTACGAAAAACTTTTTAACATCTTCGGTGATGATAATGTAATTACAAAAGTTGTGGACCCGTTCTTCTGTAACTATATTTTTATACCCTTATCCGATAACAAAGAAAATACAGTTCTCGTAGTCGGCCCATATACAAAAAAAATTGTAACAAAAGACGAAATATCAAAAAGAAGTACCGAGTACGCTTTTTCTCAGCATATTGTAACACAGATTCAAAAATATTTTTCCACAGTCCCCTACCTTAACGATGACGGTATGATTATGACCCTCGTAAACTGTCTTGGTGAAAAGATATTCGGCTCCCTTGAAAATTTCTCGGTTACCACCAAAAATATTTCCGAATTATCTGACACATCATTCTTAAACAGAATAGATACAGGCGATAAAAACGAAGACCCCTGGATGGCCGTTCAACTTATCGAACGCAGATACAATGCCGAAAATGCTTTATTAAATGCCGTTTCACAAGGATTACTGCACAAAGCGGAAATGGTTTTCGCTAATATCAAGCCGAGTGAGTCCTTAGAAACACGAATTGCAGACCCCTTGAGAAATGCCAAAAACTTTATGATAATTCTTAACACTTTATTGAGAAAAGCAGCGGAACAAGGCTCCGTCCACCCGCTTTATATAGACAGCGTTTCCTCTGACTTTGCAAGGAAGATAGAAGCACTTCAAACCCTTGAGGAAACCGACGAACTGTTTTCGTACATGGTCAAGAAGTACTGCAGACTTGTAAACAGGCACGCCCAGAAGAACTACTCACTTTTAATTCAAAAAGTAATTACAAGAATTGATGCTGATGTTACCGCCGACTTAAGTTTAAAAACGCAGGCTGATTTTCTTAACGTAAACCCAAGTTACCTTTCCACCCTTTTCAAAAAGGAAACAGGTGTAACACTGACGGAATACGTCAACACAAAGCGTGTTGAAAAAGCAAAACACCTTTTGCTTTCAACAAATATGCAAGTGCAAAACATAGCCCAGAGTTGCGGTATTCTTGACGTAAACTATTTTACAAAAATATTCAAGAAATATACCGATAAAACACCCAACGAATTCAGAAAAGGATAAAATGAGAGCAACAAACCTATTTATAAGTTTGTTGCTCTTATTTTATCGGGTAACATAGTCTATTCTGTTTTCTTTTTCTAATATAAAACGCTTGCAATAAAAAATATTGGCGTAATCAATAAGTTTTTTCATTTGCACCGTATCAAAAAACGCACCTGTTGCCAAAGAAACGATAGGTATAGATTTTTTCTGAAAACCTTTTGTAAGTCTTTTGCCTATTTGCTCAAAAAGTTCTTTGAAAACCGTTTCTTCAAAAGTTTTCTGACCGACCTTTTCAACGGCGCTTTTTGCCGACTGACCCGCTAAATCATACATACGGTCTAAAATTATTTGTGTTGTTTCTTTTATTTTAAAATCAGAAGTTTCACCTGTGGTCTTAGAAAAAGCAGTTGCTTTATTCATCATCATTATTTTTTCTAATATAGCCGATAACTCATCATCTTTATCATTTTTCGAAAACAATGATTTCATAAAGACTTCACTTGCAATAACAAGTTCATTTGCATCATTTTTAACGTCATAACCGTAAAACATTGCAATGGACTGAACGGCTCTGAAAAACAAAAAGGTGCTCAACACCAGATTAAAAGGAACACCTGCAAACCCCAGAACACCCGTTACACTGCCCTCAACAAACACAAACGCCAGGTTCTGATACTTCTGCAGAGTTATCAATTTCATTAAATCGTAACTTCGCGCTAAACAAAACTCGTTTAAATCCGTAACAGTAATATCGGGAATAATTCTGTCAACCTGAGAAATGATTGAATTTATGCTGATAGTGTGCTTAGCCGTTTTCTCCTCCAAGACTTTAAAACCGTCAACCACAACTTTCATACATTGGTTATATAAATCTTTTTCGGAAAAGGCCTTTTTTATATCAACACCTAAAAATTTTATTTCCACAGGTGCAACGTCGAGTGTTTTTCTTGCAAGTTTTGTTACAGCACTCGGCTTTTTCAGTTGAATGTATTTATATGTAAGCCCGTCAATAGAATTTATTTCCTTTGAATCTAATAAAGGTGTTGGGAGTGTGTAGTTTTTTTGTTGGCATATCATCACCGCCTTGGGGGTATTGTAGCATAAAAGTGACGACGTCGCAATAATTATTCATTATTCATCAGCGAAGCGACTTCAATTTTCATTATTCATTCAAAAATCCGTTCTTAACTTAATGAATAATGAATGATGAAAAATGAATAGTGAATAATACAAACGAAAATCCGCCCTCTTACGAGAACGGATTTTCGTTTGGTGCGAGTGTTCATAAGGGATTTACTCAAAATATAAGTAAAACCGGCTTCAAACATAGTATTCTACACTCCTGCTGTTGCTTAGTAGAGAAACATACGGAGGAATACATAATGTCAAATATTATTGAAGATTTATATTACGGCAACATCGAGCCACAAGAAGTCAATTCTGAATTAACACCGAAACTCAAGAAGAAACTGAGCAACATTGCAGAGAAAGAAGAACAGCTTTCTGTAAGATTGAATGGTGAGGATAAGGAGCTATTTCAAAACTATGTAAGTGCTTATATCGAATTTTCAACTACAAGCAACACTGACAGTTTTATATCAGGCTTTAGACTTGGTGCAAAATTCATATACGATACATTTGTTAAGAATACGAAAGGATGAATGCCCTATGAAAAGCAATACAAATATTCAATATAGACAAGTTGGAGATTTCAACATTCCTAACTTTATCTTACCGCCCGAAGAAGCAAGTGTCAGGCTTGGTAAATGGGGAATGTTACATAAGGATTATTTGCTAAAAAATAAAAAGGTGTTTTTTACAACACTGCTTACCCAAGGCAAACTCTATCAGCACTGTGCTGAAGTCGAAACTCAGGCAAGAGATATGTTTGACACTCTTGTTGACCAGATAAAAAACGCAGAAGGTGTAACCGAGCAACTGAAAGAAGAAAATCAGTTGGAATGGGTGCGCCGTATGCAGAACATTAATGCAAGGGTTAGAAAAATTATTAATAACGAAATTATATTTAAATAAAAATATTTCGATATGGTTAAAGTTTGAATCGGACTCCAAATTTTATAACTAAAGAAAAACCAAATAAAAAGTACAATTCCGTCTTCTGCATTTGTAAAAACAGAAGGCGGAATTAAGTGCTGCAGGAAATATTGGTGCAGACAGTTCTTGAAATCATTATGTTGAGCAGATTATGCGGAATGTCCTGAATTCAAATGGCTTATATTTGATTTCTCCGGAACATTCTCCGATATACTCTTCAAGGGGTGAAACCTCAGTGATTTTTGCGTCGTGTGTAACATTCATAACAGTTTTTCCGGGAATACCGTAAGGCTCATAAACACGCACGATATATCCGTTGCCGTCTTCAGCAGGCTTGATACAATCAACGATAAGACCTTCATTTGAAAGAGTAACAACAGGCTTTTCATTACTTTCGCCTTCAAACACAACAAAAGGAGAATTGAAAAGATATGCTTCCTGAGCAACCTTACCTGCCGATAAACCACCCATATGAGGATAGATTGAATATGCAAAATCGTGTTCACCTGTATCACGGAAGCGTGTAGGATTGTCAACGTTGCGCATAAGAGTTATAGTCATATCGTTGTCAATAACATTGTGACCGTATTTGCAGTCGTTGATAATTGCAACACCGTAAACATCATCTGACAAATCTGTGAAACGGTGAGCAGCAAATTCGTGCTTCCATTTTTCGGCAGGTGTGTTCGGATGGGTGTTGCGTTTTGTAATGCCGTAAGCAATTTCGTAGCTTGCATGAGCAGAAACCACATTTACAGGGAAAGATGCCTGAAGAATTTTATATTTTTCCTGCCAATCAACGTGAGAAACTACGTCAACCCTTG
The DNA here is from genome assembly GCA_017626295.1 of Clostridia bacterium. Classification (GTDB taxonomy): domain Bacteria; phylum Bacillota; class Clostridia; order Oscillospirales; family Acutalibacteraceae; genus DTU089. The sequence goes on along the minus strand of JAGAJB010000016.1, from coordinate 18,988 downwards.
TAATGTTTGCATACGCAATAATATCCTGAGTAAGAACGGTGTTGTTATGCTTTTTAGTAACCCTTACCGTCACACGCTCGTCATTTATATCAACAAGCGTAATTTCATTCTGCCAATTCATATCAACAGGACGCATTTTGTATCCGTCATCAATATTCCATGCATCCTCATGCTCGGGACCGTCCTTATATGTAACAAGGTTGTTAAGGTTGTCACCGACAAACCTATCTGCACGCTTGTCATAGAAATCGCCGAGAGTACCGTCCTCACGGATAATGAATGTAAAGAAGGGCGTTTCAACGCTGATTTTTCCGTTTTCCTTGTTTGCTGTAATTGCTTTTTCAGTATGTACAACTGAAGTTTTGTGATATGTTCTTGCACTGAAGCCTGCAAGATTTTTTACATATAAAATACAGTTACCGTCTGCATCTGTAATAACATTTGATGTGTTTTCTCCGTCCGTAAGTGCACAGCTTTCATACTTTTTGTCAACCTTTACGTATGCACTGCCGACAAATGAGTTTGGGTTATAAACTGTAACCTTGTCCTGTGCATCCTTGCAAAGAGTATCAGTGACAAGCTCTTTTTCTTTTTTCTCTGCGAATACCAAAAGCTCTTTGTAGATTTTTTCTGCATCATCATAAACTGTATCTATAGAGCTGCCGGGAAGAACATCGTGGAACTGGCAAAGAAGCAGATCCTTCCAATGCTTTACAATTTCATCATATCCTGCATCCTTACCCTTGAGCTTTGCAAGAACTGAAAGCAAGTCAAGTCTGCGAAATGCCATTTCAATGTAACGGTTGTTGCGTTTTACATCGGCAATAGTTGTATATGTGCCCTGATGTGTTTCGACCGAGAGCTCCCCTTTCCACACAGGAAGATTTTCACGCTTTTTGTCAAGTTCAGTGAAATAGTCCTCTGCTTTTCTGATTTTTACCTCAGGCATACCGGGAACTGTCTGAAGCAGACGGTAATTCTTAAGCATTTCATCGGTTACACCGCCACCGCCGTCACCGTAGCCATAGGACAGAAGAACGTGGTCCCATGTTTCTTTTTGCTGAAGCTTATCTGAAACAAGGCTGATATTTTCACAGTCAATTGAGTTGTTGTAGCAATCTTTTGTGATAGGTACTGTTGCGTAAAGATTACTTCCATCAATACCTTCCCAGATAAAAGCATTATAGGGAAATTCATTGGCATTCTGCCAACGCACCTTGGTTGTGTAGAAGCTTTTCATTCCGCATTTTGTGAAAATCTGCGGAAGTGATGCGGGAAAACCGAAAGAATCGGGAATCCAGCAGACATCACTTGTTTTGCCGAATTCTTCTTTGAAGAACTGATGTCCGTAAAGAAACTCTCTTACAAGTGATTCTGCACCTGAAATATTAAGGTCTGATTCAACCCACATAGGGCCTACAAGACGCCATTTATCTTCCTTCACACGCTGACGGATCTGCTCAAAAACATCAGGATAAACTTCCTTGATATAGTTATAGACCGAGGGCTGTGAAAGCGAAAACTCAAATTCATCGTATCTGTCCATAAGTCTGAGCTGATTAAGTGCAGAACGGCCTGATTTGCGGATTGTATCCTTGAAACGCCACAGCCACGCAACGTCAATATGAGTAGAAGCAACGCAGTCAACGATACAGTCATCGTTTGACAGCTTCAATTCTTTTAATCCGTCAAGCAATTCCTTGTGAATTGCGATAATATTTTCAAGAAATTGGGTGTAGTCAAGGGAATTGTCGCTTTTACGGATTGTATTTTCAAACAAAGTGTTGACCTTGGCTTTCGTGTAATCATTCTTGATGTACTTTATAAGGTCACGGACAAAATCCATAGTATATGAAAAATCTGCAATTGCTTTATCTGCAATAACATACTGAGGATTTTCAACAGGTCTTACCATTCTTTCATCATTGCAGAAGGTACAGGCATATATTTCAAGCTCAATGGCAATTTCTCTGTCGTACATTGAGTCTTCAAGGTAAACCCTGCAGCGTTGTTCACCGTTGTCAACACCTGCAAAGCGTTTTCCGTCAATTGAAACAAATGCTTCGCAGTTGCAGGGCAATCTCAGTTCAAGATAAGCTGACTGGTGTTCCTGCGGCTTTTTAGGTGTGAATACAGTTTTCATCATGCATGTTTTATGGTCGCAGAATGTAATGGTATCAGTATAATCTGCCCAATCTGTAAGAGGAATATATGTTTCCCTGTCCGCATAATCAAAAATTCTGTACTGCCATGCATCAATGGGGAACGTTTCCATAATGGCTCTGTTACGGTACAGCCATAAATTTTTGTCAATCATTTGTTCTACCATAGGTATCACTCCTTGTTTTTTGCATAGGTTTTTTGTTTTATTGTAGCTTTTGGAACAAAACATTTCATTGTTTCTGTTTGTTTTATTATTGTCTTTTTTTGCTATGCCATTGTTTTTTATTGCAATAAACAATCAAGCGTAGTAAAATAAAATTCAACACAAATAATTATATTATCAATATCAATAAAAATCAACATCAGTTTAAAAATACAGGTGATTAAATGAATACGATTAAAAACGCAGAATTCAATAAAGAAAATGCAGATTTCGGTACAGTCGTTCCCGTTTTCATCAAGGCTATAAAGCCCGAAAAAGCAATCGGTAAGGCAACACTTTTCTGTTCTGCGCTCGGCTCTTATGAAGCATATATCAATGGAAAAAGAATCGGTGATTTTTTTTGCACCGGGTTGGACAACCTATGGCAAACGCCTTCATGGGTATGGGACAACAGAAACGGTAACCTTCAAACATTGGAGGTTCGTGCATGGATGGACGAACTCGGTGTTCAAAAGAATTATGTTGCAAAAGACGGTTCTCAGCTGATTCTGTTATAATTATGCTGTAACAAATAAAAATCAAAATAAAAGCAAACAAGCCCGTTGACTCATTGTCAGTGGGCTTGTTTGCTTTTATTCGGTTATCATACATTCGGTAACTTTTCCGTCAGGCATAATTCTGACAGTTTTGATTTCCTGCGGTTTCCAGCTCATTGAGAATTTTGTGTTAAGAGCGGTGAAATCAACCGTAGCATCGGTTGCGGTGCCGTTTGTTTCAACAATACGCATGATGATACCGTTGCCGTTTTCTGCAGACTTGATTGAAGTGACAACAATATTTTCTTTATCAACGTCAAGTGCAGAATAAATCTGAGGTAGATTTCCGCCGTGGTGTGTTTCCTGATGTGTCTGAAGCGGATTGTTAAGAACTTCCGATGCTTTGAATAGTTCGGAATTGACCTTCTGAATATGAGGAACGATTTCATAGGTAAATTCCTGCTCGCCCTTATCAAGAAATTCCATTTCACCGTCACGCATATGCTGACCGAAGTGGTCAAGGTATGCACAGCTTCGTGCAATCATCATACGCAGATCATTACCGATTGAACAGAAACTGTATTTGCCTGTGTTCAGAAGTCCGAGACCCTTACCAGTTTCATCGCATATATCGCACCATGCGTGTGAAGGCTCTTCCTGACCGTTTGCATCCTTTTCAATAAAGCCATAAGGCATGGAATATGTGACGGTTGAATTGTTTACATCCGCTTTGAACGAAAGCTTGACGGATTTATACTGCTCATCAAGCTCAAGAACTGTTCTGACTGTAAGCTTATCGCTATCGTCATAAAGCGAGTAGTATCTTGTCAGTACGGAATTGCCGTATTTTACAACGGATTTGACGGTTACCCTGACAGGACCGTTTTCAACAATCTCAAGAGTACCTTCGCCAAACTGACCTATATCAATATTATAATCAAAAACTCTGTGTCCCCATGTATCGTTGGCAAAATCGTCGCAAACAACTGCTCTGCCAAGCAGACCTTCGGCAAATTCGGTGTTGCTTTCTTTTAATATACAAGAAGAAACTGCACCTGTTTCTTTATCAAAAACAAATCTGACCTTACTGTTTTCAAGGCTGTTTTCTGTTGCAGTAAGATGTGACTCGAAGGATTTTTCATCGTTGTTTTCTTTGTGATAAAGATAATATACAGCGTAACCGTAAGCAGGAACATCTGCTTCAAAAATGCACTTGTAAAGATGCTCACCGTCGGTATATGAAGCACGCACAAGCTGGAACGGGACTTCATTACCCTTTGAATCAAGAACCTTTGAAATGTACTGCGAACCGAACTGCGCAATAGATTTAACAGCAAAAGAATGAGGGTTAAACACAACCATTGGTGAGCCTTCGCCCTCTTTATACCACATTCTGCCTCTCATTTCAGAATCGTCAGCGTCAAGAAAATCGGTAGTCTTGATTCTCCAAGTTATACGCTGTGCAGCAAAGGTGTTTACATCAAGAGCTGTTTCACGAGCGTAACCGTAAGAATTTTCTGCATCAAAATATGCTTCTTTTACTGAACAGCCAGCAAGAATATCGTGGAACTGATTGAACATAACCCGTTCCCATGCGGCTTCAATCTGTTTGTTATGCAAAGCAGAACCCGTCATTATATTAGCAAGAACATCCAGTTTTTCAGCCGTTACAAGCTCTGTTTCTGCCCTGCGGTTGATGTTTTTAATTCTGCTGTTTGCGCTGTAGCAACCGCTTGCGTGGTGCTGCAAATCCTCGTTTACAAGCGGCATTTCAGTGCCCTGTGCTTCTTCAAAATAAGTATCGGGGGTGGAATATTTGAAATCACCGTTACAGATAAGCTTTTCAGCGTTTTTAAGGTGCTCCTTTGAAGGTCCGCCACCGTGATTACCGACACCGAAAAGCACCATCATCGGCTGATTTTTGTTGTAATAGTGGTCAACAAGGCGTTGCTCGTGAACATCTCCGCCGTACCCGTCAGGAACACGGAAAGCATTGATAACACTTCCGTCAGGGCTTTGCCAATAATGCAGATCATCAAACGGAAGATTAGGTTTTTCTGTACGGTTGTCAGGTCGCTGATAAATGTAATTGTCTATTCCTGATTTTTTCAGCAGCTGAGGCAACATACCGTTATGTCCGAATGAGTCAACATTGTATCCCGTTTTTACGATGAATCCGAAATTCTCTTTGAAAAACTTTTGTGAATAGAGCATGTGACGGCAGAATGCCTCACCCGACGGAATGTTGCAATCGGGTTGCACCCACATACCGCCAACAATTGCCCATCTGCCTTCTTTTACTCTTTGCTTTATTTCTTCGAACATTTCAGGCTCGTTGAGTTTTATCCATTTATAGTAGCTTGCACATGCACTTGTGAATGTGTAATCGGGAAATTCGTTCATTCTGTCAAGTGCGGAGCGAAAAGTGGATTTAACAAGCGACAGTCCTTCAGGGACACGCCATTGCCAGACGGGGTCAAGGTGAGCGTTTGCAATGAGGTGGAACTTTTTCTTCATCTTTCAATCTCCTTTTTATGAATTCATTTTTATTTTGAGAAAAAATGTTTTTCAAGAGATGCACACAGATAGTGATAAACAGGCAAGTGATATTCCTGCACTTCATAAGTTTCGCAGCTCGGAACATTTATTGTAACATCGCACAGTTCCATCAATTTGCTTGGCTTTTCACCTGTCAAAGCAACGGTCTTTACGCCAAGTGATTTTGCAACGGTCAGGGCATTGATTATATTTGCAGAATTCCCTGAAGTTGAAATACCTATAACAAGATCATTTTTGCATGCGTATCCATATACAAGCTGTGCATACATCATCTCAGGATCTGCATCATTAACATAAGCGGAGAGCACGGATATCTGGCTTGGTAAAGATATTGCCGGTAAAGCTCCTTGCAAACCTTTGCGGAGTTCTTCCGGTATGCGTTCATCGGAAACAGGTCGCTTCAAATGAAAACCTTTCATGAGTTCGCCTACAATATGTTCACAATCTGCCGCACTGCCCCCGTTGCCGCATATAAGTATCTTTCCGCCTTGTTCGTATGTTTTTATCATAAGTTCAAGAGTATTTTTAATTTTACTCTCGCAGGACTTAAGAGCAGGATAGCGTACCATTAACTTTTCCATTCATATTTCTCCTTTTATTCCGCAAACCGCTACACACAAAGCAGCAACATCTCCAAGTGATTCACCAAGCTCTGCAGGAACTATTTTGCAAACATTGCGCGATTGAGGAAGAGTTTCTTTTGCAATAACCTTTTCCATTTCTGCTCGTAATAATTCTTCGCTGCGTTGAAATATGCTTCCAAGAATTATCTTTTCGGGGTTGAGTATATCAATCAGCACTGAAAGACCTCGACCTAACATATGTGCACACTGCTTGTATACTTCCAATGCACTTTCATCACCTAATATAGCGATATCAGCGATAGATTTGGCTGTTATTTCATCACCCGAAAAACTTACAGGATGGCCCATTTGTTGGTTTTCTTTTGCAATGGTTTTTCCTATTTGAGCTATACCGCCGCCGGAACAGAATCCTTCAAATGAACCTGCTTTTCCGTAACCGACCGGTCCATAATCAGAAAGCCTTATATGACCTACTTCGCCTGCCATATCACAAGCACCGGTGTACAGTTTGCCATTCAAGATGAGTCCCGCACCAAGACCCGTGCCAAAAGTAAGAAATATCATATTCTGTGTCCCTCTTCCTGCTCCGAATTTCCATTCTGCAAGACTGCATGCATCTGCATCATTTCTTAAAAAGACAGGAACATTGAATTCGTTTTTTAGCACATCTACTATTTTAATATTATCCCATCCGGGAAGATTAGGCGGTGATTTTATTATTCCGTTTTTAGAGTCCAACGGGCCTCCGCAACTTATACCTATAGCATCACATTTGCCCATTGTTTTTGCAATTTTGATTATCTTATCAATAGTGTTTTTGCAATCCTTTGTTGGGACTTTTTCCTTTTGTATAACTTCACCCGCATCATTGCCCGAAACCACTGCGCATTTGGTTCCGCCAATGTCGATACCAATAAATTTAATAACTGACACCTCCTGTTTAATACGTTCCATTGATTATGATTTTATTATACTTTGCATGTCAGAATCCTGCATTGTCTTTTTTTGCCTTTGTATTGATTTTTATTATCAGACAAGTTAAAATAGAGCAAAAGGAAGTGGGCTTATGCAGAAATATACAAAGAGCAGATTTATAGAAAACGGCTACCTCAGTGCAACCAAAAAGCAAGAAAACACTTTTATAGAAACGCATTTTCACGATTTTTATGAGCTGGAGTTTATTGTTTCGGGCAAAGGTACATATACGGTTGACGGAACCGAATATGAAATAGAACCGGGCAATTTGTTTTTCTTGACTCCGCTTGACTTTCACTATGTGGATATCAAGGATGCCGAACTTTATAATGTTATGTTCTCGGGCGATATCTGCAATCAGACTTTTCTGCAGAGCCTCACAAAAAACTCGCCGGTGTTTCTGAAAGCAAGCGGAGAAACCAAACTTTGCTTTGAAGTTTTGCTTAACGAACTCTGCAACAATATAAATGATAAGGATTTTTCCGAAATGTTGCTCAACGCCATTATTGCAAAACTTAAAAAGGAAACTTCAGATGATGAACCAATCAGGGAACTTTCCGCAATAAACAAAGCGGAGTTATATGTTCTCAACAATTTCAGAAATGAGCTTAAACTTGAAGATGTTGCCAACGAGGTTGCACTTGCACCCACATATTTTTCACGGCTATTCAAGGCAGAAAAAGGAATAAACTTCAAAGTTTATCTGAACAATATGCGCTTTGAATATGCAAAAAAACTGCTTGAGCACACAGACATGACCGTGCTGCAGATATGCACGGAATGCGGATTCAACGACTACCCGAATTTCATAAGACGTTTTAAACAACACACAGGATATTACCCTGTTCAATACAGAGAGTTGTTTGGATAAAACTAATATATAATTGAATATTATAAACCCTTTAAAAACAAAAAAGAGCAAAAACCGATTTGGTAACTTAAATAATGCAATTTTTACAATCTTCAAAGTGCAGTCTAAACCGATAAAAATCACATATTTTCCGTTCAATTTTTCTTAAACGACAATACATAATAAAAACTAAATCCATTCGACAAAAGTTAATTCTTAACGGTTTAGAGCGATAAGAATTAACTAAAAACACCGTGTCTTGATAAAATAAAACTTTTTTGCCTTAATTGTCCATACTGTGGATATGATAACAGATTTATATATAACGAATCAGATAATACATAACTGATCAATTACTCTCGTGGTGTCGGTGAAAATCGACACCACCTTTTCTTTTTCGGGAAAGTTCTTGACAAGCAAACAAATGTTCTTTATAATAGTAAATTGGTAAATAATGTATTTACCCTACAACTAAATATCAACTGAAACACATATTTTTTTCTTATTGGCTTTATGCCGACACATATTATCTGACCGAAGAATGTATAGTCCGATACACGGTTAGCAACATACGGATAATCAGTGCTTAAAGTTTAAGCCGTTACATAGTTTCAGTGCAAACTGTGCGAGAGGATGAAATGTCCTCCCGCTATTTGTGCTGTCTATGTGACGGCTTTTTTGTTGTGCAATTTTTACGAAAATAAAAAAGTTTAAGAAAAAGTCGTTTTTTCAGGCTTTCTAAATGCCTACCAATTAGAGAGAAGTTTTTCTCGTGTACCTTGACAACTGAATGACCGTCCGAAAGCGATATGACTTTGCGATGATACGAGCGAGGCAACGTTGCGGTGAGATTCCGGAGCAGGAACTATTTCGGGTGAAACGGCAAAAAAGAGACTTCCGTGGAACATTTTTATAGTGCTTATTCCCATTACTTTTAGGGGCGGTTTTTATATATAAAAACTGCCCCCACTAATGTGAGAGCAGATTAAATATTTAAGCAGTATAAATTTGAATTTATGAAATCTCTTTTTTCTTACTCTTTTCGTAAAGAATTATATTGACTAATGAAATAATAGCATTAACAACTGCTAAAACGCAATAAAAAACGTCCAACCAATTTATGGCTTGAATGAGCCATACAACAGCACTCAATAACCATAAAAGCGAAGCAATAAGAAATCGTTTTTTATAAATAAGCTTTTGGTAATCTAATTTATTATGAACTTCTTTTACACAAGGAATATCGTTATCACTAGAATAGTCCTCATTTAATAAATAATCTGTGGTTACATTAAATAACTTGCTTAATTGAAGAATATTGTTTGCATCCGGAAGCGCTGTACCATTCTCCCAACGGCTGATTGCTTGTCGTGATACGTTGAGTTTTTCTGCTAAATCTTCCTGTGACCAACCATTAACTTTTCTTAGCTTTGTTATTTTATCTGACAATTTCATAATGAAAGCCTCCCTTCATTTTGGCGATTTCATTGTAACAAAACACAACGCAAAGTGCCACCACATTTACTTTACAAATCCGCAACATAACTTTACATCGATTTGAAAACCTGATTTTTTAATTATACTACAACCTCACCAAACAAATCAACCTAAATACATATCCTCGTACTTTATGTTTTAGTGCGAGGATTTTTTAATGCAAAATTTTTAAGTAAAGGAAGTGAAAAAATGCTATAGCAAACCAACCGAAAAACAGAAAAAAGCGTGGGATAAGTCTTAGCAAGCATTGAATTTGTGCATACAAATTCCACTTGTTAGGGGTGTCTCGCCTGCCGGCTCGGTCGGTGCTTTTGAATGCAAAATGCATTCAAAGGTCTCCACCGGAGACCCGCACCCCTAAAACCCGAAAGACAGGAGGTGAAAAATTGAAACTGACAAAAACCATATTTTTGTATCTGAATGAGAAAGAAATTTCAATGCTGACAAAGGATGCTGAAAGAGTGAATATGAACAGGTCAGAGTATATCAGACATCAGATTCAAAAAGCCAAAATGAAGCCGACATTAGCTATGGACTATGAGAAATATATTAAGCTGTTAACTCCCATATGTGACAAGTTGAGTATTGTATCAAAAAGAGTGTGGCAAACAAAAATGCTTGATACAGTAATGCTTCGTGAAGTTCTTAAAAGCACAAATGAAATTATGCCTGAAATCATAAAAGCGAAGGAGGTGGCACAGTGCGTACAAGAACGAGAAGAATCGCAGTTAGAGTATCTTGAAATACCGGAGAACGATGAGCCTTGCTTCACGACAGATACCCGTCAGGGAGTAGCAATAGGATATATTGCAAAACCGACAGAAAAGTCAGCATAACAAAAAGTCGCACTCCGAAAGGAATGCGACGATACATAAAAACTATATCAAACTATATACAAAACTCTATTTAAGCAAAAAATTGAGTATTCACAGGTCAAATCCCTTATGAATACTCAATATGGTACGGATGTTCATAACACAAGTAGTTCTCCGGCAATACATATTCTATCTTTCGTACTCTAATATATTTCCTCAGATACGGAGGAATACATAATGTTAAATATCATTGAATATTTTTACTATGGCAATATTGAGCCACAAGAAGTCAATTCAGAATTAACCCCCTAACGGTTTTTATAATAAAAATAGTATCTCGCAGATGTTGATACGCGGGCAAAATTATGCTTGTTACGGTTGTTGATCAGACGAAAACAGCAAAAGGCATAACTAAGAAGCTGAAGGCGTAAAATCTGTTGAAGCGGATATGCTATAGAAACATTATCACGAGGAAGAATTTATACCAAATTTAAAAGTACTTTTAAATTTTCTGTTAATAATCTTGACAAATTGACTTATACTAGTATATAATGTGGAAAATATTTAAACTTTGGAACCAGCTGTCTGCAGAGGATGTTGGTTCCTTTTTTTATGGCAAAAACGTATTACTGTAATAAAAACTGACTGAAAAGGAGAATACTAAATGGAAATTCAACTTCAGGAGCTTATTGAGCAAATAAAAAAAGACGGTGTTGAAACAGCTGAAGCTCAAGCTGCCGCAATACTCGAAACAGCCAAAGCAGAGGCAAAAAAAATCATTGCCGATGCAAACACACAGGCAGATAGAGTTTTGTCTGATGCAAAAAATAAAAATGAACGAACCGTAAAATCAGGTGAAGATGCAATCCGACAGGCAGGTCGTAATCTTCTTATATCCTTCAGAGAAAGTGTTGCGAAAGAGCTTAATGCGATTATAGGAGAAAACGTTTCATCGGTTTATTCTTCAGATGCACTGTCACAGCTTATTGTCAAAGCTGTTGAATGTTGGCTATCTAAGCCCGAAGCAACTGATATATCCGTAATTCTAAGCAGTGATGACCTTGCAAAGCTCGAAGATACTCTTTTGGCAGAGCTTAAAACAAAAATTCTCACCGGAGTTACGCTTAAAGCCAATGACAATGTTGACGGCGGATTCCGAATTGCAGTAAACGGTGACGGAGCGTATTATGATTATTCCAAAGAGGCTGTTACCGATATGTTGTCGAGTTATCTCAGCCCTAAGATTACTGCTTTATTGAAAGAGGCTGAATAATTATGGCGGAGTACTATCTGATATCTCAGCTGCCTTCTCTGGATGGTTTGGGTGAAAACACACCGATACCGGTTACCGAAAATCAATTCTTTGAGTTATGCAGCCGATTTTTAGGAAAAAGAGCACTTGCTGAGCTTAAAAATATTTCTCTTATTCCATCAAGAACTTATGAAAAATCATCATCTGCTCTGATTGAAAAATGGAATGAAGGTGAACGTAATCTTCGCCTTGCATTAGCGAAGCTTCGTGCAGATAAGATGAACAAACATTTTGATGAAGTAATGCAGTCTTTTCCGACAGGCCTTTTGCAAGCGGTACGCACTGCTATTGAAATTGAAAGTCCGATGGAGGCAGAAACATTTCTCAACCGCTACCGTCTTGAGTTTTTGGAAACGCTGAGACCAATGGATTCTTTTTCGGAAGAATATGTGTTCTATTATTGTCTTAAACTTAAGCTCCTGGAGCGTATGAGAAAATTTGATACACATAGCGGGGAGACCGCATACAGAAAAATCTATTACTCAATTATGAGTGAGGAGAAAACGGAGGTTATACAATGACCGCAAACAAAGGTAAAGTAGTAAGTATTAACGGCAACCTTGTGTCTGTAAGGTTTGAAAATAATGTTTCGATGAATGAAATTTGCTATGTTAATGTTGACGATACCAAACTCAAGAGTGAGGTTATACGCATACGAGGAAATATCGCTCAGATACAGGTTTATGAAATGACAGGCGGCATCAAATGCGGAGATGAGGTTGATTTTACCGGGGAAATGCTCTCTGCACAGTTAGGACCGGGGCTTCTGGGTCAGATTTATGACGGACTTCAGAATCCTCTGCCCGTGTTAGCTGAACAGGCAGGCTGGTTTCTTGAAAGAGGAAATTATGCATACGGACTTGATTCCGAAAAGAAATGGGAATTCACCCCTACTGCAAAAGTTGGAGACATTCTTCGTGCCGGTGAATATATAGGTACAGTTCCTGAAGGTCCTTTTACTCATAAAATATTCATTCCCTTTAATTTGCTCGGAATATACACATTGAAATCTGTTGCAGAAAAAGGTGAATATACGGTAAACGAAGAAATTGCAGTTTTAACTGATGAAAGAGGCAGAGACATCTCTGTTTCTATGTCATTCAAATGGCCTGTTAAGCGTGCAATTAAATGTTACAGTGAAAGATTGGCACCTGTAGAAACAATGGAAACAAAAGTGCGCCTTATTGACTCCTTCTTCCCTGTTGCAAAGGGCGGAACTTACTGTACTCCCGGTCCATTCGGTGCAGGTAAAACAGTTTTGCAGCATACAACATCGAAATATGCAGATGTTGATATTGTTATTATTGCTGCTTGCGGTGAACGTGCAGGTGAGGTCGTTGAAACGCTGACAGAATTTCCTGAGCTTACTGACCCTAAAACAGGACGCTCTCTTATGGAAAGAACAATTATTGTGTGCAACACTTCTTCAATGCCTGTTGCATCCCGTGAGGCTTCGGTTTACACAGCAGTAACACTTGCCGAGTATTACAGACAGATGGGTCTTAATGTTTTAATGCTTGCTGACTCCACATCGCGTTGGGCTCAGGCAATGCGTGAAATGTCAGGCAGACTTGAAGAGATTCCCGGTGAAGAAGCGTTTCCCGCATATCTTGAATCATATATTGCCGCATTCTATGAACGTGCAGGATGTGTACTTCTTCCTGACGGAAGCAAGGGCTCCGTTACAATCGGAGGCACGGTTTCTCCTGCGGGCGGTAACTTTGAAGAACCGGTTACTCAGGCAACTCTCAAGGTAGTCGGAGCCTTCCACGGGCTTTCACGTGAACGTTCTGATGCGAGAAAATATCCTGCAATAGACCCGCTTATTTCCTGGTCAAAATACAAACCGGTTACAGACCCTGCGAAGTCAGGTTTTTGCAAAAATATTCTCCTTCACGGAGACGAAATCGGTTCAATGATGAAGGTCGTCGGTGAAGAGGGTACAAGTATTGAGGACTACACCATATATCTGAAGGCAGAAATGCTTGATGCTGTTTATCTTCAGCAGAACTCTTTTGATTCCGTTGAAGCAAACTGTACAAAAGAGCGTCAGCGTTATGTAACAGATAAACTTGTATATATTCTCGGCAGTGAATATGCTCTTGACAGCAAGGATGATGCCCGAAGCTTTTTCAACCGTATGAGACAGAAGTTTATTGACTGGAATTATACCGAATTTGATAGTGAGGCTTTTGCCGGAGCAGAGGCTGAAATAGACACAATGTATGCTGACGGTCAGGGAAAATTAAGCCGTGAAGCAGAACTTCTTCTGAAAGGTGGTGAGTGATAGTGAACAAGGTATTCAACAAAATAGAATCAATTACAGGTAACGTTATTACCGTTAAAGCACAGGGTGTGCGTTATAACGAACTTGCACAGATAAATACCCGTTTCGGCAAATCACTCGCCCAGGTCAATAAAATTGACGGGGATGTTGTTTCATTGCAGGTGTTTGCAGGCGGTCAGGGTATTTCAACCGGTGATGAGGTTCGCTTTTTAGGTCACGATATGAGAGTCTCATTCAGCGATGACCTTCTCGGCAGAATTTTTAACGGTTCAGGTGAGCCCAGAGATAAAGGTCCGGCACTTACGGATAATATGAAACCGATCGGCGGTCCGTCGGTTAACCCTACAAAACGAATTCTCGCAAACAGAATGATGAGAACAAATATCCCGATGATTGATATGTTCAATACACTTGTTGTTTCGCAGAAACTTCCGATTTTTTCAATTTCAGGTGAGCCTTACAACCAGCTTCTTGCCAGAATTGCCTTGCAGGCCGAAGCAGATGTTATTGTTCTTGGGGGTATGGGACTTAAATATGACGATTTTCTTTTCTTTAAAGAAGAACTGTCAAACGGTGGTGCTTTAAGTAAAACAGTAATGTTTGTTCATACCGCCTCTGACCCTACCGTTGAATGTATGATGATTCCCGATATGGCGCTTGCTGTTGCAGAGCAGTTTGCGTTACAGGATAAGGATGTCTTGGTGCTTCTCACTGATATGACAAACTTTGCAGATGCAATGAAAGAAATTGCTATCACACAAGAACAGGTTCCCTCAAACCGAGGCTATCCCGGTGACCTTTATTCTCAGCTTGCTTCACGTTATGAAAAAGCAGTTGATTTTGATAGTTCAGGCTCTGTCACGGTGCTTGCGGTTACTACAATGCCGGGTGATGATGTTACACACCCTGTTCCCGATAATACAGGCTATATTACCGAAGGTCAGTATTATCTGAAAGGCGGAAGAATTGAACCCTTCGGATCTCTTTCACGACTTAAGCAGAATGTCAACGGCAAAACACGTAAGGATCACCGTATTCTTATGGACTCTATGATTAGATTGTATTCATCCTATAAAGAAACATTGGAAAAGAAGAATATGGGCTTTTCAATGAACCGTTGGGATGAGAAATTATTGAAATACGGTCAGCTTTTTGAAAATAAGCTTATGGATTTGTCGGTTAATTTAACACTTGAGGAGTCGCTTGACCTCGGTTGGCAGATTCTTGCAGATTGTTTCCAAAAAGATGAAACAGGAATTAAGTCAGACCTTACAGATGAATTCTGGCCTGTAAAGTAAGGAGGACTGAATTTTGGCAAAAATCAAATTAACTAAAAATGAGTTAAAGGTACAGAAAGATGCTCTTAAAATGTATCAAAGATATTTGCCTACGCTGACACTTAAAAAGCAACAGCTTCAATCGGAAATAAGAATAATTGAAGCAAAGGCTGCCTCAGTAAGACGAGAACGTGAAAATTTAGAAAAAGGTTTTTCTTCATGGATTGCAGTTTTCAGCGAAGAAAGTGCTTTCCCCGACGGAATTATTACTGTTAGCAACATCCGAAAAGGAACAGGAAACATTGCAGGTGTTACGATTCCCACTTTTGAGGGTGCAGACTTTTCCAGAGGCGATTATGATTTGTATGAAACACCGCTTTGGGTGGATATTGCAGCAAATCATATGGAAAAAGCAATGTCGCTTGATTTAGAGGCGGAAGTGTTGAATGAACAGGTAAGGCTTTTAGAAAAAGAATTGCTTTCTACTTCACAAAGAGTCAACCTGTTTGAAAAGGTGAAAATCCCCGAAACACAGGCAAATATCAAAAAGATATCAATTTATATGGCAGACCAACAGGTCAGCGCTGTTGTGCGTTCAAAAATTTCAAAACGCAAAATAGCCGCTCGTGATGAATCATCTTCGGGAACGGAGGTGTGTGCTGTATGATTGTACCGATGAAAAAAATCTCTCTTATAGTTATGGGAGATAAAAAAAGAGAAGCTCTTAAAAAACTTCGCAAAGCAGGAATTGTTCACATAGAAATAACAGAAGGCTCAGGCAAAAAAATCGATGAGTTAAAAGAACAGATTGCCCTGCTTGAAAGTGCGGTTTTTCTGTTAAGCGAAAAGAAAAATAAGAATATTGAGCAAAAAGACATAACTGCTTCCGAAGCTGTTTCAGCAGCAAAAGAAATAACTTCCTTAGCAGAAGAAAAGAAAGCTTATCTGAATGAACAACACGCATTGATTTCTGAACTTGAACGGATTAAAAGCTGGGGCGAAGTCAACCCTGACGACGTTAACGATTTGTTAAACAAAGGTGTTGACATTTCGTTTTATGAAATGCCGAGAGCTGAGTATGACAGTATTCCTGAAACAGTAAAAACCATTAGTTTAGAAAAAATTAAAAATTCAGTAAAGTTTGCTCTGATTATATCCGGCGTTGAGGGTAAAGAAACTGCAGAAAAACTCAAAAGCTATCGTTTTGAGTTACCGCAGATTTCCACCGCAAAAGTAAAACAAAGGCTTGAAGAAATCAGCAAAGCGATAGAGTCAATTGATGAAAAAATAATCGGCTATGCAGGATATAATTATGGTATGAAGAATATGGTTAAATCCTGCGAAAAGGAAATTGAATTTGAGGTATATGCCACCGGTATGGCAGATGAAAGCTTATCGGAGAACGATAAAAATGATGTTTCGGTTGCATATTTTACGGGATATGTTGAAGAGGAAAATCTACCTTACCTTAAAGAAATTACTAAAGATAATTTCTGGGGACTTCTTATTGAGGAACCCACTGAAGAGGATGATGTTCCGACAAAGCTTAAAAACAATAAATTTGTAAGCCTTATCTATCCGCTTACTGACTTTTTAGGCACTGTTCCGGGGTATTTTGAGTATGATATTTCAGGTTGGTTCTTAGGCTTTATCCTCGTTTTCTTCGGAATTATATTCGGTGATGGTGTTTACGGACTGCTTATTTCAACTGTTGCTGCAGTGTTGATTATTAAATCTGAAAAAGCAAAGAAAGAAATCCCACCCGCATTTCTGTTAGTTGGTCTTTTCGGTATTTCGACAATACTCTGGGGAACATTAACCTGCACATGGGGCGGTCTTCCTGCTGAGAAGCTGCCCGAATGGCTTCAAAAGCTATCAATCCCGTTTATCTCAAATGTATATGCCGATAAAATATGGTATCCTTTCTGGACAAACGGAAATGTCGGTCTTACAACCGCACAGAATTTGCAGATTTTCTGTTTTTCTTTGGCTCTCATTCAGCTTGTTATAGCACATCTTAAGGTTGCAAAAAGAAACAGAAAATCAATTAAGATACTCGGAGATATCGGGTCAATATTGCAACTTGTGGGTATCTATTATGTTGTACTGAGCTTTGTTGTTAATCCCGATGTTTTCAGCTTCGGACTTGTAATCGGCGGTATTCCCGTCGGAACGGTAGCTCTTGTACTCGTTATCGTCGGCTTTGTTATGAGCTTTGTGTTTGCAAATTATGAGGGTAGTGTCGGTAAATCTATACTCGAAAGTCTGAAAAACATTGTCTCTGTTTTGCTTGGTGTAGTCAATGTTTTCTCAGATATAGTTTCTTATATAAGGCTTTGGGCAGTCGGTCTTGCAGGTGCAGCGATATCTGCAACTGTAAACGAGCTTGCAAGTCCGTTGCTTGGCAATTTTATGTTTATGATAATTGCCATAGTCCTTCTGGTATTCGGACACGGACTTAATATGATACTGAATGTTCTGTCTGTTATTGTTCACGGAATCAGACTGAACACTTTGGAATTCTCATCACATCTTGATATGTCCTGGAGCGGACACAAATTCAAACCATTTAAAGAACAAATTGACTAAAAAAGGAGAATTACTATGAATTTAGGTTTATTAGGTACAGCATTAGCAATGGGCATCGCCGCTATCGGTTCTGCAATCGGCATCGGTATCGCAGGTCAGGCATCAATCGGTGCGTGGAAAAAGTGTTATATGAGCAATAAGGCAGCACCTTTCATTCTTACGGTTTTTGCAGGTGCCCCCCTTACACAGACTATTTACGGCTTTCTTCTTATGCAACAGATGAAGTCAGCCACCGCAGACCCTGCTTTTCTTTTCGGTCTCGGTATTGCATCAGGTCTTGCAATGGCAGTTTCAGCTTTTGTTCAGGGTAAAGCAGGTGCTGCAGGTGCAGATGCTTTAGCTGAAACAGGAAAAGGTTTTTCTCAGTACATTACTGTTGTCGGTCTCTGTGAAACAGTAGCATTGTTCGCTCTCGTTTTCAGTATGGTAGCTTTAGGATAATTTGAAAAAGGTTGGAGTATCATTATATTATTGGGTTTTTAATGAAATCTGATACTGATTCAGAAATAATCTCCTTTTTGCCTTTTTCTTATCTGTATTATATGTTTTTGAAAAACCGTTTCACTACAAGTGAGGCGGTTTTCTTATCTCTTATTTATGCAATTACAACGCTATTCATTCACGAGCTTATTGACCACATTGATGTTTATGAGGCAGAGGGCAAAGGTAAAAACAAGACACAGAGAGTTGTGATTCACTACAACTTTGTAGGCTATCTTGAAATACCTGAGAACGATGAGCCTTGCTTCACGACAGATACCCGTCAGGGAGTGGCAATAGGTTATATCTCAAAACCTACAGAAAAGTCAGCATAAGAAAAAAGTCGCACTCCGAAAGGAATGCGACGATACATAAAACTATATCAAGCTATATACAAAACTCTATTTTAAGCAAAAAATTGAGTATTCACAGGTCAAATCCCTTATGAATACTCAATATGGTGCCGGTGACCGGACTTGATGGGCTCTGCCCATCATTCGCTTCGCGAACACCCGATTATGTTCGCCTTCGGCGAGACCGGTTCAAGTCCTACACTCTCAAAAACAAAAACAGAGAATCTACACAAAAGTGTAAATTCTCTGTTTGGTGCCGGTGACCGGACTTGAACCGGTACGATGTTGCCACCGAGGGATTTTAAGTCCCTTGCGTCTGCCTATTCCGCCACACCGGCACATCTCTTAAATTATAATATCAACTGCACCGAATGTCAAGTTATTTTTAATTAAAAATCGGTGCAGTTGTGTAGAGTCGTCAATGATAGGTGACAAAAAGTCTCAAAAAAATATGATGATAGAAGAAACTATTATGATTTTGGCAGAAATGAGGAGCCGAGGCGACGAATTTCTGCCAAAATCAGTGCGAATTTTGTACCTCTTGATAT